>JAIBDF010000012.1 GCA_024679535.1 Chromatiales bacterium
ACGGGAATGGGAAGTTGTCCTGAACATTGGCGAACCAGTTATTGCCGTTGTACTTCGTCAGCCCGGCGCGGCCATATTCCCAGGCCATCAACAGGCGAATGGGTAACAACGCGAACCAGTGACCCGCCGGATCCAGCGTGTCGACAATACGATCTCTGAGGTTTACCAGAGCGCTCATGGTTTTCTCCGTCAGGCAGGGCTGCGCGTGCCGGTGAGAATCTCCAGCTGACGCATTTCCCGCAGTGCATCGGCCCCGTGCGCGACCAGTGCGTCGGCGTCGGGATAATTAATCGTGGTGGCAAGCGCGCGCAGCAGTTCCTCGCCGCTTTTGTTGGCCTGATTGCATTCTATTGATTCCAGCAAAGCTGCCGTGATCGCGTTGAGTTCCAGGAATCCGACCGAATCGTCGCTACCGCGGTACAGGGCCAGGTAAACCGGTTGTTCCTCCGGCGCGTCGGGCAGATACTTCGGTGAGATTCGTTGCACAGCGTACTGATAGGCGTACGTTCTTGAAAGTGGCGACTTTGCCGGAACGCCGGCCAGCAGGTCGCCGCTCGGATCGACGCCCTGCATGTCGATTTCGACATCCAAAACCGCCAGTTCCAGTTCCGCATACTCGTAGTGCGCAAGTTCCAGCAGGAACGGATAATCGTCTTCTGCCTCGACAAATTCATTTTGCAGGTACGCAAGGAATTCCTGGGGCAGCTCCAGAAAATACGGTGTTTCAGCCTGGTGACGTTGCATGAATCCACGGATGAAACGTCGCCACTGTGCGTCGGAGTGGATCTTCCTAAGGACGGGGAAGAACGTCGCGAGCAGGTTGTACAGGTTGTTGAAGAACAGGCTGCGGTAGATCGCCATGCGGCGCGATTCGATACCCTCCGGCGCGGCGACGTGCTCCGGATCACGAATGTGTGCCGCGAACGCGTACTGCTTTTCTTTGAAAGTGCTCGAGTCAGCCATTCGCAGCCATCCTGCTTGCCGCTGCTATCTGTAGCTGCTTGATGCGGCGAACTTCGTCCAGCAGTTCGTCCATCGGTGGGAAGTTAAAGTCCCGCTCAAGCAGTGTGGGCACCGGGCCATAGAGACTGTAGGCCTCTTCAAGTAGCGACCAGGCCTGGTCGTCGACGGCCGTGCCGTGGGTGTCGATTCGCAGGTCTTCGTCTTCGACAAAGTGCCCGGCGAGATGGAAATAGCGAATGCGCTCCGCGGGCATCGCATGCAGGAACTCGCGTGCGTCATAGCGGTGATTGATACTGTTAACAACAATATTGTTGATATCGAGCATCAGATCGCAGTCGGCTTCTTCGATCACGGCCAGCAGGAATTCGCGTTCACTCATCGATGTGTCGATCGGCGCGTAGTAGCTTACATTCTCCAACGCCATGCGCTGCTCCAGAATGTCCTGTACGCGGCGCACGCGACCGGCAACATACTTGACGGCTTCCTCGGTAAAGGGAATGGGCATCAGGTCGTAGAGCTGGCCGTCATCGCCGCAGTAGCTCAGGTGTTCTGAGTACAAGCGAATTTTGTGCTCGGCCATGAAGTCCTTGATATCCCGCACGAGCTGTTCGTTTAGCGGCGAAGGTGCGCCGATCGATAGCGACAGGCCGTGTATAAGGAACGGATAGCGCTCGGTGAAGAACCGCAGCTTCTTGCCGAGCTTGCCGCCGACGTGAATCCAGTTTTCAGGTGCGACCTCCATGAAGTCGACATCCTCCGGCGGATCAGCCATCAGCTGGTCGGCTATCGGGCGGCGTAGGCCAAGGCCTGCGCCTTGAACCGGATATTTTGACTGGTGGTCGCTCATAACGTCCCCTAAGACGTCCACAATAATCGTTATCTGATCAGACCATGGGTAGCCTGTATTTATTACAGATGCCTCAGGCGTTCCAGGTATTTGGTCTCGTCGGGAGGCTGGTTGCTGCTCTGGGCATCCCACAGCGTCTCCGCGAGACACTCGATCATCTCATGCTCGGCGGCGTGCAGGTCGCCCAGTCTGGCCGCGAGGGTAGCGTGTATGGCCGCTATGCCGGCGGGTCGATTGGTGGCAACCTGTTCCCGGATGCCGAGATGCAGCCCCATGTGCAGGAAAGGATTGGTCTGTCCCCCATCCGGCGTGTAATCGCGATTCAGGTCGTCGCCCCTAATATCGCCGTGATACTCCGGGTGCATCGCGATGACATCCGCGATCTGCGCTTCGAGCGGTGAGAGTGGCAACTTGTCGCAGTGTTTCTGCCATGCATCGGCATACATCTGGCGCAGTTCATTTCGGTCCTGACCGAAGATCATGGAAGTTCCTTGTTGGTGTACTCACACCATTCGCTGATCGGGCATTCGTTGCACAGCGGTTTGCGCGCCTTGCAAACGTAGCGTCCGTGCAAAATCAGCCAATGATGCGCGTCTTTCTTGAATTCATCGGGCGTTAGCCGCACGAGCCGTTTTTCGACCTCAAGTGGCGTCTTGCCCTTGGCGATGCCGGTGCGGTTTGATACGCGAAAAATGTGCGTGTCGACTGCAATTGTCGGTTCGCCAAAGGCAGTGTTCAGCACGACGTTGGCCGTCTTGCGTCCGACTCCGGGAAGGGCCTCGAGTTCGGGCCGCGTGCGGGGTACTTCCCCATGGTGTTGCTCAACGAGAATGCGGCAGGTCTTGATAATGTTCTCTGCCTTGCTGTTGAACAGGCCAATCGTGCGTATGTAAGGCTTAAGCCCGTGCACCCCCAGTGCGAGTATGGACTCGGGCGTGTTCGCCACCGGGTAAAGCCTGGCGGTCGCTTTGTTGACGCTGATGTCCGTCGCCTGTGCGGACAGAATGACGGCAATCAGGAGTTCGAATGGATTGGCGTATTCGAGTTCGGTCGTCGGCGCCGGCATACGCTCACGCAAGGTGCTGTAGATCGCGGTGCGTTTATCCCCGTTCATGAGATTCTACCGGTTGATGTGTCGTGAGCGTCGGGGTATCGCACTACTGCGTGCCTCACGACGCCGATTGTCGATCGCATTCTTGGCGGCGATAGCCAACGCCAGGCTGAAGAAAGCACCGGGTGGCAGGATGGCGAGCAGCCATCCCACTGCGATGACTTCCCGGAATATGCCAATCGCGATGAGGAGCAGCGCAAACCCGGCGCCCATCACAAGGCCGTCCACTATGCTGGAGCCAATCGGATTGCGCGACGCGAAAATCTCGGCGCGCGCGACGATCGCACAGTTAGTGACGATGAGCGGGATGAAGATTCCGAGAGAACGATCGAGAGCGGGGAACCACGCCTTGAAAACGAGTTCTGTGCAGGTCACCAGGCTGGCAATAATCAGCACATAAATCGGAATGCGAATGTCCCTGCTTATCCAGCGACGCGTTGCAGATACGAGCGCATTGGACAAGACAAGTACGGCCAGCGTGGCGATGCCAAGGCCAAGACCGTTGTTAAACGTTGAGGTCACGGCGAGCAGCGGACACAGGCCAAGCAGCTGTACCAGCCCCGGATTTTCGTACCAGAGGCCGGTCTTGAAGCGGTTGATGATCGTTGGCGTCGTCACTCGATCACCTCGTCTTCAGTCTGTGCCGCGGCGGCGAAAATCGCCGCCGAGTTCGCGTCGAAGTACTCCAGAGTTTGCCTGATGGCCTTTACCACGGCGCGCGGTGTTACCGACGCACCGGTTAGCTGGTCGAACTCGCCGCCATCACGCTTTATCTTCCAGTTGCCGGCCACGGGGTCGCCGAGCGAGCGTCCGTCGAACTGCCTGACCCAATCGGTCTTGTTTGATTCGATCCGATCGCCGAGGCCGGGTGTTTCACGATGCGCCAGAACATGCACGCCCGTTATCTGGCCACCGATGTCGACGCCCACGAGCATCTTGATGGCGCCGGCGTAACCGTCACGAGCGCTGACCACAAAGAGAGCGGCAACCGGTGACTCGCCGGAGTACACACGGTAAATAGTGGCATCGTTGGTGCCGGGGAGCTCGTGGGGCGCCGGGATCGTCACAACAGACTCACTGACGCCACTGTCAAAAAAGAGACCCGACAGGGCGGGCTGCAGGCTTTGTTCAAGCCAGACCTGTTCGTTCGCCGCGATGCGCTTGTCGGTGAGCTGGTAGGTGAAGGCGACGAGCGCAGTGCATATCGCAGCAATAGTCGCCAGCGTCAGACCGCTTCTCATGATGAAGTTGTCAGCCATCGGCTGCCGCTCCCTCTTTATGGCCGACGATCCGCGGTCGCGTCAGGTAGTCGATCGCGGGTACGGCCATGTTCATAATCAGCACGGCGAACGCGACTCCGTCCGCGTAGCTGCCCCAGCGGCGGATACACCAGATCAGGAAGCCGATTCCGATGCCGTAGATCAATCGACCTTTCGGGCTCGTCGCCGCCGATACCGGGTCGGTGGCAATAAAAAACGCACACAGGATTGTCGCGCCAGCGAACAAGTGAAACCCTGGACCCGGGCTGGTGCCGGCGTCGACGAGGTACATGATCAACGCGGGTCCAAGCAGGCCGACCCCAACGCCGACCGGAATCTGCCAGCGGATTATCTTCTTGATGAGTAACCAGAGTCCGCCGATTGCAAGGAAGTTTCCGATCCACTCCCAGCCGCGTCCGCCGAAGTCGCCCATGACCGGGTTTGCGCGTATCTCCGTGGCGGTCGCCATGTTGTTCAGGCCTGATTTCATCACATCGAGTGGCGTCGCCCGGGTGACGGCGTCGAAGCCCAGCGCGTCGGGCAGGTTACCGGTCAGTGTGAATACCAGCGTCTGAATGATTGTCAGATGCTGATAATCGATGTCACCCATACGTGGGGCTACCCACAGATTCAGATACATTGGAAAGGTCACGAGAATAACGACATAACCGGCCATCGCCGGGTTGAAGATGTTGAAACCCAGCCCGCCGTAAAGGTGCTTGGCCACCACGACCCCAAATAACGCACCGGTTGCCGTGACCCACCAGGGTGTCAGCGATGGCAGGGCGAACGCGAGCAAGGCGGCCGTGACAAGTGCACTGTAATCGGAAAGTGCAATCTCGAGCGGACGACGACGTGCCCACATCATGAACGCCTCGCCGGCAACGGCAAAGATCCCGGCGACGAGCAGGTTAAAAATGAAGCCCGGTCCGAAGAACCAGACGTGCGCGATCGCTGCAGGCACGAGCGCCGCGAGGACCTGCAGCATCATCGAGGCAACGCTGGCCTGTGATGACCAGTGCGGGGCTTCCTTGCGTTCGAACCTCACCCTGAGTCGTCCTTCTTTTCCTGTTGCTTCCGCTTCAGAATCTCCGCGATAGCCGCGGGCCCGGCACTCCTTGCCGAGTCTTTCTGACGAGCAAGCTCAGCCTCGCGTTCTTCCTGCTCCTTTTCAAGGCGCTGGTTGCGCGCTTCGAAACGTTGGCGTGCGCGTTCGGCGCGTGACTTCTCATCCGCCAGCTCACGAATTCGCCCTTTGGCTATTCGAAAATCAGCTGTGAGCGGAATATGGCTCGGGCACACGAGGTCACAGCACCCGCACTCGATACAGTCGATAAGCCCGAATTCGCGCAGCTTCTTTTCGTCATCGGCGCAGGCGTACCAGAACAACTGCTGCGGTAGAAGCTGGACCGGGCATACCGCTGCGCAATCGCCGCAGCGAATGCAGGCAAGCTCGTCACCTTTGGGCGCTGTATCTGAAATCGCGAGTACGCAGTTGCTGGCTTTGACGAGTGGCACCTCATCGGTTGTGACTGACTTACCGGTCATGGGGCCGCCAATAATCAGGTGCTTCACATGCTCGGTGTAGCCACCCGCGAGCTGGATGACTTCCTCGATGGGTGTGCCGATGCGCGCGCGGATGTTCACGGGCGAGACAACGCCATCACCGGTGACCGTGGTGACGCGTGAAATAAGCGGTTCGGATCGCAGTATCCAGTCGTGAACGGCAGCTGCCGTACCGACGTTCTGGACGATGCAACCAACATCAGTTGGCAGTCCGCCGCTGGGCACTTCGCGATTCGTTACCAGCTGCACGAGCTGGTCCTCGCCGCCGGAAGGGTAGATGGTGGGGACCTGCTTCAGTACGATACGGTCATCACCCAGTTCGGCAAGTGCTTCGCCAAGACGCCTTATCGCTTCAGGCTTGTCGCTTTCAACGACGACAAAGCAATCGTTAATCTGCAGTGCGTGCATTAACACCTGTGCGCCAGTGAGTATCTCTGGTGCGCGCTCGCGCATCAGTACATCATCGCAGCTGATGTATGGCTCACATTCGACGCCGTTTAAAATAAGGTATTCAGTATCACAGGTCCGGGCCTGCATCAGCTTCTGGGCCGTTGGAAAAACAGCGCCGCCGAGTCCGACGATGCCGCCATCGAGAATGCGCAGCAACAGGTCGGCCGGTGCCTGAGACTGGTAATCCGTAGTGGCCGGGTCCGGCACCGCTGCATCCTTACCGTCACACTCGATCACGATGCAGGGTGCTTTGTCGCCATGCCGTCGGGATACCGGCCACCGTTCGATCGCCACCACGGTGCCCGACGATGAAGCGTGCACAGGGGCGCCGAGTTCTCCGTCCGGTTCGGCGATCAACTGTCCCTTTAATACGTAGTCGCCAACCCCAACCACTGGCTGTGCCGGCTCCCCGACATGTTGTTCGATCGGGAGGACCAGCTGCGATGGAACGGGTACATCCAGAATTGACTGAGTCGTGGACGCCTGTTTGTGTCCCAGTAAGCGCAAGCCGCCGTGCAGTTTGCCCAGGTCATAGGTTGGCGCAGTCACGACAGTGGCCTCATCGTGATGCAGTCGACGGGGCAGGGCGCAACGCACAGCTCGCAGCCCGTGCACTCACTCTCAATCACGGTGTGCATAAACTGGTGTGCACCGCTGATCGCATCGACCGGGCAGGCACTGCGGCAGTGGTAGCAACCGATGCACGCAGCCTCGTCGATAATAGCAACGGCTGGCACCACGCTCTCGGCCAGTGGTATGGCCTCTTTGCCCAGGAGTCGCGCCAGGCGGCGAATCGTGTCATCGCCGCCGGGCGGACACAGATTGATAGTGGCTGACCCCTCGACAACGGCAACCGCGTAGGGCCGACAGCCCGGATAACCGCACTGTGCGCACTGAGTTTGCGGCAGCAGGTCATTGACCTGTTCCACGAGGTCGCCAGCCGCTGGCGGGAGGCGACCGGAAGCAAAGCTCAGCGCAAGGCCCGCGATGAGCGCTATTGAGGCTATTGTGAGTATGGCGATCCACATACGGAGTCATCAGGGCCTTGCCATGCCCGAGAAGCCCATAAAGGCCAGTGACATGATGCCGGCCGTCATCAGGGCGATGGCGGTTCCCCTGAAGGGCGCAGGAATGTCAGCGGCCTCCAGGCGTTCGCGAATGGCCGCAAACATGACGAGGACAAGTGCGAACCCGACCGATGCGCCGAAGCCGTAGAAGACGGATTGGATGAAGCCTTTGGATTGCTGCACGTTGAGCAACGCCACGCCGAGAACCGCACAGTTAGTCGCTATTAATGGGATGTAGATGCCCAGTACCTGATCGAGCAGCGGGCTCATGCGGCGCACCATGATTTCCGTGAATTGCACACTGGCTGCAATGACGAGAATAAAGCCGAGTGTGCGCAGGTATTCGAGATCGAGCGGCACCAGCACGTACTGGTGCAGTAGATATGCGGTCGCGGAGGACAAGGTCAGGACGAATGCCGTTGCCAGCGACATGCCCATTGCCGCCTCAAGATTGCGCGACACACCGAGGAATGGGCAAAGCCCAAGGAATCGCACGAGTACGAAGTTATTGACCAGCACAGTGCTGATCAGAATGACGAAGAGCTCGGTCATTCCTCTATTGTACGGGTTACAGCGCGGGAGCGACTACTTGACGCGCATGCCGGGTTTTGCACCCTCGTCGGGTGACAGCAGGAAGATATCCTCGCCTCCCGGGCCAGCCGCCAGCACCATGCCTTCCGATACGCCGAAGCGCATCTTCCGCGGGGCGAGGTTGGCCACGACGATTACGTGGCGACCAACCAGGGTAGCGGGGTCGTAAGCCGCCTTGATGCCAGCAAATACCTGGCGCTGGTTGTCGCCGACATCGAGCGTCAGGGCTAACAGCTTGTCCGCGCCCTCCACAGACTCGGCCTTCTCGATTCTTGCTATCCGCAGGTCAACCTTCGCGAAATCGTCGATGCTGATGTAATCGTCTTGCTGTTCGGTATCAGTCACGGGCTTGCTCTCTTTTGACTGTTCCACCACACGCGCTACCTGATCGGCTTCGACCCGGGTGAGCAGTGGTTTGAATTTTGACAGGGTTTCGCCGAGTAATGGCGAGGAGGCGTCCTGCCACTGCCATTTGGATTCGTTCAGAAAGGCGCGGGCGCCGCTCGCAACCCCGGGAATGACGGGCGACAGGTAGACCATCAGGCTGCGGAACATATTGATACCCTGCGTGCAAACCAGCTGCACTTCAGGCAGTCGGTCCTCGTCTTTCGCCATGATCCAGGGTTTGTGCTCGTCGATGTAGCGATTGGCTTTATCGGCCAGCGCCATGATCAGGCGCATTGCCTTGGAAAATTCACGTTTCTCGTAATGCTGTGCAATAACCTCTGACGCGTCTGCAATCTCCGCGAACAGGGCGCCGTCTGCGAGTGTGTCCGCCAGCCTGCCCTCGAAACGCTTGCCGATGAAACCGGCACAACGGCTGGCAATATTGACGAGCTTGCCGACCAGGTCCGAGTTCACGCGCGCGATGAAGTCCTCGAGGTTGAGGTCGATGTCTTCGATCGTGGGCCCGAGTTTCGCCGCGTAGTAGTAACGCAGGACTTCGGGATTCAGGTTGTCGAGATAGGTCCGTGCCTTGATGAACGTCCCGCGCGACTTCGACATTTTCTGTCCGTCGACCGTCAGGAACCCATGGGCATAGACGCTGGTCGGAGTCCGAAAGCCAGAGCCTTCGAGCACCGCCGGCCAGAACAGCGTGTGGAAGTACATGATGTCCTTGCCGATGAAGTGGTATAGCTCAGTGTCGCTGTCGGCCTTCCAGTAGTCGTCGAATTCAAGCCCTGCAGTGCGATCGCACAGGTGCTTGAAGCTCGCCATGTAGCCGACCGGAGCATCGAGCCAGACATAAAAATACTTATCTTCGGTGCCGGGGATGCGGAACCCGAAGTAGGGCGCATCCCGGGAAATATCCCAATCCTGCAGGCCGGCATCGAACCATTCGTCGAGCTTGGCGACGACGTTCTTGTCGAGTTTTGCGACGGTCATCCAATTGCGCAGCCGCTCCTCGTATTCACTGAGCTTGAAAAAATAATGTTCCGACTCGCGCTTGATCGGTGTTGTACCAGACAGCACAGACTTGGGATCGATAAGGTCCTCAGGGGCGTAGGTCGCGCCGCACACCTCACAGGCATCGCCGTACTGGTCTTCACTTTTGCAACGCGGGCAAGTGCCCTTCACGAAACGGTCCGGCAGGAACATGCCTTCTTTTTCGTCGTAGGATTGCTCGATCGTCCGCGTGTAGATGTCGCCGCGTTCACGCAGCGCCTGGTACATGCGGCCGACGATCTCCTCATTCTCGGGCGAGTGCGTCGTATGGTAGTTGTCGAACTCGATACCAAAATCAGCGAAATCGCTGACAAACTCCTTCGAAAAACCCTCTGTCAGTTCCTCAGGCGTGATGCCGAGTTCACGCGCCTTAAGCATAATCGGTGTGCCATGCGAATCCGATGCGCACACGTAAATACAGTCATGGCCGCGAAGCTTCTGGAAGCGGACCCAGATGTCGGTCTGGATGTATTCGACGAGATGCCCCATATGCGGTGAGCCATTGGCATACGGCAGGGCACTGGTAACGAGGATTTTTCGTTGGCTGTCTGACATGGGGCGCGATTATGCCAGTATTTGGGCCTGGTCGCTCACGCACTTTTATGTACTGGGCATCACAAGGCCATCGTGGCCAAACAGGCTTTGATGATTCGGGTCGGGAGACCTTTCTACGAATCCATCTCTCTAACTTGCTCGAACATGTGCTTGTTGTTGGCCTGCAGGTAGGCCTCGTAGCCGGAAATCCAGCCCTTTTCAACCAGGCTCATGAGCGCCTTGTCCATGGAGACCATGCCGGACGCGCCGCCACTCTGGATGGCTGTTTCGAGTTGGTCGAGCTTGCCCTGACGAATCAGGTTGGCAACGGCCGGGGTGTTGATCATGATTTCGAGTGCCGCGGCTCTTCCTGGTTTGTGAATGGTTGGCAACAGCTGCTGGGACAAGACGCCGCGGAGCGACGTCGAGATCATCGTACGAATGTGCGACTGCTTGTCGGCCGGGAAGGAGTTGATGATGCGATCGACCGTCTGCGCGGCACCGTTAGTGTGCAAGGTGCCCATGACGAGAATTCCCATCTCGGCAGCCGTTACCGCGATGCTGATCGTTTCCAAATCGCGCATTTCGCCGACGAGGATCACGTCTGGATCTTCACGCAGTGCAGAGTGCAGCGCCTCCGCGAAGTTCGGACTGTGCACGCCGACCTCGCGCTGGCTGATCAGGCAGCCTCTCGCCTTGTGCACGAATTCAATGGGGTCTTCGATCGTCAGGATGTGGCCTTTCATGCGCCGGTTCATTTCGTCAATCATGGCCGCGAGTGTCGTCGACTTGCCCGACCCGGTCTTACCGGTAACGAGAATCATGCCCGAGGTGTACTTGCATAGCTGGTGCACGACCTTCGGCATGTTCAGCTCTTCGAGCGACATTGCGCTCGACGGGATGGCCCTGAAGATCGCGCCGACGCCGTTCAGGTGCCGGAATGCATTGACACGAAAACGTGAAACCTCGGGTATTTCATAAGCGAAATCAGCTGCATCCAGCTTTTCGAAGGTAGCCTTCGCTACGCCGTCCATGATCTCGAAGATAGCGTCCTGCGTGAACTCAACGGTGAGTTTCTGGTCCATCAGGTTCTTAAGTCCACCATGCACGCGGATGCGCGGCGGATCGCCCGACAGGAAATGCAGGTCCGATGCATTTTGCTGCAGTGACGCTTGCAGAAACTGGTCCAGTTTATTCATGGCATCAGACCTTTGAACCGTCGCCGAATTCGATCGAGGGGAACATGTCGGAATTCGTCACGAAGCGCTGGAATCTCTTCTTGTCGTTGGCAAAACGGATCGCGTCGTCGGGGTCGATTTCCTTGGTATTGATTGCATCAAGGAGCGCCTGGTCCATTACCTGCATCCCGATGTCTTTGCCGGTCTGCAACTGTGATGCGATCTGGTGTGTCTGGTCGGTCGTGATCAGCTTGGAGATAGCGCGACTGTTAACCAGGATTTCGAGGATAGCGCGGCGGCCGCGGCCGTCCGGTGTCTTCACCAGGACCTGCGTTACGACAGCCTTCAGGCTCATGGCGAGGAAGCCCTTGGTCTGCTCACGTAGTTCGCCGGGCAGGGCGTCAATAATACGGTCGAGGGTCTTCACCGCGCCCGTTGTGTGCAAGGTGCCGAGCACAAGATGGCCGGTTTCGGCGGCCGTCATGGCCATCGAAATCGTCTCCGCATCACGTAACTCGCCCACGAGAATGACGTCGGGATCTTCGCGCATTGCCGAACGCACGCCGTCGGCAAAACTCACGACATGCGTGCCGACTTCACGCTGGATGATCTGGCTCTTTTTGCTCGGGTGGACAAACTCGATCGGATCTTCAAGGCTGATGATGTTGAGGTTTCGGGTTTCGTTAAGATGGTTGATCATCGCAGCGAGCGTGGTCGATTTACCCGTACCTGTACTGCCTGTGACGAGCACCATACCCTGGTGGTAGTCGCAGAAGTCCTTGAGTACCGGCGGTACTTTCAGATCGTCCAGCTTGGGTACATCGCCGGGAATATACCGGAACACGGCGCCCATGCCTGTGGCCTTGCGAAAAACATTTACACGGAACCGGTCGCTCTCGTCACCGACGTAGGAAAAATCCAGGTCATGTCCCGAAATCAGGCGTTCCTGCTGCTTGGTGGTCAGGATTTCGTACAGGTAGGTTTCCAACTCGGTATCGGTCAACTCGCGAAACTTGATTGGCATCAGCTCGCCGTTCATGCGCAGCATCGGCGGGACACCGACCGCGAGATGAATGTCGGAACAGCCCTGTGCGAGGCCCAGTTTGAGGAATGCGTCTATGCGTGCCATGTATGGGCTCAGAGTTTAACGGTATCGAGGGCGTCTGTAAGCTCTTCCATCGATTGATAGCGCTTGGTCTTGTCGACAGACATGGCTTTAATGATGATTGCAGCGAAATCGTCGGGCAGGTCGGGGTTAATCTCCTGACAGCCCTTCGCTTTACCCTGCACATGCTGGTACATGACGGACATGTGGTCGCCGCGGCTGTAGGGCGGTATACCGGTACACATTTCGTACATGATGACGCCGATGCTGTAGACGTCGGCGGATTCGTCGACTTTCTTGCCGAGGATCTGCTCGGGTGCCATGTATTTTGGTGAGCCGATGACGTAACCCGTTTTGGTCAGCTGCGTGTCGCCGCTGCTGGCCGCTGCCGCAACGCCGAAGTCCACAATCTTAAGCAGACCTTCGTTGTTGACCAGGATGTTGGCCGGCTTCAGGTCACGGTGAATAACACCAGCCTGGTGTGCGACGGTCATGCCCGTTGCCATGTCACGTGAAAAGCGCAAGGCCTTCTTCAGATCCATGGGTTTACTGTCAGGAATCTCGCCAGACAATGTGTGCGACGGGAAGTACTCCATTGAGATGGCGTAGGCGCCCTGCAGGTGCAGGAAGTCATAGATTCGTATGACGTTGCGATGTGTAATCTTGCGCGAATAGCGTAACTCGTGAACAAAGCGCTTCATCATCTCTTCGTCAGATGACACATTCGGGTTCAGGAACTTGAGAATGAGCTGTTCGTCGACGACCTCATCTTCCATCAGCAGAACGGTACCGAATGCACCTTTACCGATCTTCTCAATGTATCGGTAGCGGCCTTCGATAACGTCGCCCGGCTTCAACTTGGAAATATCCAGCATCTGGAGACCAACCGCTGCGGCGTCGTCTGGCGTCGCCGGCACGATATCGCCGTCTCCGTCTGCCTGCGCAACGGCACTTTCTTCCTTGGCCTTCTGCAGCAGTTTCTCGAGATCCACGTTGTCGACGAGCATCGTCTTCGTGTTTTCGGCGATCTTTTCCGCCCGTGCGTTCTGTTCCATGACCGAAGGCGAGAAGCGGTCGTCAAGATCCTTGAGTGCCTTGTCGGCCGCATTGACGATCGCTATGTCCTCGGACTGCTTGATCTTCTTGAACAGGTTGCGAATCGTCTCGGCCTGGGAGTCGTTCGACAGGTGTGAAATTGCCTTGATAGCCTCAAGCTGAATTTCACGTTCCGGGCGTTCCAGCATCGGCAGAATTTTGGTGACCTGCTTGTAGGTACCGAGTTTGCCGATGGCTCGGATCAGCACCGCGTCGGTCTTGGAGTCCTGACCGAGCATTCCTTCGAGTTTTGGCAGAACCTTGGTGCTGCCGATTTTCGACAGAGCATCGATCGCCCGTTCGCGGACCCACCAGTCTGAATCGTCGGTGGCCTTGATCAGGTGGTCTTCTGCCCGATCGCTCTTGGTCGCATTGAGAATTTCGATGGCTGTACGACGGATTTCCTCGTCTTCGACAGCGATAAGGTTGACGACGGAATCGACAACCCTCGGGCCGCCGATCTCCGCCAGGGCGTCACCCGCGCGTGACCGAACCCACCAGTCGTCGTCCTTGATGGCGTCGAGCAAATCCTTTACCGAGGACTCGTCGCCGACTTCGTTTAGAATTTCGACAGCCGCGCGGCGTGCGTATTCGGATTCGTCTTTCAGCGCATTGACGAGATATTTGACCGTGTCGGGATGTTTGGCCTTGATCATCACGTCCACCGCCTTGCCCTGGACGTCGAGATCGGGATCTGTGAGAACCTCCGCGACCTTTCCGATATTGATATTGCCACCACGAGAGCCAATGGCACCGAGCGCTGCGCTGCGCACCATCTTGTTCGTGTCCTTGAGCTGCATTTCCAGTGCCTGGTTGATCTCGGGCTTGTCGAACTTGGCGAGCAGCTGCATCAGGTGGATCTTGATGATCGGATCCTTGCCGCCCATGCGCGCGATGAGATCCCCAACCATCTCGGGTCTGATGGTTTCCTGGATGATCCTGAAAATCGCGGCCGTTTCCCTGGGCTCGCAGTCGTAAGCGCGTTGCAGCAGTTCGTGGACTGACAGGTCCTGCTTGTGAACCCTGAGGACTTCGATCAGCGCGGCTTTCGAGACTTCACCGTCATCGAAGAAATCGAGCAGGCTGTTCGCGTTGTAGTCGGTGCTGCTGGACAGGGCCCAGGCGGTCCCCGACACGACGCGCTCGTTGCCGTCGGCGAGGCCTTCACGATACATGTCAAGATTTTTGTCGTTGACCAGCGAGCCCAGGATATCGACGAGTACCATGGTGTGGGTCTTGTCTGACAATGCGAGGGCGTCAATGATCTTGGGCACCGCCTTGTTGCCGGCTTTCTTGAGCTTGTCGACGAATTTCTGCGCACTAGCTGAGGCCGGATCGACCTCAGCTATCAGCTGAGACAGCACCTGATCGACGCGGAATGACGCGAGAAAACTCATCGCCGCATCCCTGAGTCGGCTGGATCTACCTGTGATTTAAGTGCTTTCGCCAAACTTTGGTTCGCTCTTGCCCTAAGCGTCGACGCGGCATTATGCCACATAGCCATACGCACATTGCCCGCCAATGCTGGCTTTCGGCCAATACAGGCCATTACAATGTGCCCCCGATTCGCCGGCCGAAGCCGGAACCTCAAGAGGAAATTTTACCTAATGCAGACGTGTGAAGTGTGACGGTGTCAACAAATTTGGAAGCCAGCAAGTTCTTAGATTCCATCGACTTATCGGTCGTTGGCCGCCCCCTGGGAAAGGTCGCGAAGCTTCGCGATCTCAGCGTGGATGGTGGCGTACTCAGCGCAACCATCGAGCTCGGGTTTCCCTGCGACAGTGCGCACAGCGCAATTCATGAGGAGATATCGGCCGCAGTTAGCGCGAAATCGGGCCTGCAGCCTGGTGAAATCAAGCTGACGACGCGCGTAATGCGCCATGCCGTGCAGCGAAACCTCAAGCCCATTGCCGGCGTCAGGAACGTGATTGCCGTGGCGTCGGGCAAAGGTGGCGTGGGCAAATCGACCGTATCGGCCAATCTTGCGCTTGCCCTTGCCGCAGAAGGGGCGTCGGTCGGGGTGCTCGATGCGGATATCTACGGACCGAGCCAGCCGCAGATGCTGGGGACTGTCGGCCAGGTGCCGGATACCAAGGATGGCAAGACGATGTTGCCTCTGCGCTCGCATGGCCTGCAGATCATGTCGATGGGAGCACTCATCGATGCTGATGAGCCCATGATCTGGAGAGGCCCGATGGTGACATCGGCCCTGAGCCAGCTGGCAACCCAGACGAACTGGGAGGACCTCGACTACCTGATCGTCGATATGCCGCCCGGCACGGGTGACATTCAGCTCACGCTTTCGCAACAGATACCGGTTGCCGGCTCGGTGATTGTTACGACCCCGCAGAACATCGCCACGCTCGATGCGCGTAAGGGGCTCGCGATGTTCCGCAAGGTGGCGATTCCCGTACTGGGGGTGATCGAGAACATGGCCACGCATATTTGTTCGAACTGCGGTCATGAAGACGCTATTTTTGGCGCCGGTGGTGCGGACAAGATCGTGGGTGACTTCGACGTACCGTTGCTGGGTCGCCTGCCGCTGGACGGACGTATTCGCGAACAAGCGGACTCAGGCAGGCCAACCATGGTCGCCGAGCCCGACTCGGCCATTGCGCAGGCCTATCGGCAAGCTGCCTGGAACGTCGGTGCTGCGCTGGCTGCGGAGCGCGTAGACCACAGCGCGAAATTTGCCAGCATCGTCGTCGAGTCGGCTAAATGAGCATCAAGTCTGACCGCTGGATTCGCCGTATGGCTGACAAGCACGGCATGATCGAGCCGTTCGAGCCCGGGCAGGTCAGGGAGAACGAGCAGGGACGGATTGTCAGCTACGGCACATCGAGCTATGGCTACGACGTCCGCTGTTCCGATGAGTTCAAGATCTTCACAAACATCAATTCGGCCGTCGTTGATCCGAAATCGTTCGATGAGTCCAGCTTTGTCGATTTGAAAAGCGATGTCTGTGTCATCCCGCCAAACTCCTTTGCCCTGGCCCGCACGGTCGAGTTTTTCCGGATTCCCCGCACCGTACTCACGATCTGCCTCGGCAAATCGACGTACGCGCGCTGCGGGATTATTGTGAATGTCACGCCGCTCGAGCCTGAATGGGAAGGACATGTCACGCTGGAGTTTTCCAACACGACACCGCTGCCGGCCAAGATCTATGCCAACGAGGGCGTGGCCCAGATGTTGTTCCTGGAGTCCGATGAACCCTGTGAAACGTCCTACAAGGACCGCGGCGGTAAATACCAGGGGCAGACAGGTGTTACGCTGCCAAAGGCGTGAGTCTCCCCATAGCCCCCGTAGCGTGGTGATCTAGCGCCGGGTGTCTGATTCCGCGTCGAATACGAGGCGGGCCTCTTTGCCGTTCTGAGTGAAAACCGCGAAGTTGGAGCCCATGTCCACTACGTTCCAGCCATCGAGATCCCCGCCTGATTCAAGTCGCCGAGAGTCGTTGTCGTGACGGTTATTGAGCAGTAAAACGCTGCGGCCGTTGACCTGCACGATACCGTTCAACTGCCATTCTTGCTCCAGTTCAGCTCCCGCTTCGATTTTCGAAGACTCTTTCGCCGGCACTGGATTGGCCGGTTCTACGGATGCAGGTGGGAAGGTTTTGGATGCGGGTGGGGAGGTTTTCGCCAGCACCACGGGCACGGGGTCTGCGGGAGTCGCGTCATTCACGTCAGGCGTGGTTAACCACAACAGCGAGACAACGAATAAAGCCAGTGCAGCTGCCGCAGGCATCAGCATCGCCATGCGCGGCTTAGGCTGTTTTTCCTGCGTATCGGTAACTGCCGGGCGCAACAGGTCGCGAGGCGTGAGTGGCATGGCCAGGCGGCTCTCCAGCCACGTTGTTGTCTTCTTCCATTGCTCGAGGTCCTTGCGCACACGGGAAGGCGACATCTCGTGGATACTCCGTCCATTTTTCGCGGCCCAAGTGTAGTTCTGAGTATCGCGAAGTGTGCCGACAATCGAAATGGACAGGCGATCGAGAAAACTCATCAATTGCCGGTAGGCAAGCGTACGTTCATTGACGCGGTTGGCGACCACCCCCAACCGTCCTTTTCGTCGACTGACCTGGGCCACGAGAAGCAGGTCCGAGATCAAGCGTGACGCCGCGTGTATATCGAGATCTGATGGGAGGACCGGTACGATAATCGCGTGGGCACCACAGGTGTAATCGATCAGCTGTTCGCTGGGAAGTCCCGCAGGTGCGTCAACAACAGCGTACTGGATGTCTTTTGGCAGGTCGATGCGCCAGTCACCGTTGCTATTCGGAGCTTCAGGACTAGCCGCGACACCGTGGATTCGCGGAAGCTTGGACGGGCGATTTTTCAGCCAGCGGGTTGAGGATCCCTGCGGATCCATGTCCACCAGCGCCACCTTGTGGCCGGCGTGTGCCAGATAGCCTGCCAGATTGAAGGCGAGCGTCGTTTTTCCCGAACCACCTTTGGGGTTCAGAACAACAATCCTGTGCAGATCTGATGGGCCACCGAATTTCAATTTGAAGGCGTATCCTTCTGGCGTTGTATGGCTGAATATTTACGTTCAATACGTTACAGGGTAAGAATTCTTCGCGGAACTGGTCGTTTGGTTAGTAATGATCTCAAAAAGCCGGAAACCGGCTAAATAGGCGTGGATTTATGTGAAGTTATGAATGATCAATAGCGGATATTTATTGATTTTATTACTTAATTATTAACCTGATAGAGCCTCATTCACCGCAGCACGACGTGCCCTCTTGTATCGGCGGGCAGTTCACGTTGCCATACGAACAATAGACACAGCAATCGCCGGGCAAGGGTTTGAGCAAGGCGCCGCAGCCCTCGCAGTCATAGTAGAACTGACAGGCATTGGTGGGCATGAGATTCCTTGACTGATGTCCGCACTCGGGACAGGTGAGTGTGGAGTAGGCTTCAATCGCAGAAGCTTCTGTCAACGCTCTTCTCGGACTGTTGCCGGGAAGCCTACATCTGTCGATGCCTGGCCAATCGCGGCGGCTGTTGTCGCGCTTGAGTCAAATGTCACGATTGCCGAATGATCGTCAAGACTGACCTCCACCTGTGTAACCCCATCGACTCGTTCCATCGCTTTGCGCACGGCAATGGGGCAGGTCGCGCAGGTCATTTCCTGGACATCAAAAGTCACGGTTAGCTCGTTGTCTGCAGCCAGCGATGTGCCGGATGTCAGAACGAGCATGGTCAAAGCGGCCCAAACGATCCTCATGATTCACTCCTCAATAGAACAGCGGCGCCCACAGATCCGTTGTTAATGAAATACCGACCAGCACTGTTGCGCTCCACAGCGCCACTTTCACAATTCGGTCTGACCCCGGCGTCGAACAGGACGCTTCCTCGCAGGATTGTTGCGGTCTGCCGTAGACCTGCCAAAAGCCAAACGCGAGAAAACCAACGGTCAATGTCACAAATACGGGTTGATAGGCTTTAAGGGCCGAGAGACTTCCAATCCAGGCGCCGCTGGCGCCGAGCATGATCAACAACAACGGTCCAATACAGCACGAAGACGCAAGCAACGAGCCGACAACGCCACCGGCTGCGGCTACCTGTTGCTTGCGGTCCTGACTGGGCGAAACATCGCGGCTCATGGTTTTGTCCGGTTTTAATACGATCGAATGACAGGGTCCGCGGCGCGCTTGCCGTCGATTATCGCCTCGCCATCGTCAAACAATACGCGTCCGGAGCCGACCAAGCCAGCCGCCTCAGGGTAAATCCGGTGCTCCACAGCCTGTACGCGGGTCTGCAACTCGTCAGCGGACTCTCCCGCATTGACTCGCAGCCGTCCCTGCAGGATGCGCGGGCCGCCGTCGAGTTCTTCGGTGACAAAGTGCACCGTACTCCCGTGCCATTCATCGCCCGCATCCAGCGCACGCTGATGGGTGTCGAGTCCCGGATATTTTGGCAACAGGGCCGGGTGAATATTGAGAATTCTGCCGGCGTAGTGCTCGACAAACGCCGGACTCAGTATGCGCATGAAACCGGCAAGGATGAGTAATTCGGGAGCATGACGATCGAGGTCGGCTGCAACGGCGCGATCGAACGACTCGCGGTCCGGGTAGTCTCCGTGCCGGATGCACGATGTCGGGATGCCGGCTTTCTCCGCGCGTTCCAGGCCGAACGCATCAGGTCTGTTACTGAACACGACGCAGAGTTCGAGATCGAGGTCACCTGCCGCAACAGCATCGATAAAAGCCTGCAGGTTGGTCCCCGATCCGGAGATCAGGATCGCGGTTCGACAGGCCATCAGACGTACTGCACTGCCTGGTTACCGGGAATGACCGTACCCAACGGCCAGGCGTGTTCGCCATTTGCATGCAGAATGTCGATTGCTCTGGGCGCATGGGCCGGATTGACGACGACCACCATGCCGACACCGCAATTAAACGTGCGGCGCATCTCGGCAGTCTCGATATTGCCATGCTGCTGCAGGAAGTCGAACACGGCTCCCTGTTCCCAGGATGTCGTATCGATCGCCACATTCAGTTGGCCATGCAGCACGCGTGGAATGTTCTCAGTGATGCCACCGCCCGTGATATGCGCTAGCCCGTTTACCGTGACCTCTTCCATGAGCGCGAGGACGGATTTCACGTAAATTCGCGTCGGTGCGAGGAGCCGTTCGGCGGCCGGCACGCCGTCGATCTGCGCATCACCGGCGCGCTCGAGCACTTTGCGAATTAGTGAGTAACCATTCGAATGCGGCCCGCTCGATGCAATACCAATAACAACATCGCCCGCGCAGATGGCGCTGCCGTCGATCATTTCGCTGCGCTCGACGGCGCCGACCGTGAAGCCGGCGAGGTCGTACTCCCCGGGTGTATACATATCCGGCATTTCCGCGGTTTCGCCGCCGACCAGCGCCGCACCCGCCTGAACACAACCCTCGGCGATACCGGCTATGACATCGCTGGCCACAGCGTTATCCAGCTTGCCGCAGGCGAAGTAGTCGAGGAAAAACAGCGGTTCCGCGCCCTGCACCAGTACGTCATTGACGCACATGGCGACGAGGTCGATGCCGATCGTGTTGTGCACACCAAGATGCTGGGCCAGCATGAGCTTGGTGCCGACGCCGTCGGTCCCGGAAACGAGGACCGGTTCGTTGTACTTGCCGGGTGGTAACGCGAATAATCCACCAAAACCACCGATGCCCGCGAGGACCTCGGGCCGGCGAGTGCGTTTCACAAGCGGCTTGATGCGCTCAACAAGTTCGTTGCCTGCATCAATATCGACGCCGGCGTCTTTGTACGTAAGTGGTTTATTGCTCATTATGGAGTGGCATACTCTGGGAGGGCGATATAATAGTGCTTAGGGCCAACCGGGGAAACCACCCTTGTGAAATCTTGTTGTTCAAAATTGGTCGGCTGGAGCCGGCACGCTTTCTTGATGACGCTGGTATTGCTGAGCATACCGGCATTTGCTGTCGAGGTGCCGACACTTTACACGGCCGAGGTCCCGCTGGATCGCGAGGCCGAAGATCCGCGGGCGGATGCCTACGATGCGGCGTTGAAAGAGATTCTATTGCGCGTTTCGGGCTCGGATCTTGCCTTCAATGAGGCTGTGGTCGAGGAGTTATTCCCGCGTCCGGCGTCGTATGTCATGCAGTTTCGCTCCGGCGCCGAGGACACGCTCTGGGTGACATTTGACGGCCAGGCGATCGAGCAGACGCTGCGGAACGCCGGGCAAACCGTCTGGGGCGCGGAGCGGCCATTGACGCTGGTGTGGCTCGCTGTGGACTGGGGACAGGGCGAGCGGGAGATTGTCGCCGCTGATGATCCGGAACGTACCCAGCAGCAGTCCCGCTCGATCGATCGAAATCGACTGGTGCGCGAACGCGTGCTGGATATCGCCGAACGTCGTGGCTTACCGCTGGTTTTTCCACTGCTGGATACGACGGATCTGCAGATGGTGACGTATACCGATATCTGGGGCGGATTCGACGAGATGATCCTCAACGCGTCCGAGCGATATGACGCGAATTCGATTCTCATTGGTCGTATTCGGCCATCGTCAGGACAGAGCGGACGCTGGACCTACTACTTTAGCGGTGTCGAGTCGTCTCTGACCGGCACGCCGGAGGGCGTAGTCGGCCAGGTGGCGGACCTGTTGGCGAGCGAGTTCGCCGTGGGCGGTGATACGCCGGTCGAGACCGTGGCACTGAATATTTCCGGCATCGTTTCGTTCGATGCGTATGGATCGGTTCATGACCTTCTGGATGACGCGGCGCTAATTGAGCGATTCACTGTCACGGAGGTTGTCGGTGATCGGGTCAGTTACCGGGTTGACGTTCACGGCGGCGCGGATCGACTGAGTCGTGCGCTGCGCTTTGGGGGTCTCGTAGAAACGGTGTCTGACGATCCGCTGCAGCCAGTATCTGTACTTGAGTTCTTCTACGAAGATTGAGATCGATCCGCATGTCCTTGCACTGGTTACCCAACGCGATCTCGCTGCTACGTATAGGATTCGTCGCGCCTATCCTGATACTCATTCTGCAGGGTGATTTCGGTTGGGCTCTGGCCCTGTTCTTGATCGCGGGATTCTCGGACGGGCTCGATGGCTACCTCGCTGTGCGCTTCGGCTGGAGCACTCGCCTCGGCGGACTGCTGGACCCGACTGCCGACAAGCTGCTGATCACGGGTATGTTCATTACGTTGGCTGTTACACAGCATATCCCGGTCTGGCTGGCCGCACTCGTGATACTGCGCGACGTCGTGATCATCGCCGGCGCTTTGGCCTACAATTTCCTCGTCAAGCCTGTGCCGGGAGAGCCTACGCGAATCAGCAAGCTGAATACCGCGTTGCAGATGCTGTTCGTACTGTTTGTACTCAGTCGGGCGGGATTCAACTGGCCGGACAAGATTACAATTACTGTATTGGGTGCATCCGTTTTTGCTACCGTCGTCATCAGTGGCGTCGACTACGTATGGTCCTGGTCGCGTCGCGCCCGGGCAGGTGAGTGATATGCAAGCAGATTTGAGACTAAGCTGGTTGATCGCCGTGACACTGACCGGGTGGCTGTTATACCTGCTCGCGCCGGTGCTGACGCCATTCGTCGCGGCGGCGCTGCTGGCCTACGTGGGTGACCCGCTCGCTGACCGGCTGCAAAAGTTGAAAATGCCGCGGACTCTTGCTGTCGCAGCCGTATTCCTCATTACGTTTATCATCCTGGCTTTGCTCATTCTCCTGGTCGGGCCGTTGATCAGTGCGCAAGTCGGTGCGCTGTTCGATGCCTTGCCGGAGATCGCAAATCGGGTTGAACAGGTATGGCTCCCAGGTATTCTCGGCTGGTTGAATATCGAGTCCGGCGCTGATGTGGGCATCGGGCCGTTCCTCGCGAAGTACGGCGAGATGTTTGGCAGCTGGAGCGGGAAGGTGCTGCTTTCAGTGACGAAATCGGGGGGCGCGCTGGCGGCCGCTGTGTTGAGTCTGTTCCTGATACCTATCATTACTTTCTACATGCTGCGTGACTGGGACGTGATCATGGTGCACCTCGGCGCGCTGGTGCCCGAGAGCCAGCGTGAGACGGTCTTCCGGCTTGCGCGCGAATCAGACGATGTTCTGGGTGCGTTTTTACGCGGTCAGTTGCTGGTAATGGTGGCGCTCTCTGTAATTTATTCGCTTGGCCTGAGTATTGTCGGTCTGAAATTTGCGATCGCCATTGGAGTCGTGTCCGGTCTCGTGAGTTTCGTGCCGTATCTTGGTTTTGTGTTTGGTATCGGCATGGCGGGGATGACGGTTGCGCTTGAGCCGAATCCTCTGTGGCTGCTGGTTGGTGTCGTGGCCACATTCTCGATCGCGCAGTTCATAGAGGGCTCGGTGCTAACGCCCAAGCTGGTGGGTGACCAGATCGGCCTGCATCCGGTCATCGTTATCTTTGCCGTGGCCGCTGGCGGTCAACTATTCGGTTTCTTTGGCATTCTCCTCGCATTGCCGGCTGCCGCCGTGTTGTCGGTACTGGTGCGCTTCGCGTTTCACCGTTACCTCAGGGAACATCCTGAGACCAAGGTAGAAATCGAACTCGAATGAGCCAGCTCGTACTTCCACTGCGCCTTGCGGACCATGCCGTGTTCGCGAGTTTTCTTCACGACGGCAACGAAACGCTGGTGGCGACGTTGGCCGGCATTGCGGCGGGCGACGGCGGTCAGGGTTGCTGGCTCTGGGGAGCGGCGGCAACTGGCAAGACACACCTGTTGCAGGCCGTTTGTGACCAGGCCGGCGACCAATCAGTCTACCTGCCACTGGCGATGCTGGAAGAGGCCGGTCCGGAAATGCTCCATGGACTGGCCGCGCGTGATCTTGTCTGTATCGATGACCTGGACAGAGTCGCCGGAGACAAGCATTGGGAAGTTGCATTGTTTAATCTTTTCAACGAACTGCAGGAGGAGGGCGGACAGCTTATCGCCTCCGCCAGCTCGGCACCTCGTGAGTGCAGGTTCGTGCTTGCCGATCTGGCGAGCCGTATGTCACGTCTCCCCGTTTTCCAGTTGCGAGCGCTCGACGAACAGCAGCGGGTAGCGGCCCTGCAGTTGCGTGCCCGTCACCGGGGGCTGGAGCTACCCGATGAGACCGCCGCCTATATGCTTAAACGCAGCCGGCGCGACATGGCGAGTCTTTACGGGCTGCTGGACAGGCTCGACCTCGAGGCGCTGCGTGCGCAACGCCGCCTGACGATACCGTTTGTCCGCGATGTATTGCAGGGATCGAGCGTTTAATCTTCCAGGCGGCGCGCCAGGTCGGCAACCCGTTTGCCCAGGGCCTGCGCCAGTTTCTTCTCTTCCTCAGACAGGGAATCCGGTTTGCGATTCCACGTGACGTGGGTGGGGCCGTAAGGCGTGCCGCCCGACGTTGTCGTCGATAACGCTTCTTCCGTGTAGGGCAGGCCGACCACGATCATCCCGTGGTGGAGTAGTGTGATTGCCATACTCAGCAGCGTCGTTTCCTGCCCGCCGTGCAGCGACGCCGTGGATGCGAATACACCCGCGGGCTTGCCGACGACGACACCCCGGAACCAGTCTGCGACGGTGCCGTCGAGATAATGCTTGAGTGATGCGGCCATGTTCCCGAAATTGCTCGGACTACCCATGATGAGTCCGGCACATTCGTCGAGGTCACTGTTCGTTGCATACGGTGGGCCGGAATCGGGGACGGCATCTTCGATTGCTTCGGTGACCGCGGAGACTGTCGGGACAGTGCGCAGTCGCGCGGACATGCCTTCAACCGCGTCAACGCCCCTGCAGACTTCGCGCGCGAGCGCCTCGGTTGCACCGTTTCGCGAGTAATAAAGAACGAGAACGTCGGCCATCAGATCAGCAACTCCTTGACGTTTTCCGGTGGGCGGCCTATTACCGCCCTGGCACTCGACGTGTCGACCACAATTGGGCGCTCAAGCACGATGGGGTGTGCCTCAATCCAGGCAGCCAGTGCCGCGTCGTTACTCAGGTCTGGCAGGTCTGCCGCCTCTTTGAAGGCACTCTCGCCACGGCGCAGAAGATCTGCAACCGACTTTCCCAGCTTACCCGCCAGGTCGAGTATTTCGGCGGCGGTCAGTGTGTCGTCGAGGTACAGCACGATGCCTGGCTCGATACCCGCCTCCCTGATAATTTCGAGTGTTTTCCGTGACTTGGAGCAGCGCGGGTTGTGGTAGATCTGGAGTGACATGACGGCCTCGATGGCGAATAGTCGGCTAATGGCGAAACGCGCACTCTAGCAGGGTCCGGCAGATCAGTCAGGCCCCGGAATAGCTTGACGGCAAGGCATTACAATTGCTAATTTGTGCAGCCGATTTCATCTCTGATAATAATAAGAACAAACGTGCAACTCGCTGGATTTAATACGATTCTCAAAGGCCTGCTGATTACAGTGGTGTTCTCCCTGGCGGCGTGTGAAACCTCACCGCCTGTGCAGGAGATGAGCGATGCGCGGCAGGCCATTGCCGTCGCCAAAGAGGCAGGCGCTGCGGAGCTGGCGGCGTTTCATCTGAAAGCGGCGGAGGACTACCTCGAAAGCGCCCAGCGAGCCTTGAATGACCATGCCTACACCGAAGCGCGTCGTGATGCGAAGCAGGCAAAGGCCAAGGCGCTTGATGCACTGCAGGCCAGCGAAGAGTCCGAAACGGACAAATAGGCGCGCGATGAATCCCGAAGCTCGACTGTTCACGGTACACGGCCGTGTGCAGGGCGTATGGTTTCGCGACAGTACCCGCCGCGAGGCAGAGCGACTTGCGATCACTGGTTACGCCATCAATTTGCCGGATGGTAATGTCGAAATACTCGCCTGGGGTAAGCCGGAATCGTTGCGTGAACTGGAAGCCTGGTTGCAACAGGGCCCGCCGCTGGCAAGGGTTAGCAAGGTTGAATCTCGTACCGAGGCCGGTCGTAAACCGCCAGCCGCAGGATTCAGGATTGGTTAGACTTTAAACCACTTTCGGGTCAGCTTGTCGATCACCTTGTTGGGGTATTTGCGCCGACCGAGGCTACCGTTGTAGCGTCCGAGCGCGCGCCTGAGATCGCCATTTTCCTTGTCGTAGTAAAAGCGCAGGATCGTGCATCCATAGCGCAGGTTGGTATCGGTATGCAGCAGGTTGTCATCCGGTCGACCGATCTCCTTGAGCCAGAAAGGCATTATCTGCATCAGCCCCAGGGCACCCGCTACCGACACGGCGTAGCGGTCAAAATTACTCTCTACTTCGATAACGGCAAGGATCAGTTCCGGCGGCAGTTCGACCCGCTTGGCCTCCATATGGACCAGCGTCAGCAGCTTGATGCGCTCTTGTGGATCTTGTACCTGGCGGGCGAGGCGGCCCGACATATCGGTAAGCCAGACTTCGGCGTGGAACCGGTCGGTAAAGCTCGGGCTATCGCTTGCCGCCTTGCGCAGGACCTCGCGCAACTCCGGGTCTGCGGCCGGACCGGCCGCACAGGCGAGCGCTGCTGCCGATAGCAGCAGGACGGCAGTCAGAGTGCGGCCCAGCGTCATGTATCTAAATCACCCCATATAGAGCATAAGAATCATAAGCTTATCGGCTAAACCTTGACAAGTTCGAGAACTTCCTCACGTTTCAGGTCGCGCGATTCCGAGTCCCGACGATGGCGATACTCGAGCTCACCCTTGGCAAGGCCGCGCTCACCGATGACGACTCTGTGCGGAATGCCGATGAGTTCGGCATCAGCAAATTTCACACCTGGCCGGGCGTCACGGTCGTCAAGTAACACCGCGAGACCCGTTTCGCTCAGCTCGGCGTAAAGTGCCTCAGCTGATTCACGAACCGCGTCGGAGCGATGCATGTTGATCGGTACCAGCACCACATCGAAGGGTGCGAGGGGGCCAGGCCAGACGATGCCGTTGTCGTCATGGTTCTGCTCAATGGCAGCGCCCACGATGCGCGTGATGCCAATGCCGTAGCAGCCCATTTCCATAACCGCATTGGTGCCGTCCGGAGCCTGAACCGTCGCTTTCATGGCATCCGAGTATTTCGAGCCGAGCTGGAATATGTGTCCGACCTCGATACCGCGCGCGATGCTCAGCGTGCCGCTGCCGCCCGGCGTTGGATCGCCGGCCACTACGTTGCGCAGATCGACCGTTTCCGGCAGCTCAAGATCACGCCCGAAATTGACGCCCTTGTAATGGCAGCCGGTCTCGTTGGCGCCACAGGTGAAATCCGACAAAGCGGCCACTGCATGGTCGAAGTAGACCGGCAGCTTCATGCCAACGGGCCCGAGCGAGCCGGGTTCTGCGCCCAGCGCTTTGATGATCGCTCCGGTGTCTGCCATGGTCAGCGGACTCGCGACACCGTCCAGTTTCTGCACCTTGACGGCGTTGAGTTCGTGATCGCCGCGGATGACAAGTGCGACAGGGCCGTCGGTACCGTCGACTACCAGAGTCTTGACGGTCTGGTCCGCGGTGACGCCGAGCAGTTCGCATAGATCCTGAATGGTCTTCACACCCGGGGTTGGGAATTTCTCGAGTTCGGCTGTTGCTGCCGCGCGCTCGCCAGCCGGCCGTGAGGTTGCAGCGGTCTCGACATTGGAGGCGTAGTTATCCGCATCGCAATACGCGATCGCGTCCTCGCCGGAGTCCGCAAGCACGTGGAACTCCTGCGAACGGCTGCCACCAATTTCGCCGCTGTCTGCGTCTACAACACGGAACTTCAATCCGAGGCGTTCGAAGATCCGGGTGTAAGCAGCGTGCATGCGGTCGTAGGATTTCTGCAGCCCCTCCTGGTCGACGTCAAAAGAGTAGGCATCCTTCATGATGAATTCGCGCGAGCGCATCACGCCAAAGCGTGGCCGGATCTCGTCACGGAATTTCGTCTGAATCTGGTAATAATTGACTGGCAACTGCTTGTAACTGCGCAGCTCACGGCGAGCAATATCGGTAATAACTTCTTCATGCGTTGGCCCAAAGCAGTATTCCCGATCATGGCGATCATGCATGCGCAGCAGCAGGGGGCCGTACTGGTCCCAGCGTCCCGACTCTTCCCAGAGTTCCGAGGGCTGCACGGCGGGCATCAGCAACTCGAGCGCACCGGCTCGATTCATCTCCTCGCGGACCACGGCTTCGACCTTACGCAGCACGCGCAGGCCCAGCGGCATCCAGGTGAACAATCCCGATGACAGGCGGCGAATCAGGCCGGCCCGGAGCATGAGTTTGTGGCTGACGATCTCTGCTTCCGCAGGCACTTCCTTGAGCGTCGTCAGCGCAAATTCCGATAATCGCATTGCGTCTTGAACCTTGTGTCTTTGAGCCGCGCATTCTAACCATTTATTGCCCTCTTTGTGGGGATATGCGGGCCCTGTATTGACTATCATGGCCAAGCAAGGGATGGTCCCTTCTTTTTCGCCGCTTAAGGCTCCGTTTTGCGAGGTCAACGCAACCCATTTGTCGCTAATGAAGGCCTGCCCCTGATCGCGTTGGCCGCCGCTCTGGTCGTGTTCGTCCTGGGCTACACCGAGCCATGGCTGGCGCTGCTGCCGCTGGCGGCTCTCGTTCTGCTGTTCCTGCTGTTCAGGGACCCGCGACGCTTCGTGCCGCCGGTTGCGCTGGGTATCGTCAGCCCTGTCGACGGCGAGATTGTCGAGGTGGATATCACGGAGAATTGCGTCGTCCAGGGCCAGGCTCATCGTGTGCGAATTCGAGTCAACCCGTGGGGTACCTATACGGTTCGCAGCCCGATTGAAGGGCGCGTCATGGATCTTCACTCGGACGCGGAAGGTGTCGGGCCCGACTGTCCCGGCAATGCGTTATGGGTCGAGACGGATGAGGGCGACAGCGTGGTGCTGCGGTTTCATGACTATCGTTTCGGTCTGCCTCCGAAGTCGTTTGTGCGACTGGGTGACCGCGTCGGTCAGGGGGAGCGCTGCGCCTATATTCGTCTTGCTCGCTTCGCCGAGCTGACCCTGCCATTCGACGGCAAGGTTTACGTCGAGGTGGGCCAGAAAGTAACCGCAGGCACCGATGTCATTGGTGCGGTGCCTCACCCTTAGTGGCAAACTAGCATCATGGTCCACCTGGAACAGAAACGACGTGCCTATCTTCAGGCCATGGGCATCGATGTCTGGTTGTCGCGCGACGCGGAGCAGCGCGTGGCGGAGGCTGATGCTGAGCCAGCCCTCGACCTGGACTGGCCGGAGTTGCGTCAGTGCGTAGCCAGCTGCACCCGGTGTGAACTGTCCGCCAGCCGGACCAATACGGTATTCGGCGTTGGTAACCAGCAGGCCGACTGGCTGATCATTGGCGAGGCGCCGGGGGCGGAAGAGGATCGTCGCGGTGAGCCATTCGTGGGCCGGGCAGGGCAGTTGCTCGATCAGATGCTGCTCGCGATCGGGCAAAGCCGCGAAAGCGTGTTCATTGCGAATATCCTCAAATGTCGCCCGCCGCATAATCGTGATCCCAAGCCGACCGAGGCGGCCGCCTGTCGTGGCTATCTGGAACGGCAGATTGAACTGGTCCAGCCGAAGATCATTCTGGCTGTTGGCAAGATTGCCGCGCAGAACCTCCTCGACAGCGGTGATCCGGTGGGCCGTATGCGTGGCCGACCGCACGATCTGGGCGGCATTCCGCTGGTGGTCACGTATCATCCCGCGTATTTATTGCGTAGCCCTTCCCAGAAACACAAGTCGTGGAGTGACCTGTGCCTGGCCAAGCGCCTCGCGGACGAGGTCAGCGCATGATCATGCCGATGGCACAACCACCGACCGCAGTGCGTGAGATGAAACATGATGATCTCGCGATGGTCTCGGACATCGAGCGGCGCAGCTATGAATTTCCCTGGAGCCATGGTGTCTTCCGCGACTGCCTGCTCGCCGGCTATCAGAATATTGTCCTCATTCGTGAAGACCGCGTTGCCGGATATGGCGTATTGTCAGTTGCCGCGGGCGAGGCCCATATTCTCAACATCTGTGTGGACCCTGAATTCCGCTCGTACGGCTATGGCGAAAAGCTGCTCGACGAGATGCTGTTTCGCGCCCGTGCGGCGTTGGTGCGGGAGATATTTCTCGAGGTTCGGCCGTCCAATGAAAGGGCTATCCAGCTGTACCAGAAGAAGGGTTTCCACCAGGTGGCTAATCGGCCCGCGTACTATCAGGCGAACGAGGGCCGCGAAGATGCGGCCGTATTTGCCAAAAAACTTGTCGTAGAAACTTGACCCTGTCATAGAAGACGGACCCCATGCCAGACATTCAGAATGAAGTCCGCAAGCGACGGACATTCGCCATCATTTCGCATCCGGACGCCGGCAAGACGACGCTGACCGAAAAGCTGCTGTTGTATGGCGGTGCGATCCAGCTGGCAGGGACCGTAAAAGGTCGCAAGGCGAGTCGCCACGCGACGTCGGACTGGATGGCGCTGGAGCAACAACGCGGCATCTCCGTGACTTCGTCCGTCATGCAGTTTCCGTACAAGGGACATGTCGTCAATTTGCTCGATACGCCGGGTCACGAGGACTTCTCTGAAGATACCTACCGAACACTGACGGCGGTGGATTCGGCACTTATGGTAATCGACTGCGCCAAAGGTGTTGAGACAAGGACCATCAAACTCATGGACGTCTGTCGCCTGCGCGATACGCCCATCATGACGTTTATCAACAAACTGGATCGTGAGGGCCGTGAGCCGATCGAGCTGCTGGATGAGATCGAATCGGTGCTCAAGATCCAGTGCTCGCCAGTCACCTGGCCTATCGGTATGGGCAGTCGTCTCAAGGGTGTGTATCACCTGATCCAGGACAAAATTTACCTTTACGAGAAAGTCGGTCGCGAAAAGGCGGCGCAGATTCGTTGTGTAGACGGCCTCAGCTCGGACGCGGCAACCGCAGTGCTCGGCGACATGGCCGAGGAGTTCCGTGAAGAAATTGAACTCGTCAAAGGCGCTTGTCCGGAGCTGTCGGTGGAAGATTACCTTGCGGCGAAACAGACACCGGTGTTTTTCGGGTCGGCCATTTCAAACTTCGGTGTCAAGGAATTACTTGACGAGTTTGTGGCGCTTGCGCCGTCGCCGCTGCCGCACGAAAGCGAACAGCGTGAGATCGATCCGACAGAAGACAAGTTGACGGGTTTCATATTCAAGATCCAGGCAAATATGGATCCGAGTCATCGCGATCGTATAGCGTTCATGCGAATCTGTTCTGGCGAGTACGAAAAAGGTGTGCGTACACTGCATGTTCGCTCTGGCAAAGAGATGAAGATCCCTGAAGCGATTACATTCCTTGCAGCGGATCGTCAGCATGCGGACTCGGCTTACGCCGGTGACATTATCGGTATTCACAATCACGGCACGATTAATATCGGCGACAGCTTCACGCAGGGTGAAGAAATCCGGTTTACAGGCATCCCAAATTTCGCGCCGGAGATTTTTCGCCGCGCGGTTCTGAAAGACCCACTGCGCCTCAAGGCCCTGCAGAAAGGACTGGCGCAGCTGTGTGAGGAAGGCGCAACCCAGTTGTTCAAGCCGTTACGTAATAATGACCTGGTTCTCGGCGCAGTTGGCCCTCTGCAGTTTGACGTCGTCGCACATCGTCTGCGCGACGAATACAACGTCGAATGTCAGTTCGACACGGTAAATGTAGCGACAGCCAGGTGGGTAGAATGTGACGACCCGAAGATGCTAAGCGAATTTGAAAAGAAGGCGCATGACAACCTCGCGCTGGATCACGGTCACAGCCTGGTCTACATTGCGCCCACTAGGGTGAATCTGAGTCTGACGGAGGAGCGCTGGCCGGACATCGGTTTCCGCAAGACGCGTGAACATTAAGGGCTTAAATCGCAAGACCCTTGCCTGGGCACTTTACGACTGGGCCAACTCTGCATTTGCGCTTAGTGTTCTCGCGGTGTTGTTTCCGCTGGTGCTTCGCAATCACTGGAGCGCAGCGGACAGCGGGGCCGATGTAACCGCGAGGCTGGCCTGGATCACGTTCGCTGCGAGTGTGGTTGTCTGCATAAGCGCGCCAATATTTGGCACGATTGCGGATGCCGGCGGCTACCGCAAGAGATTTCTTTTTTTCCTGGCGCTGCTAGGTGCCGTGAGTACGGCTGCGCTGGGCTTCATCGAAGCCGGTGATTGGCAACTGGCACTGGGCATGTACCTGCTGGCATCGGTCGGATACTACTCCTCCACGGTGTTTTACGATTCGCTGCTAATCGACGTGGCCGAGCCGCGCTACTACAGCTTCGTTTCTACACTTGGCTTTTCACTCGGCTATCTCGGTGGTGCGTTGTTGCTGGCGCTGCACCTGTGGATGGTGAAGTCTCCAGCGACATTCGGCCTCGAAGACACGACCGCGGCATTCAGCATGGCATTCGTCTCCGTTGGTATCTGGTGGATAATTTTTCTTGTGCCTCTGCTTTTCTTCGTTTCCGAGCGACACAGTGCGATTGAGGTGACGAGTGGTGCCGTTCGCGCAGCGTATCGCGAGTTGCAATCGACGTTGCGTGAAGTCAGGAAGTACCGCAACGTGGTGGTTTTTCTCGCGGGCTACTGGCTTTACGTTGGCGGCGTGTTCACCATCATCGTTATGGCGGTCGACTACGGCAAGCGTCTCGGCTTCGCCGACCAGGACCTTGTCTTCGCACTCCTCATTACCAATTTCGCCGGCTTCCCTGCAACCTTGCTTTATGGACTGGCGGCACAGCATTTTGGTCCGAAGAAGGGAATCTACTTTGCATTAGCGGTCTATATCGGCGCCTGCATGTGGGGCGTGGTTATGACCACATTCGAGGAATTCATGGTCATGGCGATCATCATCGGCTGTGTGCAGGGTGGTGTGCAGGGCCTCAGTCGCTCGTTATATGCATCCCTGATTCCGCCCAATCAGCCGGGTGAGTTTTTCGGTTTCTACAACATGATAACGAAGTTCGCACACGTTCTTGGTCCGGCCATGGTGGCCGTTACCGCAATGCTTTCCGATAATCCAAAATGGGTGCTGCTGGTTCTGATACCGCTATTTTTTGCCGGTGCGTTTCTACTGGTTCTCGTACGCGAAGAGCCCGTCAGCCAATAGCGCTTACGGCATGTTTGAGGCGTTCAAGTGAGGTATCACCGCCCGGACCATAGCGAGCAACCATGTAGGCCTCGGTAATGGCCGCAACAGCCTCCGAAGGAATAATGCCTGCCTCCTGTGCGCGTAAAGCGAAGACGCATGGGGTTTCGCCGGTCTGGGGATCGAGGCCGGTTTTTTTCACGAATCGCTGGTAGTGGATTGCAGCGGCGTCCTTGGCGGGCGGACGGTAGCGGACCATCAGTATGACGCTAATCAACATGATGATGCCGATAACGAGACAAACCAGCGTTAGCAGCATCTTGCGCCAGCTGGGCTCGTTCATGCCCAACCACTGCATGAATGAATTTTGCGTTTCCGGGCCGTAGCCGAGAATCCATTCGTTCCATTTGGTGTTAAGTGCGTCCCAGGTCAGCGCCATTTGATGCAGGAGTCGCGATGGTGCGGTGAAACCCCATGCGGCACGGATGCCATCGAATGCGGCGTCGCTTGCGCTCATCTCAATACGCTCGGGCGCCACGGCCGCGGTTGGATCAACGCGATGCCAGCCGAGGTCCGCAATCCAGATTTCTGTCCAGGCATGGGCATCCGACTGGCGCACGGTCAGATGGCCGCCCATGGGGTTCAGTTCCCCGCCATGGTAACCAAGCACGATGCGTGTCGGGATACCTGCGCTGCGCATCATGACCGAGAAGGCGGACGCATAGTGTTCGCAAAAGCCGCGGCGTGTTTCGAAGAGAAAGCGATCGACGGGGTTGCTGCCGAGCGGTGGTGGCTCGAGCGTGTAGTAGTACTCTTCCTGATTCAGCTTATCCAGAACGGCATTCACAAAGGCACGATCGGAGCCCGCAGCAGCGCGCATTTCTCGAGCAAGTTCCGCTGTCCTGGGATTGCTGCCTTCCGGCAGATCCGAGTACCAGATACGATACTGTCGTGACAGATCAGTTTGTACGCGGTAATCGGTGTAGCTGGTTGCGTTGTAGGAGATACGCTGATCGATAGGGATACTCCGCGCGAGCTGTTGTTGCGGTCCCATGAACGTCTTCGACAGGGACCATGTATACGGCATGTCCAGGGCGAAGAGCCATTGTTGCCGCGTCGGTTCCAGCGTGATGTTGTAATCGACCCGCTCGCCAATAATCTCGATCTGGTCTCGCGCGAAGCGACTGATGCCGGGTTCACGCGCGGACCAGGTCCGACCATTGAAGCGCGTCAATACGAGGCCACGCCAGTAGCGATCCCGGGGTTCGGGGATAGCGCCGTCGAATGACACACGAAAAGCCACTTCGTCCGACATTGAGAGTTGACTGATATCGCCCGGACTCATCGTGTCACTGATGCCAGAGCTTGCCCGACTTGTGTCAATGGGCACGGCCCAGAATGGCGTCGAGATACGCGGAAAAAATATCCACATAACGATGGCCAGCGGCGCCGCGTACATGAGCAGGCGGCCGCCCGTCGCAAAGCTCTGCCGTGCGGTCTGGGATTTGCCGGCCGACATTCGTAACCAGGCAGTCATGACGACCAGGATGCTCAACAGCATATAGGGCAGTGACCACAGGTACTGCTCGCGCAACAGTGAAGACATCACGAGGAATATCGACAAGAACAGCAAGACAAACTGGTCGCGTCGTTTACGTGTTTCCAGCAACTTGAGTGCTGCCATGATGGCGAGCAGCGCGGAACCAGGGCCGACACCACTGATTCCCCCGTAGGTGGCCAAAACGCCAAGGAAACAGCCCAGTGCAAGTAGCGCGCGTACCCAGGTGCCGGGCAAGGCGCGGCGCTGTTTCTCAATCACATAGCGCCAGCCGGCACAGCCGAGAAACGCTGCAGTAATCCAGATGGGAATAAACGGTACGTGCGGCGCGAGCGAGAACACCAGCGCCATAAGCGTCCAGGGGAGGCTGGAGAGCAGGGCGCCGTCGGTGCCGCGAGGCCTGACCATCAGGTCGTCCCACCGTCGAATATTGCGAGTGTTTCGAGACACTGGCGTCGGTGTTTTTCGCCATGTGCCGGCGCAAACTCGGCGCCTGGCACTCTCAGTCCGTAGTCCTCCAGCGTGCGGTCGGCATCGACGATCCAGCGTGTCAGGATCGAAAGTCGCGTCTCAACATCGAGGGTGGCAATCTCGTTGAAATCGAACCACTGGCTGCTGGTATCCGCGCCCGCAAATTGTTTGGACAAGAGCTGGCCGGTGCGCGCATAGGCTTTCCACGCGACGTGGCGTGGCGAATCGCCTTCGTGATACTTGCGCAGACCCGCGAAGTCTTCTTCGCCCCGCGCGTCATGTTGCCGGTGTCCGTGTGCAACCATCGTGGGCGGCGGCGGCGGCGCGTTGTCGGCGGGTGTGGGATAGACAAGACCGTTGATATTCATGTGCAGCCAGGCCCATGAACGAAACAATTCGAATGGGAAGAGAGTTCGCACGCCAAAGCGCTGGAGCGATGCTCGGCCGCGCTTGTCAGTCGGCACGGGCAGGATAAAAACTTTGCTTTCGCCAGGCTGGAGGTCGTGGACATCGCTCTCGGTGTCGGGTGCGTACAGGCGAATGCCGTAGCGCGCACTCCTGGACTGGTTGGTCACGGCGACGCGAAACCGAATGGCCTGGCCGGCAAACACCGAATCGGCACCCGCAAACGTCAGCTCGAGACCAACCAGATTGCGTTGGCACTGATGCATTGCAACGAAGCCCAGTCCAATGAGGAAGAAAGCCAGGACAAACGACAGATTGTTGTTGTAGTTCATTGACCCCAGCAGCATGGCGAACACCATGAGGCCGTATAGCAAGCCGACACCGGTAGGCAAGATATAAACGCGTCCAGAACCGAGGGTCGTGGTATCCGGGTCGGTACCCTGGCGCTTGCGAGCCCAGGTTTGCACACGCTTGTTGGCGCGCGCTTTTACCGAGGAAACCAGCCCTCGCGGACTAGGGAATGGCCACGGAATCGAGGACATGCTGGCATAGCTCGGCCGGACTGCGAAAACGCGTGCTGCCGGCAGGTTTGAGTCGATGGCCCGCGACGGACGAAAAGACAGCCTGAACGTCATCGGGGTAAACGCCAGAGTGGTTTTCGACAAACGCGTACGCGCGTGCTGCCGCGACCAGCGCCTGGGCACCGCGTGGTGACAAGCCGATTTCAATATCAGCGGACTCGCGAGTGTGACGTACAAGGGCCTGGACATAGCTGACCAGCGCATCGGTGATCGGTATCTCGCGGACGGCGCTTTGCAGTGCAGTGAGCATCTCCGGGGCCGTGACGGCGGCAAGGTCCTTGAGCATTAAACGGCGATCCTCACCGGCGATGAGTTCGCGCTCGCTTTGCTCGTCGGGGTAGCCGATCTCGACGCGCATCAGGAAGCGATCGAGCTGCGATTCAGGCAGGGGGAAGGTGCCGATCTGGTCGCCCGGGTTCTGCGTGGCGACCACAAAGAATGGCGTGGGCAGTTGACGGGTACTGCCATCCACGGAAACCTGCTGTTCTTCCATGGCTTCAAGTAAGGCGCTTTGTGTTTTGGGGGTGGCGCGGTTGACCTCGTCGGCGAGAATTAGCTGCGAGAAGACCGGACCCGGCTGAAACTCGAATTCGCCGCTTTCCGGGCGAAATATCGAAACGCCAATAATATCGGCAGGCAACAGGTCGCTGGTGAACTGGATACGGCGAAAGCTCAGACCGAGTACGCGTGCCAGCGCCTGCGCGAGCATGGTCTTGCCGAGGCCCGGCAGATCTTCGATCAGCAGGTGACCCCGGGCCAGCAGGCATGCGAGTGCGAGTGAGATTTGCTCATCCTTGCCAAGAATGATCGTGCCAAGCGCCTGGCGCGCCTGGTCTACCACCGCGTGCTGTGCACTGCGGCCTGTTGGCAAAGATTCGAGTGTTGTCGGGCGCTGCATACCGTGGTCCATTGATTCATTCCGGCTAGGGCCACCATATCGTGATGGCGTCCCGCGTCAAGCAAGCTCGTCTAGTTTCTGCACCTGCTCACTCAGATGTGTGAGCGTCTTCTCAAAGTCGGCGACGCGCTCGCGTTCCTGTGCGACCACCGCAGGCGGTGCATTGTTTACAAATTTCTCATTGCCGAGCTTGCCGTTGGCCTTGGCGAGCTCCGCTCGAACCTTGTCCATCTGCTTGTCGAGCCGTGCGCGCTCGGCCTCGACGTCAATCAGGCCCTTCATCGGGACCAGCAGTCGCATGTCACCCAGCAGCGCGGTGGCCGCAGCCGGTGGCTCGTCACCGTCCGCGAGTATCGAGATTGTCTCGACCCGCCCCACGCGTTGCAGCAACGGTGCGTGCGTTGCCGCGCGCAGCTGGTCGGATGCACCAGCATGCTGCAAGACTACGGGCAAAACCTTGCCCGGTGAGATATCCATTTCTCCTCGAATCTGCCGGATACCCAGGACGAATTGCTTGACCCACTCGATATCGGCGACGGCCTCGTCGTCTGTGGAGTCATCTGATGCCTCAGGGTAGGGGCGCAGCATGATGGTCTCGCCCTCGATACCTGCGCGCTCGGCAACCTGTTCCCAGATCTCTTCCGTCACGAACGGAATCAGCGGATGCAGCAGACGCAGCAATGTTTCGAGTACGTCGATGAGTGTTCTGCGTGTGCCGCGCTGCAGTTCGACCGAGGATTCATCTGACTGCAGGACCGGTTTTGATAGTTCAAGGTACCAGTCGCAGAACTCGTGCCAGGTGAATTCGTAGATTACCTGCACGGCAAGGTCGAGCCGGTAAGTTCGGAAGTGTTTGTGCATTTCGCGCGTTGTCGCGTCGAGGCGTGCTTGAATCCAGCGATCTGCCGCAGTGAACTCGACCTTGCCTGCATCGAGTTCCTCGGTGTTCATGAGTACATAGCGGGCGGCATTCCAGAGCTTGTTACAGAAGTTCTTGTAGCCCTCGATGCGTCCAAGGTCGAAACGAATATCGCGACCCGTCGTTGCCAACGCGCCGAATGTCATGCGCAGCGCATCACAGCCGAAGGCATCGATGCCATCCGGGAAATGCTGGCGCGTAGATTTTTCGATCTTCGGCGCGAGATGCTCCTGCATCATGCCTGCGGTCCGCTTCTTGACCAGCGTCTCAAGGTCGATGCCATCGATGAGGTCGAGCGGGTCGAGGACATTGCCTTTAGACTTCGACATCTTCTGACCATCCTGGTCGCGGATCAGGCCATGAATGTAGACCTCGCGGAACGGCACGTCGTCCATGAACTTCATGCCGAACATGATCATGCGCGCTACCCAGAAGAAGATAATGTCGAAGCCCGTAACCAGTACATTGCCAGGATAGAACTCTTTGACCGCGTCGGTCTTCTCCGGCCAGCCCAGCGTGCTGAATGGCCACAAGGCTGAAGAGAACCAGGTGTCGAGAACATCGTCGTCCTGGCGCAGGACTGTATCGGCGCCAAGGCTGTGCTTCTGGCGTACCGCAGCCTCGTCGTGTCCGACATAGACGTTGCCGTCGCGGTCGTACCAGGCCGGAATCCGGTGTCCCCACCATAGTTGGCGGCTGATACACCAGTCCTGGATGTTGTACATCCAGTCGAAATAGGTCTTCGACCAGTTTTCAGGCACGAACTTGATACGCCCCGTCTCGACGGCCTCGATGGCAGGCTTCGCCAGCGGTTCGATCTTCACGTACCACTGGTCGGTCAGATAGGGCTCGACAACCGCTTGCGAGCGGTCGCCGCGCGGAATCTTGACGGTGTAGTCCTCGATTTTCTCGAGCAGGTCCAGCGACCCAAACTCCTCGACGATCTTGTCGCGCGCCACAAAACGATCCAGGCCACGGTAGCACTCCGGAACCTCATCGTTCAGAGCCGCATCATCGGTCAGGATGTTGTACACGGGTAGATCGTGGCGCTTGCCGATGTCGTAGTCATTAAAGTCGTGGGCGGGCGTGATCTTAACGCAACCCGTGCCGAACTCGGGATCGACATAGTCGTCCGCGATGATCGGGATGCGACGCCCGACGATAGGCAGGATGATCTCCTGCCCGACAAGGTCCTTGTAACGTTCGTCATCAGGGTGCACGGCAACGGCACTGTCGCCAAGCATGGTTTCGGGTCGCGTCGTCGCAACCACAAGGTGGCCATCGCCGGACACCAGCGGATAACGGAAATGCCACAGGTGGCCGGTTTCGTCTTCAGAAAGAACTTCGAGGTCGGACAGCGCCGTATGCAGGACGGGGTCCCAGTTTACGAGGCGCTTGCCGCGATAAATCAGGTCTTCTTCATACAACTGCACGAATACATCGCGCACCGCTTCCGACAGGCCTTCATCCATCGTGAAGCGATCGCGGCTCCAATCGACAGAGGCGCCGAGGCGTCGTGTCTGCTCTGCGATCTGGCCGCCAGACTCATCCTTCCATTGCCAGACGCGCTCAATAAACTGCTCGCGTCCGAGATCCAGTCGCGAGGTACCTTCGGCGTTGATGAGCCGCTCGACCACCATTTGTGTGGCGATTCCCGCATGGTCCATGCCCGGCTGCCAAAGCGTCCGGTGGCCTTTCATGCGATGGTAGCGCGTGAGCGCATCCATGATCGTATCCTGGAAGGCATGCCCCATGTGCAGCGTGCCCGTCACGTTCGGTGGCGGAATGACAATGCAATAGGGGGCGCCATCGCCCTGCGGAGCGAAATAGCCTTGTTTTTCCCAGCGCTCGTAGAGACGCTGTTCGATATCTTGAGGTTGGTAGGACTTGTCCATCTAGAGCTTATGCGTGTTGAGTTCGTGGCCCTGATCGCGATACACCGCATAGCGCTTGCGGCTTTTCTCGCGACAGGATTCGTCGGAGGTTACAAGCTCGGCGACACGGGGGAAACCCTCAAAAGTCGAAGGGATCTCGTCGCAGAGATTGATAAGCAGGTCTTGCGTCCCGGTACCCTGTTCGCCGTAGCCGATCATGATCGGGGACACTTCGGTGCCGTCGTCGCGGCCGGCGAGTCCGTGCGGCACAAAGCTGCCGTCACGAAACGTCCACAACATCTCATCGAGGCGTTCGGCATCGCTGCGGTTCTTCGCGTGAATATAAACCGTGTTCTCGAGGCGCCAGGCTTTTTCGGCAAGCTTGCACGCGAGCAGATGCCGCGCACGTTCATCGACCTGCGCGAGAACGTAAAAATCCACTCGTGCCATAGGATTGCCGGTCAGGGCAGTGCGCCGCAGCGCGCCAGCAGTACCTGCGACAACATGGACACTGGCCGGCCGGAACCTCCTTTCTTGGCGCCACTCTTCCAGGCGGTACCTGCAATATCGAGGTGCGCCCAGTTCATGCCGTCAGTGAACTTGCCGAGGAAGCAGCCGGCCGTCACGGCTCCGCCGCCCGGGCCACCGATGTTGGCCATATCCGCAAAGTTGCTTTTGAGCTGAGCAGAATATTCATCACCCAGCGGCATCGGCCAGCCGCGGTCTTCAGCCGCATCGCCTGCTGCAAAAATTTCCTCGCGCAACTCATCGCTGTTGCTCATGATCGCGGTGCGGTGCGCACCCAGGGCCACGACACAGGCACCGGTCAATGTGGCGACGTCAATAATAGCGGCAGGCTTGAAGCGCCGTGCGTACGTCAGCGCATCACACAGTATCAGGCGACCTTCCGCGTCCGTATTCAGGACTTCGATGGTCTGGCCCGACATGCTTTTGACGATATCGCCCGGTTTGGTTGCGGTGCTGCTTGGCATGTTCTCTACGGCCGGCACGACCACGTTGACGTTGATCGGAAGTTTCATTTCAGCGATGGCAGCTATCGTGCCGAGTACGCTCGCAGCGCCACACATGTCGTACTTCATTTCGTCCATGGCCGGGCCTGGCTTGAGCGAAATACCGCCCGTATCGAAAGTAACGCCCTTGCCGACAAGTACAACCGGCTTATCGCTGCCACCACCCTTGTACTGCATGACGATGAGCTTGGCAGGTTCAGCCGTACCGGCGGTGACGGACAGCAGGGATCCCATACCGAGCCGTTTCATTTCTGTCTCGCTCAGCACCTTGGTCGTTAATTTGCCGTTGCCAGCTGCCAGCTTCTTTGCCACGCGAGCGAGATAACTCGGCGTGCAGACATTTGCTGGCAGGTTACCGAGGTCTTTGGCCAGCCGCACGCCATTTGCGATGGCATCACCATGTTCCGCGCCGCGCGTCGCTTTGGCAGCGTCTCCGCGCTTGGCGATGGCGTGTCCAAAGCTGCCGAGTGGCATAGGCTTTTTCTTGCGCCCACTCTTCATTTCCGTGAAACGGTACAGGGTGTCACCCATTGCTTCGACGGAATGCCTGGCCAGGTAGTAGGCGTCACAGGCGCTGACAGGTTCCAGCGTCAATGTGTTC
>JAIBDF010000144.1 GCA_024679535.1 Chromatiales bacterium
CGGCGACCTCAGCGAAATGACGCGTGCCGAGAAAGAGCTGTTTGTCGACGTGTACGATCGCTTCGGCATACCCATTAACTGGAACGTGGGTGATGTAACGCTCGTCTGCAACTGGCGCTGGGCACATGGTCGACCGAGCATCCATCTTGAAGACGACGAGCAACGTGAACTGGGCGTTCTGATCGGCACGCCATTCGAGCGCGTCGGAGACCTTGAAGATAGGTGGTAGCCGAGGCCTGAATTGGGCAGCAGATCGAACAAGACGTCGACGTAGCGGAAATTGAGCGGGCGATGGTCGGCCCGAATTGCCCAGCTACCTGCGCGAGAAAATTGAGTTCGCCTCGACCTGTGATGTCTGAGTGCCGGTTAAGCAACTGCTCCAGCAGCGTCGTTCCGGACCGCAGCATACCGACGACAAAAACGGCATTGCGTCCGTCCTTGGCGCCGGCGGGCAACGCCGCGCTCGACTCGGCTGCGCCGGTCATCGGGCCGATCGCCGGTACCGACATTCTTCATGGGCAATTCTCAGCTGTCTCGAAAACCGGGTGCCGCTCTATGAGCTGTGACTCGTAGCGTCGCCAACCGCTAATTGATGCCGTATGAATTGGCTGGCGGACCTCAGCCATCGAAGCAGTCATTACTGGCAGCGACGCTTCGTGTGGACTCAGGCACCGGGATTCAAACTTCAGTCCAGCATGCGAAAGGACGGCGGGAATCACTTCCTCCGGCCGCGATACGAGATCCTCGTAACGAACTTCGAAAATCGGATTGCCAGGCAATGTCTCCTGCCAGTGCTTCATGAGTTCGCCGTAAAGTTCCTGGTATCGAACAATTGAGTCGAAGTCGTAGCTCCATTCATTGCCGGTGCGAAAGCGTGTTTTGAACGACGACCATGCGGTAGCCGCAGGATCACGGACGCAATAAATGATCGGCGCTCTGCTTGCAATCATTGCAATGGCGCCGAGAAGGAAATGATTGCCGAGATTCTTCTCGGTGACTCGCCTGTTCCGGCCAACACGATCTGCGTACGACTTCTTGAGTACGAGACCCATTTCCGACCAGGGGTTCCCGCCGCGCTCCAGCTCCGCGTTGATTCGCGCCAGATCCACGGGTTCGAAACTGCCGTACGGCATTGTGGCCAGGCTGACCAGTGTCGTTTCGCCGGCGCTGGAAACTTTCGAATGCGCCGCGATTGATGTCTCCACAAGCGTGGTACCCGAACGAGGCACGCCGACGATGAATATCGGAGACTTGTTCGGATAGGCGTGCTTTTGACTGGCGGTGAAGAACGACTCCGAGAACGACAACTTGAGACGGTCGACGTAGCGTTCGAGAGCCGTGATTCCGAAGCTGCTTTGTGCTCGCATCAGGCGCGCACCTTCCTCATACGCGCTGAACGCATCGTCAAAGTCGCCCCCTCGCTCCAGCCAGGCCGCACGCGCATACCACAGCGCTGCTTCACCTGGCCGGCCAGCGTGCACGTTACTCGCAAGTGCATCGTCGATGGCCCGCAAGTCGCCCTGCTCGGGTGCACCTTTGCTCAAATAGGCTATGTACTCGAGTGCGTCTGAATGGTCAGGCCTGATCTCGACTGCTTTTTGAAAATGTTTGAGCGCCGACTTGATCTTGTTTTCGCGAGACAGTATCAGGCCCATGCAATAGTGCGCTACCGGGTCATCGGGCTGCAACGTCAGGGCTCTTTGAGCAAAGGACAGCGCTTCCCGCAACTTGCCAGCGTCGGCAAGAATCATTGACAGGCCCAGCGCAGCCTTCTCGTCACCGGGACAGCCTTTCTGGAAATTGCGCGCAGCCTTTTCGGCGCCGGCGAGATCCGACAACTGGAAAAGCTGCTGCGCAACAGCGCCCCAAAACGCACCCGTCGCCTTGAGCGGCAGCATGCCGCGCAACACAGCGAGTGCGTCCGAACGCTTTCCGAAACCAACGAGCTGTTGCGCTTCGGCCAACCGTGTCCCCACGTGTGCCGCCATCTGGTCATCCGAAGTTGGTAAATGATTCACTTGCGGGGACCCTCGTCGCCGAAAAACGCAAGCTTATCACCTAAGCACCGTGCCGCGACTCGTCCGCAAAACGAGTCCCGGTAGACGTCTTGCCAAAACTCTGATTTAGTGACAAGGACTTCCGAGGGGATAGAACATGACGAACTTTTCCTTACAGCGATGCGGCAAGAGCCTCGCAATCCTGGCATTTTTCCTGGCCGGCTGCTCGAGCGATACACCACCCGAAACCAGTCCCCCGGCGATGACACCGGCTGAGGCAATCGTGACCGTGAATAAAGTCGCCGACGGCTATTATGCGCACGTCATGTCCACGACTCCCGAGACGGCGTACTTTTCAGGTATCGAGTTGCATCGCCATGATGGCTTGCAGAACAACACCCTCGCTGCCGGCGCCGCGAATGATGCCGCGATCGACGCGATGCTTGCCGAATTGCGAACGGTGGATAGCGATGCGCTGCTCGGCGATCCCGCCTGGATCACACACGCCTACCTGATGGAGGAACTCGAAGGAAACGTTGAGGTTCGCATTTGCCGTACGGAAGTCTGGAACGTCAACCAGATGGGCGGCTGGCACTCTGGTTACGTGCAGATCGCCCAACTCCAGCCCGTGGGAACCCCGGAACTGCGCGAGCAATCGCTCGCTCGCTGGTCGAAATTTGAGAACTACATTAATAACGAGATGGGCAATCTCGGCGAGGGACTCAAACTCGGTTACTCGGCGCCAAAGACTGTCGTGCAGCGCGTCGTCGACCAAGTTGATGGCGTGGTCGCCCTCGAAACGGAGCTGTCACCATTTTATTCGCCGGCCGCGCGTGATGACGACGAGGAGTTCAGGGCCGCAACACGCGCCATTGTCGAGGACCAGATCGTCCCGGCCCTGACGCGCTATCGTGAATTTCTCGCGGGACCTTACATGGAACGAGCGCGTGAGGAGCTTGCTATTACTGCAAACCCAAACGGTCGCGAGTGCTATGACGCATCCCTGCGACGCTATACGACGCTCAGACGTTCGGCCGAGGACGTCTTCGAGCTTGGTAAACAAACCGTAGAAGCCAACAAGGCTTCGGTTATCAGACTCGGGAAAGCGGCGTACGAATTGACCGATTTCAATGAGATCCTGCAGCGCGCGAAAACGGACCCGACCGATCGCTTCGTCGACGAGGACGAGTTGCTCGCCTTTTCTCGCGAAATGGTCGAACGCGCCGAAGTAGAGATGCCCAACTGGGTCAGCACGATGCCCGAGCAACCGGTCGTTGTTGTGCCGTTTGAAGAACACGAGGAAGGCACGGGCCGCTCGGCGCACTATCGACCAGGCACGGACGAACGACCGGGCGAGTACCGGATTCCCTTGCACAAACCCGAGGATCAGTCCCGCGGCAACGCCGAAAGCACCGCCTTTCACGAGGCTTGGCCGGGCCACCACCTGCAGGTCGCATTCGCCAAATCAATCGAGGGCCTGCACCCGGTAACAGAAATCATCTGGTTCTCAGGACCCGGTGAAGGCTGGGCGCGCTACTCCGAGGCGCTGGCCGAGGAAATGGGGCTGTACACGACCACGACGGGACCGATAAAACGCCGTGCCTGGCCGGCCCGTGGCATGGTCGCCGATCCGGGTATCCACCTGTTTGGCTGGACGCGTGAAGAAGCCATCGAGTTCATGATGGAAGCTGGCCGCTTCCCTGATTCCATGGGCGACCAGATGGTCGATCGCATTGCGATCCTGCCCGGTCAGTTAACGGCCTATGACTCCGGCGGTCTCGAAATCCTCGCGTTGCGGCGGCAAGCTGAGGAAGCGCTCGGCGACGACTTCGATATCCGCGAATTCCACAACCGCATCCTGGAAAACGGAACCATCCCGTTGCCGGCACTGCGCGCGCATGTCGAGCGCTGGATCAACGAGCAAACCAACAAGTAGTGCTTTTAGATCGGAAGTGCCGTTGTGTGCTTGGTATCCGACAGGACGATGCTCGACGTCACCTCCTGGATGCCCGGCAACTGAGAGAGTTTCTCGAAAAAGAACTGCTCGTAGGCCTTGATGTCTGCCGCAACGATCCGCAGCAGGAAGTCGACATTGCCCAGCAGGACATAGCAGTCCATGACTTCGGGGAAGCTCTTCACCGCTTCGGCAAATGCTGACAGGTTACTTCGGCCATGTGAGGTAAGTTTCACATGCGCGAAGACCATCGTCGTCAAACCAACCTTTTCGCGATCCAGAACCATGGGTCGATCCTTGATGACCCCCTCTTCGCGCAACCGCTGGATACGGCGCCAGCAGGCAGACTGCGACAGGCCGATGCGCTCACCTATTGCAGAGGCATTAATTCCCGATTCAGTCTGCAGCAGGTCAAGGATCTTGCGGTCGATATGATCGATGGAAACGGACTGCATAAATAATGTCGTTATTTTATACAATAAGCATAGATTATGCACTGATTTGAACTTACATAAAAGTTTTTGCATGTTTTATCGGGTTTAGTCGCTGTATATTAGTCTCAGGATGCAGCCTGGACCTTGGGGGACAACCATGGGCGTTTTCGACCATGCCGAGTTCGATAATCACGAATCTCTGCATTACTTCCACGACCAGACATCGGGACTCCGGGCCATCATTGCGGTGCACTCAACGGCACTCGGGGCGGCAGCAGGCGGAACCCGCCGCTGGGTCTATAACAATGATGCCGATGCACTAACCGACGTACTGCGTCTTTCCCGTGGCATGACCTACAAAAACGCCGTGGCCGGACTCAGGTTCGGTGGCGGCAAGGCTGTGATCCTCGCCAACCCCGACACCGCCAAATCCCCGGAGCAGTTCCGCGCATATGGTCGCTCTGTCGATTCACTTGGCGGCAGGTATGTAACCGCTGAAGATGTGGGCTGCTCGGTCGATGACATGCGCATCGTTCACGAGGAAACCGAATTCGTTTCGGGGCTGCCGCAAACCGGCCATGATGCCGGCGGTGACCCGTCACCCTGGACCGCTCTCGGTTGCTACCAGGGCATCGAGGCAGCCGTGCAGGCGCGCCTGGGAGCCGACTCGCTGCGAGGTATCAAGGTTGCAGTCCAGGGCGTGGGACATGTGGGCCTCTTCCTCTGCCGCCTGCTGCATGAAGCTGGCGCCGAGCTTTTTGTCTCAGACGTCAACACTGACAACCTGAAAATGATGACGGACGAAATTCCAGCCACAGTGGTCGCGCCGACCGAACTGCTGTTTAGCGATGTTGATGTACTCGCGCCTTGCGCGCTGGGCAACATCCTGACGTCGACGACCATTCCCAGGCTCAAGGCGACCGTCGTCGCCGGCGCCGCCAATAACCAGCTGTCCACGCCGGCCGATGGCGTACGCCTGGCTGAGCGCGATATCCTGTATGCCCCTGACTATGTGATCAACGCGGGCGGTATTATCAGCGTTGCGGCCGAGTACTATGACAATGGCTCCGAGGAAGACGTACGTGCCGATGTTGGCCGCATCAAGGATCGCCTGAAAAAGATCTTCGGTCAGGCGAAGGAAACGGGCCGACCAACGCACGAACTGGCCGACGAACTGGCGCGCAGCATTGTTGCAGCGGCTCGCCCATAACAACACAGGGTTTTCGACATGATTGAGAAATCGCGATTACAAATACCGCGACCTACAGCTCGGCCCGGCGACGAGCCCGATTTCAGTTATCTCGAATTGTCGCCGGCTGGCGCTGTCGACAAGCCGCCTATTGGTTCGCGTACCCGCGAGGTCGAGTACCTGAGCAGCGGCCTGGTTCGTGTGCTGGATGACAACCACGAAGCTGTCGGCCCCTGGGATCCGAATCTCGAACCCGAGAAGCTCCAAATTGCCCTGCGCTGGATGATGCTCAACCGCGTATTCGACGAGCGCATGTGGCAGATCCAGCGGCAGGGTCGCATCTCCTTTTATATGCAGGCACTCGGAGAAGAGGCCATATCGATCGCGCAGGGCATGGCGTTGCGAGCCGGTGACATGTGTTTCCCGTCGTACCGCAACCAGGGCCTCTTCATGTACCGCGGCATGAAACTTGTCGACATGATGTGCCAGTGCCTGTCGAACACGAAGGACATGTGCCAGGGCCGGCAGCTCCCGGTCATGTACCACAGCAAGGAAGGCAACGTTTTCTCGATCTCGGGCAATCTCGCGACGCAGGTCCCACATGCCGTCGGCTGGGCCATGGCTTCGGCTATCAAGGGCGAAGATCACATCGCCGCAACATGGCTGGGCGACGGCAGTACGGCCGAGGCCGACTTCCACCATGCTTTGACCTTCGCCGCGGTTTACCAGGCGCCCGTCATCCTCAATGTCGTCAACAACCAATGGGCGATCTCCAGCTTTCAGGGTACGGCCGGCGGCCAACGCCGACCGTTCGCCGCACGCGGGCTTGGTCTTGGCATCCCGGGCATTCGTGTCGATGGCAACGACTTTCTTGCTATTTACGCGGCAACACTCTGGGCTGCCGATCACGCACGGCGCGGCCATGGTCCGACACTCATCGAACACGTCACGTATCGCGGCGGTGCTCACTCGACCAGTGACGACCCGACGAAGTATCGCCCGCGCGATGAGTGGGACTCGTTCCCGCTTGGCGACCCCGTTGAACGGCTGAAGCAACATCTGATCAAGGACGGCCACTGGTCAGAAGACAAACACAGCCGCCTCGAAGAACAACTCAAGGCAGAAGTGCTGGTGGCGTGGAAGGAGGCTCAGAAATTTGGAACGATGACCGAGGGCCCGTGGCTGGATCCCTCCACAATGTTCGAAGACGTCTATGCCGAGACACCGCAGCACCTTGAGTCGCAGCGTAGCCGTCTTCTCGAAATTCTGGCGGAGACTTAAGCCATGGCGCAGATGAACATGATCGAAGCCATCCGCTCGGCCCACGACGTGATGATGGACAAAGACAGCACGGTTGTTGTTCTCGGTGAAGACGTCGGCTACTTCGGTGGCGTCTTCCGTTGTACCGATGGCCTGCAGCGCAAGTTCGGCGAACATCGCGTCATCGACACGCCGATCGCTGAAGGCGGTATTGTCGCCGCTGCGATTGGCATGGGCGTCAATGGCCTGCGGCCGGTCGCCGAAATCCAGTTTGCGGATTACATCTATCCGGGTTTCGACCAGATCGTGTCGGAACTCGCACGGCTGCGCTATCGCTCCAGCGGCGATTTTTTCTCGCCCGTGACTATCCGTACGCCCTGCGGCGGCGGTATCCGCGGCGGCCAGACACACTC
>JAIBDF010000020.1 GCA_024679535.1 Chromatiales bacterium
CTCGACATTGGCGTCGACCCCGGCCGCGAATTCGCCAGTGCTCTCAGCGCCTGCGTGGAACAGACCCATTTGTGCAAGATTCGGCAATTTCAGGGGGTGCCCGGACTCGGCACGCACGCGCGCGATACTGCCGAACGTATCGGCGCCAACATCACCGAACTTTTCCGCATCGGCCGTGGCGCCGATACCGAAGGAATCCAATACGAGAATGATGGCTCTGGTCATAATCTTTTCGTGTCACTGTAAGGCGAAGAAAAAACCCGCCAGCGATGCATTCAACAGGTTGACCAGTGTACCTCCAATCACCGCCCTTAGACCAAGTCTTGCTATGTCATGGCGCCTGGTCGGCGCGATGGCACCCAGTCCGCCGAGCAGGATCGCAATGGACGCGAGATTGGAAAAGCCACACAGCGCAAAGGTCACGACCAGCTGCGTATAGGGCGACAGCGTCTCCTTGACCCCGACGAAGGTGAAGTACGCATAGAATTCATTGATCACGAGTTTCTGGCCGATCAGGCTACCGGCAATCGCGGCCTCATCCCACGGCACGCCCAGCAGAAAAGCAATGGGGGCAAACACCTTGCCGAGAATCCACTGCACGGTCAGGCCTTCGATTCCAACCAGGCCGCCTGCCAGCTCCAGTAGCCCATTGACGAGGAAGATCAGCCCAACGAAGGCGACGAGCATGGCACCGACACCGAGGGCGACCTGCAGGCCAATCATCGCTCCGTTGCCGATCGCCTCGAATATATTGACCGGTTTGTCTTCCTCGGCAACCAACTCGGGTTCCGGTCTTTCGTCGTGTGGCACCGTCTCCGGTATCAGGATCTTGGCCATCATGAGCCCACCCGGCGCCGCCATGAAGCTGGCTGTAATCAGGTACTTGAGCTCAACGCCCATTTGCGCGTAACCCATCATGACGGCACCTGCTATGGTCGCGCAGCCGCCGGTCATTACGGCGAACAGTTCCGACTGGGTCATGCCCTTCAGATAAGGCCGCACCACGAGTGGCGCATCTGTATGACCCACGAATATGTTGGAGACAGCCGATACCGATTCCGCATGGCTCGTGCCCAGCAGTCGATGCAACCAGCCACCAAGCGTGCCCACGACTCGCTGCATGATGCCAAGGTAATACAGCACCGACATGAGCGCGGCAAAGAATACGATAACGGGCAACACATTGAACGCGACCGTGAAGCCCAACGACGATTCAATTCTTGTACCGAAGAGAAACTCGATGCCGTGCTTGCCCTGGTTGATAACGAATTGGACACCCTGTACGACTTTGTCGAGGACCGCTCCGCCCTGGGGTACATACAACACGATCGCGGCAACGGCCGCCTGGATCGCGAAGGCGATGCCGACCGTGCGCCTATTAATAGCGCCACGATTGGACGACATCAGGTAGGCGATCCCCAGGATCGTCGCGATGCCGACCACACTCATCAGTACTTGCATTGTGTCACTCCAGCTCGAGATAACGGTCCCTGTCGGATCCGCTTCCCTCGTGGTCCATTCCGGTATCCCGCCAGCCCCGGCGCAGATAGAAATCATAGGCCGGCGTTTTCGGGTCGGTGCGCAGCCGTACCGGGCCTGGCGCCTGGCGCCGCAAGTGCTCGACCGCCGCTTCAAGCAGGTCCTCCCCCATTCCATATCCCGATTTTTCGGGCAGGACGAACAGCGCGTTAATCTCACGCGTGTCCCCGGTCGCCAATGAGAAGCCCTCTATGCGGTCACCGCATATCGCACACCATCCGGCCACCTCCCCCGCTCGCAGCTGATCCGCCACCCCCTCACGTGTAATCCCGATTTCGCGCAATTGCTCGTCGTTCATATGATTGTGCTGGACGGACGTTCGCACCTGGAATATGGCCTCCATATCGGCGACGTCCATTGGCCGGATCGCGTGGATCACCGGGCGGTGATCAATGTACGAATCGATGCCGCTCAGTTCCGGGCCGACCGATACAAACCGCCAGCCAAGCGCTGCGCAGGCATCACGGTCCCACGGGCCGTCACCGTAGTAGGTGACGGATCTGAGGCCGTCACCGAGTTGCCCCAGGGCGATCTGCATGATTCCTGTCCTCTCGCGGTGATCGTTGGCGGTTGCAAGAGGAATGTTCGCGTAGTCGATGCCGGCCGATTCGAGTTTCAGCGCAGCGCTCTCGCGCCAACCGCCAGTTGCAATGGCGACAGCATGTGAGTCAGATGCGGACAGTTCCTGCAGCAGCCCGGATGCGCCCGGGACCTCGATAAACGGCCCGTTTGTCTCAATGTGGTCTCGCAATAACGCCACAAAGTGAGACCTGATTTCGTCCATCGGATCCCGGGCAATAGGGATGTCGTTATCAGCGAGGATTTGCGACAAGATGCCTGTATCAGTGACGTAATCGTATGCGTGCAGCGAAGGTCTGAACCGCACCGGGCCCAGCACAGCGTCGACTGCCGCCCGGTAGAGAGCGTCATCAACTGCCGCCGACTGCAACAGCGTGCCGTCGATGTCGAAAATTATGGCATGCACAATGAATCCTGATCGGCTAGTAATTCTAAGTCCGAAGAAACCAACGATAACCGAGAGTACCCACAGAAGGAACGTCGGCACCAGTACTATGCCTGCCCGTCATGAAGACAATCGCCACGGCGGGTATCGCCTGTTCTCGCCACCATGAAAAATGCAGATGACGTTGCCGGCCGGGTCGCGCAAATACGCTTCGCGCCAAAGCCAGCGTTGGTCGAGGGGCTGTGACTCGATCACCAGCCCCGCTGCTTCCAACTCGCGAACCCGGACGTCGACATCGTCCACTTCGAAATATAGGGTGACGCCGGTTGCTTCAGCGAGTTCGTCGACCGCATGCACCCAGAGCGTCGCGCCATAGTCGGTGGTCGGGAGTGTGACCTGGTTTAGTTCCATCTGGCAAAAACTGTCCTCAAAAACAAAAGGCCCGCAAAACGGGCCTCCTGGACGAACTGTCACACGACCCTAATGGTGTCCGGGCGTTGCCGGTTCCATCGTGCTTTCGCCATAGTACTCGACCCGCGTGTCCTCGATGTACGAGCCTTCCAGCGACATGAGCCAGATCAGCACGAGCAGGGCCGCCGGTGGTCCAAGAATTGCCACCTTCAGTGCAAGACGTTCCCAGCCCATGTGCATGAAGATCCAGACGATGCCACCGGCTTTCAGGAACATGAAAGTAAGAATCAGTAACGTTCGTACCGGCCCATCATTCATAAAGTCGGTTGCGTAAGACATACCGCTGAGCACAAAAAGCGCGCCCCACATAATCCAGTAGACCTTTAGCGGATGTTGTTGTCCTTCTTCGGCCATACCCAATACTCCTGCCGACTACCAGAGATAAAAGAAAGCGAAAATGAAGACCCAGACGAGGTCGACGAAGTGCCAGTACAGGCCCGTAATCTCGACAATCTCGTAGTTACCGCCGCGCTTCTCATAAAAACCGTTTTTCACGCGAAATGCGACAACCAACAGGTAAATCACACCAGCCGACACGTGCATTCCGTGGAAGCCTGTAATCATGAAAAAGCTCGACCCGAACTGCGCCGCGCCAAACGGGTTCTCCCATGGCCTGACGCCCTCGGCAATGAGTTTTGACCACTCGAATGCCTGCATTCCGACAAACGTTGCGCCGAGCAGAGCGGTTGCGAGCATGAGCCAAAACGTTTTCTTGCGGTCCTTGCGGTAACCCATATTCACCGCAAGTGCCATTGTTCCGGATGACGTAATAAGGACAAACGTCATGATGGCAATCAGTAACAGCGGTACCGGGTATCCAAATGCTTCCAGCGCGAACACCTCCGAGGGGCTCGGCCAGGGATCGGTCGTCGCGATACGGACCGACATGTAGCCGACCAGGAAACAGCTGAAAATGAAGGTGTCCGAGAGCAGGAAGATCCACATCATGGCCTTGCCCCAGGGCACGCCGAATACCTGCTTGTCCTTCGACCAGTCTTCTACAAAACCGTCTTTACCGGGCGCCTCTGCGCCACCATCCAGTACCACTTCAGACATAAAGACCCCTCAGGTCATTAGAGTCACGTCGATAACAGCAATCCAAAAAGAATCAGCCAGACCAGTAGCAGGAAGTGCCAGTAGATAGTACACAGTTCAATACTGCGACGAATCGTCCCGCCCTCCGCCGTGCCCAGCATCACACGAGCCGTCGCCCGCGCCCAAACGTACATGCCGCCAATAATGTGCACGGCGTGTGCGCCGGTCAGAAAATAGAAAAATGCATTCGACGGATTGTTGGTGATGAGCTGTCCGCCAGCCTGTAGCTGTTGCCACGCGATGAGTTGCCCAATGATGAACCCCGCCGTTAACACGCCGGTCGCGATCAAACCCGGCTTCAGTCGCGATGCCTGACCTTTTACCGCGCCATTGCGCGTCCATTGCAGCGCAAGACTCGCGAAGATGAGCATCACGGTGTTCGTCCACAGCAGCTGTGGCTCGGTCATCGGCACCCAGTCACCGAGTTCCATGCGCAGGGCATAGGCACTCAGGATCAGGGCGAAAAACGAGGTAACCACGGCCATCAGGGCCATTAATGCGATCAGCCGCGTGTTGCTGCTGCCACCGAGTGGTCCATGATGAGCCGTTGCGCTGACTTGCTCAGCAATCCACGGTTGCGTGTTGAAAGATTGCTTCAACAGCCACCCCAGCAGGGTGGCCAGTATGACCGCCAACGTAATGAGACCGATTTCCACTAGTGATCTTCTCCGTGATCACGTCCCGCCGGCGCTTTGTCGGCCGGTACGTTCTGCGGAATAAAGTCTTCCTCGTAACCTGGCACGCTGTAGTCGTAAGCCCAACGATGCACTACAGGCAATTCATGCCCCCAGTTGCCATGCTTGGGCGGATGGTCCGGCGTTTGCCACTCAAGCGTGGTTGCATCCCAGGGATTCGGATCCGACTTCGGGCCTTTCCAGAGGCTCCAGATCATATTCACGAAGAACAGGATCTGTGTCAGGGCAACGAACAACGCCGAAATGGTGATCGCAGCATTCAGATCCTGAGCCGAGTCCGGCAGGAACTCCGTATTGCCCATCGCGAAGTAGCGACGCGGCACGCCGGCAAATCCAAGGTAATGCATCGGCAGATATATCGCGTAGGTGCCGAGGAACGTCATCCAGAAGTGCCATTTGCCGAGCGTCTCGTTATACATCTTGCCGGTAATCTTGGGCCACCAGTGGTAGATCGCACCGAACACCACCAGCACGGGCGACACGCCCATCACCATATGGAAATGCGCCACGACGAAATAAGTATCGGAGAGCGGCAGGTCGATCGTCACATTACCCAGGAACAGTCCGGTCAGACCACCGTGGATGAACGTGAAAATGAAACCGATAGCGAACAGCATCGGGACCCGGAGGTGGATGTTGCCCTGCCACAAGGTCAGCACCCAGTTATAGACCTTGATGGCTGTCGGTACCGCGATAATCAGTGTTGTCGTCGCGAAGAAGAATCCGAAGTACGGATTCATGCCAGAGACATACATGTGATGTGCCCACACAATGAAGCTCAAGCCGCCAATTGCGACAATGGCCCAGACCATCATGCGGTAACCGAAGATGTTCTTGCGTGCATGCGTCGACAAGAGGTCAGACACGATACCAAAGGCCGGCAGTGCCACGATGTAAACCTCGGGATGGCCGAAGAACCAGAACAGATGCTGGAACAGGATCGGGCTGCCGCCCGTGTAACCCGGATCAACGCCCATCGATGAGATCGCCGGCATGAAAAAGCTGGTCATGAGCGTCTTGTCGAACAGCATCATGATCGCACTGACCAGCAGCGCCGGGAACGCCAGCAAACCCAGAATCGTCGCAATGAATATGCCCCAGACCGACAGCGGCATACGCATCAGCGTCATACCCTGGCAGCGTGCCTGCAGCACCGTGGTGACGTAGTTGAGGCCACCCATCGTGAAGGCCACAATAAACACAGCCAGTGACGCTAGCATCAGCAAAATGCCCCAGTCAGTGCCCGGCGTCCCCTGCATGATGGCTTGCGGTGGATACAGGGTCCAACCAGCGCCGGTCGAACCGCCTGGCACAAAGAAACTGATAATCAGAATAATGACCGACAGCAGGTACACCCAGTAACTGAGCATATTCAGGTACGGGAACACCATGTCGCGCGAACCGCACTGGAGCGGAATCAGGTAGTTGCCGAAGCCGCCCAGGAACAATGCGGTCAGCAGGTAGATCACCATGATCATGCCGTGCATCGTGATGAACTGGTAATAGTTCTCGGGATTAATAAAGGAAAACTGGTTCGGGAAGCCGAGCTGCAGGCGCATCATCGCCGACAGTCCGAGCGCAATCAGGCCGACGAAGATCGCCGTGATGCCATATTGCACGGCAATGACTTTGTGATCCTGACTCCAGATGTACTTTGTAAGAAACGTTTGCGGATCGTGGTGCTCTTGTTCGTGATCACGATCGGCGATTGCAACGTATGACATAGATCCGACCCTATAGCGTGTTGATGTAGGCGATGAGATCTTTCATCGCCTGCTCGTCGTACAGTGACTGACCCATCAGCCCCATCTGGAACCCGTAGTAGTCCTGTAGATGTGAACCGCGCACTTCGTCCCGGAAGTACCGCAGCTGGCGTTCGAGATACCAATCCGACATACCCGCGACTCGCGGCGCGTTCAGCGCCTGCACGCCCATACCATCCTTGCCATGGCAGTATGCGCAGACGCTGTATTGCTTTGCGCCGGCCATGGGATTGCCACCTTGGCTGGTCTGCTCAACCGGGTTATCCGGGAACGTCCGGATGTGCGCCACCACGTTATCGACGGCCTGCTCGTCTGCCAGCATCGCGACCATGCCGGTCATCTGCTGGCCGAATGTGTCGGCTGGATTGGTGCCACGCAGGCCTTTTTTGTAATTCATGATCTGGCGCTTGAGGTACCAGGACGACTGACCGGCAATCTTCGGCGCGTTCATCGCAACATTACCTTCGCCCTGCTGCCCATGACAGCTCGCACAAATCGCATATTGCGCCGCACCGATGCCTGCATTACCCGCAGGCTTTGCATTCAGCGCACTGTAGGTCGGCTGATTTGCGAGCCACGTGTCGTAGTCACCGGCGCTATCGACCACAACAGCGCCGCGCATGGTGTGGTGTCCGATGCCACACAATTCTTCACAGAGGATTTCGAAACGGCCTTCCTGTGTCGGCGTCAGCCACAGGAAGGTATTCATGCCGGGCACGAGATCCATTTTCACGCGGAACTGAGCAACGGCAAAATCGTGCAGGACATCTTTAGAGCGCAGTAGGAATTTGACGGGTTTGTCGATCGGGACATGAACCTCAGGGTTGTAAACGAGGATATCGTCCTGACCGTTCGGATCATCCGGGTCCATACCGAACGGGTTATCGTTCGATATGCGTTCCGCATCAACCTCGCCGAGCTTGCCGTCGGCACCGGGCATCCGGAAGGTCCAGTGCCACTGCTGGCCAATGGCCTCCACGACATGAGCTTCCTCGGGGACGTCGACAAATTTTGCCCACACGAACAAACCGGGTGTCAGCATCGCGGCTACACCGACAGCGGTCAGCCCCGTCAGCCAGGTCTCAAGCTTCTTGTTCTCGGGCTCGTAGGTTGCTCTTGCGCCCTTGCGATAGCGGAACTTGATGACGCAGTAGGCCATGAAGAGGTTGACGACGACGAAGACGAAGCCAGTCACGTAAAGAGTGACGTCGACTGTAAAGTCCACCATCCCCCAGTTGGAAGCCAACTCGGTGAATGTCCAAGGACTTAGGAGGTGAAACAGGAGCGAGCCAACGACGAGCAAAATCAGTACAACGGCTAAAGGCATACTTCGTTCATCCCCCGGTGTTGATTATGTTTTTCTTGTTATGTCATTGATCAACATACTGGAAAAGATACGTATTTTCCACAATAGACCGCTATTTAGAGACCAATTTCCTGCTTGACTTTTTCCTCGGCTTTCTTGAGATCCGATTGGAGTCGATCCAGCTCCTGTTGCAGGGGTCCGGTCAGCATGGCGGTCTCGGCATTGAGATCTAGCGACGGCATTGCAGCGACAATGTTAACGGGTGGCGCAGCCGGCTGATCCGGCGCACGCCAGTTCGCGATTGCGATTACGGCCACAGCGGCGGCCACACCAGTGATTGTACTCGCCCACCAGAATAGCGGTGGCCGAGTCACGGGTGCCGGACGACTGCCCTCGAGCTCGGGCGTTGCAGCACGCAATGAAGCTTCGATACGACGCTCGAGCTCATCGCTTACGGACGCATCGATTCGTTGTGCGTCGTCGTGCAGTTGTTTGGCTAACTTATCCATAGGCTTCACTTTGTTGGGCGGCACTATTCAGGTGCGTTCCGAGCACGCGCCGCCCTCTCATCAGGTTGACTTTGGTCCAGGACGCGGAGCGATCCAGGGCCCTGGAAATATCGTTGACGGACATATCTTCGGCATAGCGCAACCACATGGCCGAGTAGACTTCGTCATTGAGCAGCTGGCGTGCGCTGACCCACAGGTTCTCTGTCTCGGAGTCTGCTATGCATTGCTGTAATGGATCGTTCTCCTGGTCCCGCAGATCGCCGATCTCTACGAGCTCAGGCCCGCGTAACTTGGCAGCGTTGCGAATCGCAATACGGTAAAGCCAGGTGCTGAAACGCCAACGCGGATCGTAGGAGTGCAGATAGCGAAACGCTGCTACCAATGTGTCCTGTAGCACGTCCTCCGCATCCGCATAGCTCGGGCTGCGCGTCAGCAAAAAGCGCAGCAGCCGCACTCTGTAAGCACGCACGAGGTCCGCGAAGGCGTCTGCGGACCCCGCTTTGGCGGCGGCAATCAGTTTGAGTTCGTCACTCACTTAACGTCCGAACAACGAGATCCGGGGCGATTGCCAGGGAAATGCTGAGGTTGTTACCACGGGCTTCAACTTTAGTGCCCTGAATCATGGCAACCATTTCCTCATCCACATCGTCACTGAAAGCCATCAGGCTCACCAGACCACGAACGACGCTGGCGAGCGATTCGGCCATTTCAGGCTCGGTTGTCACCAGCTTGGCCTCCAGGGCGAGCTTGTCTGCAGCCGCGGCCATCATAAAGGCAACCTGTTCGGTGTTGCGCAGAATATTGGACTCCCAGTCCGAGTCGGCGTCATCGCCCATGGCCGTAGAGTTCATGCCCGCCTGCAACAGCGTCTTCTCAGCCGAAAGCACCAGCAGGGCGCCATCGTGGCTGTTCCTGCCAGCAATTTTACCGTTATTCGCGAGCAGGCCCTGCATCTGCTCCTCTGTGCCGGTAATCAGGATCTTGTTCTTAAGCGCCAGGCTGACCCAGGCCTCATCTTCGAGTGATTCGATGTCTATTTCGAAATCACCATTGGACAGTTTCAGGGTTTCATCGCCGTCTGTGCCAGAAAAATGATAGTAAGTCTTGCCCGAAGCTTTGAGCGGCGTGAGATCACCCTCGGCGGCAACGAAGGTCATTACCTTGTCCCTGGTCTCCTGGCTGATATTGCCTTCAAACAGGATGACAGGCCCCGCGCCTGCGAGCGAAAACGCCGTCATGCTATCCAGTTCACTGTCCAGATCCACGCCGGCCTCTTCCCTGATATCGGAAAATGCCTCTTCCTGGAGCCACGTATAGACGCCCTGCCCGGGTCCATCCTCACGCATTTGTTCGAGATCAATGTGGAAATACCAGACGGCTGACCCCGGGAGATCCTCTACATCCGCGGTGGCCAGTACCGGCAGGGTCAGTAGCAGTCCAATAATCAGTATTTTCAAATAACGCATCGACATACCCTCAAATCAAGTTCTTATACTGTTATAGGGGCGGTCGCTGGATTCGGTTACACGTCAGGCGAATTTTTTACTGCTGGTCATGTAACTCACGCCAAAGGTCAGCACCAGTCCGGCTAAAAAACCCGGGATTGCCTCGTACAGGCCGTGGTAGTCGGCCTTGAACCAGGTCAGCCAGGCCACGCTCGCCAGGAATCCCCCGGACATGCCAGCCAGCACACCCTCCCAGGTGATACGTTCATAAAAGAGGATACCCAGTATCACGGGACCGAACGCAGACCCGAGTCCCGACCACGATGCCAGTACGAAATGGAAGATTACTCGTGGCTCCTGGATACCCAGCACAACGGCGATGGCGCCAATCACGATCGTCACAAGTTTGCCGTAGCTTGCCAGCCGTGCGTCGCTTTCATCGCTCCCCATGATCTTTTGGTAGGTATCGCGCACCACGGACGAGGACGCCAGAAGCAGTAGCGAATCGACTGTGGACATGATCGCGGACAAAACCACCACAAGCAGCATCCCTGCGATTATCGGCGGGAACAGATTGTTCGAGATGACCGGGAAGATGGTCTCCGGATCTTCGAGACCCGGATACAGTGCGCGACCCGCGACTCCGGCCGTTACGGCTCCCGCGGCGAAGATAAACAGCACGACCAGCGACACAATGCGTGCTTTCCGGATTTCCATATCATCGCGCGCCGACATGTAGCGAATCAGCAATTGCGGCACGCCGATAAACGGCAGGCCGATAGCGACGAAGCTCGCTATGCCAATCCAGGCAGGCTTGCCGGCAAATGCAAACATGTCGAGCAGCGCAGGGTCCTGTTGAGACAGGGAGAGCTTCACCTCGCCCCACCCACCGGACGCGATGATGGCCGCTGCGGGTACCGCTATAAGGCCCAGCAACATGAGTACACCCTGCACCACGTCGGTATAGGACACAGCTTTGTAGCCGCCGACAAACGTATACCCAATGATGAACACCGCGCCGACGATGACGCCGGTTTTGTAATCCATACCGAGGAAACTCGAGAATGCCTTGCCCGATGCCACCATCTGCGCCGTCACATACGTCGTCACCATGACCAATATAATCAGTACGGCAACACCGCGAATCAGGTGCCATTTGTCCTGAAATTTTGCAGCAAGTACATCCGGCACCGTGATCGAATCGGTCTCATCCCCCAATTTCTTGAGCTTGCGGGACACCAGCCCCCACGACAGCCCGATGCCAATCATTTGACCAACGACGACCCAGTAAGCCTGCGCGCCGACCGCGTAACCCATACCCGACAGGCCGAGCAGCAACCAACCACTTTCGCCCGTCGCATTGGTGCTAAACGCCACTACCCAGTAAGGCAGTTTCTTGCCCGCCAGATAGAAGCCCGAAAGCGTGTGCGTTTCGCGTCGACTCCAGACTGCCAGTGCAGACAGGATGCCGAGATAAACAATGAGGACCGTGACGGTTGTGGACATTGGTGCAACCTGTTCTGAATTTAGCCGATGGGAGAACCGGGTGGTACCGTCGCCGGCACGAGCATCTTGATGGCATCGGGGTTGTCCATGAGACGCCGCATTTCCTGTTCCGCGAAACGGTAGTGAACTCGAGCGGCACGATCGCGCGAACTGCGTCCCGATAGCCAGTCCTGCAGCTCAACAATCGCCGCGTATGCGCGAGCTCGCACATCGCCGTCGGCGTCTTCATTGAATGCCAGCGCCATCAATCCGTAGAGGACCTGCATATTGGTCTGACGCTGAATGGCCGCCTCGATACCGCTACCGGGTTCGGAATACCAGCTGGCGCTGAGAAGACCCCGGGCAATGGCATCGAAACCGAGCGAGCCTGCGCGTTCAAGGCGGGCGGCCCGGCGCGGTTCGAGCAGAACCTGCAGGGTCAGGGCAACCGAACTGCGTGCCGGTGCGATCGCATCGAAATTCATGCCGGTCTTACCGTCGAAGGTCTCGCGAGACTTGGGGTCATTGGGCACACGCGGCGTAATCGCATCAAGCAGGCTTTGCGGCACGCCCAGAACACCCGGGTCCAGCGTTTTCAGCAAGGCATCGATAGCCTGCTGCTGGCGCGCCACTGCCACGGGACGGGCATCGTCCTGCCCATCGGCACGCAGGCGGTAATTGAAATACTGCCCGCCTATGAGTTTGCCGACCGCCTGAATCTGAAACCGGTGCAGCAGATAGATTGGCACCAGGGCTTCTTCGATGGTCGCAAGGGGTCGCCCGATGCGAATATTGCGCTCCGAAAATCGCTGCAGGGCAATGTCACGAACGCGCATCAAATGCTCGAGTTCAGCAATCGCATCTGCACCATTGTCCCAAAGGTTGCCATCCGGATGTGACGTGGAAACGGAACGGGAATCCCTGTCTGCGACGTATTTGAAACCCTGGCGAAACGTTTCGAGCAGGATCTCTGCCCGCTCTTTGGCACGATCTACGCCATCCGGAAAATCCTGGTACGCGTAGAGCACTGTTCGCTTGTCCCACTCACCGATGCCCACGTCATAGGCTTCCGACAGATCAAGATCACCCTCCGCAGTGATGCGCACCAGGGGCGCGGGGTAATCCATGACCGAGGCGCGATCCTGGGTGCTGGCCGCGAAGTTATGCTCGAAGCCGAGCGTGTGTCCAACCTCATGTGCGGACAACTGCCGAATTCGTGCAAGCGACATCTCGAGCATTTCCGGCGGCACCGACTCGTCAACGTAAGGAGCCAGCAGACCTTCGGCGATCAGGTAATCCTGCCGCACACGTAGCGAACCGAGCGATACCTGCCCCTTCAGAATCTCCCCGGTGCGCGGGTCAAGAACGGATGATCCATAAGACCAGCCACGGGTCGAGCGATGCACCCACTGGATAACGTTGTAACGCACGTCCATCGGGTCCGCGCCGTCGGGCAACATCTCGACCCGGTAAGCGTCTTTGTAGCCCGCCGCTTCGAACGCCTGGGCCCACCAGCGGGCGCCGTCGAGCAAGGCGGATCGCACGGGCTCGGGGGCGCCTCGATCCAGGTAATAAATTATCGGCTCAACTGCCTCGCTGACCTCGGTCGAGGGGTCCCTCTTCTGCAGCCGATGGCGGCGGCCGAAACCATTGATCAATTCCCCACCAATCGGTGCCGCATAGTCGGCAAACCCGCCGCTGTCGTAGCGCAACCCGATTACGCCGGCGCGCGGATCGTAGGGCAGCGGCTCGTAGTTGTCGTCGGGCAAACGAATGAACGAGTGATGCACATGAACTGTCAGTGCAGTGCTGTCCGGCACGACGGTCGGAAGATGCGGCCCGGTCGCACTGCCGACAAGTGTAATGATCGCCTCAACCTCGGTGTTATCAGGAAATGCCTTGGTACGCGGCAGGAAAATAGCGGACCGTGAATCGTCCACGCTGAAACTGCCTTCGCCCGCAGCTGCCAGTCGCGCACTCAAAGCATGCGAATCGCGCACAAAAAAGGCGGTGGCATCAATAATCGTCGACGCAGCGTCACCGTCCATATCGGTAAAGCCCCAGATCACGGACCGGGCGAACGATTCCGCGATCGCCTGGCGCTCGTCGGCACTGTCGCTGCGCGCGCGATACTGGAGATTGTCTTCGACGAGCAGGATCTTCGGGCCGCTGCGCATGAAGCGCACAATTTTCGTCGCACCCAGCTGCCCACGATCGAGCCCGAGGTCATTGGAGCCCACACCTCTTGGCAACGACGTCTGGTAAATGAAGGGCACGTCGAATTCGTCGACGCGCACCAGCATGCGCCCCGTTTCCTCATCCCACCAGGTATCGATGAAGCCTTCGAAGGACTGGTATGCGGTCACGTCGATCGAGGGCTGTTGGGCAGAGACCTGCCCCGCGGGGAGCAGCAGGTACAGCACGAGTGTCCAACACAGGAAGCGGTTTGGCATGACTTCTCCTTGCGGGCCTAACGGCGGTCCGACGCTAACAATCAATCAGGATTGGCGCGTAATGCGGCCGGCTATGATCCCGGCGATCAGCACGAAGAGTCCCATGCCCAGCAGGTACTCGGGAAAGGACCGCGTGATGCCGCAGTAGTAGACACCGGCTATCACAATCACCTGAAATGCGTTAATGAACAGGCTGTCACGCTTCTTGGCTTTGGGAAAACGAATTCTTGAGATCATGAACAGTGCTAGCACAAACATCATGACAGGCAGATAGAGGTGCAACGGCATCACACCTGCCAGGTCGGGGTAATGAATCAAAACGAGGATCACCGCCGGTACGAGTCCGCCACCCGCCGCCGTGATCGGCACGCCGGCAAACCAGCCAGTTGCCGGCTGATCGGAAGTCAGGTTGAATCGCGCCAGACGCATTGCACCCGTTAGCGGAAAGACAGCAACTGCGAGCATCAAGACCCAGTACTGTCCCGACTCGAACTCGATACCGCCGATTTGCAGGCCGGCATTCAGGGTCAGCACGGCCGGCGCGACACCGAACGAGACCAGGTCGGCCATGGAATCGAACTCAGCGCCAAAGTCGGAAGTCGCTTTGAGGAGGCGCGCGGACAAGCCGTCCATCACATCAAGCAATGCGCACCAGACGATGATCCATGCGGCGAGCTCAAGGTCGCCCAGCTGTGTCGTCACAATCGACGCAATGCCGAGCAACAGACTCAGCGCAGTGAATCCGTTGGGTATGGTGTAGCGAAGGCGACTGCTCAAGGGCTTTCAACCTCTTGTTATTCGTGGACCCATTTTGCATCCGGTGGCCTTGATTATCCACCAATCAACGCGCTTAAGGTCCGCCACCCCAGAAACTGGTGTCCCGGACGTTGGCCCCACTGCCCGAAACACCAATCGGACCACGCGGCACAATCAGCTGCATGCGCATACCATCGCGCTCGACTTCGATCACAACTTCTTCACCGGGGTCGCCCTGCATCGTCTGGTCGCGCAGATCGGCCATACTGAAAATTCGCTCCCCGTTATACCTCACGATCTCGTCGCCTGCCTGCATCCCGGCACGGATTCCTGGCGACCCGCTCAGGACCTGCGTGACGTTAACTGCCGTTGGTTGCCCCTGTGCGGCGAGGTAGCGGGCGTAAACATCGTCGCCGACCTCGGACCGAAGAATGGATTGGGTGGAGTTCATGGACGCATACCTGTCGAACGTCTCTCCGTTGCGTTCCGCTTCCCACTCGGCCTGCAGGGCCTTGAATTGTGCCGCGGACTCCCGCTGCAGAATCTGCCTGGCCTCATCCTCAGAAAAGCCGCCCTCCACCATCCTGCTGACCCGGCGTTCCTGGTAGCGAATGACCCAGTCCCGCGTCCCCCCGGAGGTACCGTGCACGGCTTCCCGTACGCGCTCTGCCGACTCCTGTCGAACGGTTGCCGCACGATTGCCAGCGCCCTCCATGCGTTCGATCTGCGCGAACAGCGTTGCCAGCATATCTTCGAGCGTAATTCTGGCCTCACGCTCCTCGGCAATAATCCGCTCGAGGCGCGCAAACCTGTCCTCGGCACTCACGCTCTCGGGCAACGCGCCACTCTCAGCCGACTCCACCGAGTGGGTCGTTATCGCGTCCTCGCCGCCAAAAAAGGCGCCGACAGCAAACCCGGCAAGTAGGCTGATGAGGACAGCAACTGCAATCTTATTCATACGAGCCCCCTATTCATTCCGCGATCTGCGCGGCGACGACTTCTACCGGGCAACCCGATCCGGTCGCGTACGGCCCCATTCCGGTATTCACGGTCGCAACCCCGCGAGGTTCTATCTGTTCACCCACGTTGAATCGTTTTTGCTGCACGCGGCCCGACGCATCGTTATACCGAATCGCTACCTGTACACCCGTGACCGTCACGGAGGTCTCATTTCTAACCGAAATAACGAGATTGTCGCTATTGTCCGCTGAGCACGCATGATTAATGTAGGCACCCGGGGTCGACGGCAGGTCGAGGCGGATCAGCTCGCCGGTGGCTGCCTCGCCATACTCACCACCCGCCTCGGCAACAACCTTGAAGTGCTGAATGGCCTCTGGGAAGTTGCCTCGCGCCTTGGCGATGTCACCGAGCGCGTAATGCGCCGGTGCCGTCGGCAACAGCGCGATACTGTTTTCGAGGTCAGCAACCGCCGCATCTACCTGGCCAAGTTCCTTTCTCGCGAGCCCACGCTGCAGATGGTAGTAGAAGAAACTGTCACGGCGATCGATCGCACGACTGTAGTTGGTCACCGCCATGTCAAACTTGTCTTCGACGAGCCGAATATCGCCCCGTAGCGCATGAAAATGCGCTTCATCCGGCAACAGCTTCAGTGCCTGGTTAACCTTTGCAAGCGCCTGCTGGGCGTCCTTTTCGGCGAGTGCCGTGCGGCCTTCGTCATAGGCCTCATAGGCCGGCTTCAGCTGGTTAGTCCGGCCCATCACGGCCTGATATTCGCGCTCCCCGCGCATGCCACCAGGCGGCAGAGTGCTGGCCGTCGCAATGTTCGCACTCACGCGCTCAGGTGACGGCGGATGGCTTGCAAAGAGTCCGCTTAACCAGTCGGAGCGGCGGCTCTCGCTGAGCCGCACAAACGTCTCCTGGAGCGCCACCGCGCCCTGCGGGTCGTAGCCGGCTTTCGACATGTACCGCATGCCATAGAGGTCCGATTCAAGCTCTGCGCTGCGGCCATATCTGGCCAGTCCCGCCTGCGCCAGTACATTGGCGCCGCCGACGATTAAAGCGCCGTAGTCATTATCACTGGCCGCGATAGCGGTACCCATTACACCGACCTGAATGAGCATCGCGCGGGACTGCTGCTGGGCCGAGTGCCGCGCCGCGGCATGGACAGCCTCGTGACCGAGCACAGCCGCAAGTTCCGCTTCGGATTCGATCTCAGTGAGTAAGCCACGGTTGATCGCGATCTTGCCGCCGGGTAGCGCCCAGGCGTTTGGCACCGAGTTATTGAGTACAACGAACTCGTAAGGCAGGTTGACGCCACTTTGTGAAGCTACGCTTTGCCCAACCCGCTGCACGTAGGCCGTCAGTTCCGGATCAATATCGTAAACGCCGCCCTGTGATTGCTGCATGGGCGAGTAATTCTGCTTACCCATCTCGATTTCCTGCGCGGTGCTCATCATCACGAATTCGCGCTGGCCGGTCACCGGGTTAACCGAGCAACCCGTCACCATCAGTAAACTGAGCAGAAGGAAAATAGTTGCCTTACGCATTACGTCACCATCATGATCGTGTTGACAAGTATAACGCCGTAACCCTTGCGGTATATGAAAGGAGAAGAACTCATGGCCTGAAGAGCCCGAAGAAAAAGCCGAGATCTATGAGATCGTCAGCGGCGACACCCTGGGCGCCATCGCCAAGCGCTATTACGGCAATGCCTCGAAGTACATGAAGATCTTCGACGCTAACAAGGACATCATTTCCGACCCGAACAAGATCTATCCGGGCCAGAAAATCCGCATTCCGCTCGACGACCAGCCAACAAGGGGAACAATATGGACCTTATGGACCTGTTGAAAGCATCGGGCGGTGGCGACAGCGTTGGCCAGCTGGCGAGCGACGATGGACTTGCCGGCTTCCGTCGGGCCCTCGAAACGGGCGGTCATGATCGTTATATCGACGACCCATCACTCATGGGTGCGGCCGAAACCCGCGCGGACGGCAACGACATCCTCGGGATGGCGCGCAAGTTCTTTTAGTATCAAGCGGCCCCGCACCCCCCGCGGGGCCGCATCTTCTCTGCGTAAGTGGTTTTCCCAATAGTGCCGCAGCTCTGGCAGGGCCAAACTGTGGTTATGAAAACCGACTCACGAGCACTCATGACGGAGCTGCGGGAAGACCACCGCAATATGACCGTTGTACTGGACCTTCTCGACGGGCTCATCGTGGAGATAGAGGCCGACAAGGACCCCGATTTCGAGATGTTCGATGAAATCATGCGTTACATGACGGTCTATCCGGATGCCGTGCATCACCCTAAAGAAGATATCGTCTACGAGCAGCTGCGCGAGGCGCGACCCGATCTCACCGAAGATCTGGACCATGTACCCGACGACCACAACGACATCGCGCACCTCGGATCGCTGTTGCGGGACGAGGTAGAAGCCGTGGTTGCCGGCGGCGCCGTGCGTCGCGAAAAAATGATTGAGGACGCGACCGCCTATGTGCGGCGTCTGCGCAATCACATTCAATGGGAAGAAGAAGATCTCTTCAAGCGCATTGACAAGATGCTTGACGCAGCGGCCCTACAGGTTGACGTGTCGGAATATGAGCACATCAAGGATCCGGTCTTCGAGCTCGAGATTGAAGCGGGCTTTCGCCGGCTCCTCGCCAGTCTCCGCTAGCCAGCCCCTAGAAATACCACGCTATCTGCGCGAACACACCGGCGTCGACTGACAAGTAACGGTTCGGGAATGCCGTTGCAATGCCACCAAACTCACTACCGTTAGCACCGAGCGGCACGTTGAGGCTGCCCAGCAGCGTCATATTGTCGGACAGGCTGTAGCTCGTCACGAACTGGAACAACGCACTCGGATCGCCAAGGTTTACAAGCAAAGTCGGCGTCACCGTCCACAGCGGCGTCATCTCGACCAGGACGTTTGCTGCAAGGTAATGGCGCCCGACCGTGAACAGCTCGCCTCGCGCGAGACGCAGCGCCAGGTCCGGGTTGCCGGCTATGGCAGCCGGGTCGTAACGGCTGCTCTCTTGCCCGAACCCGTTGTAGTAGTACTCCAGGGCGCCGCTCATGTTTTTGCCACCCCAGATCCACGAGTACATCAGGTTGCTGACGAACTGCATGCGGGTGTCGGCGCTCGCATCAGTTACGACCAGGTCGGCACTCCATACGGCTCCGCCGAGAGGGTGTCCTACACCGATCCCGACCGTGGTGTCGCCATAGCTTTGCGCCACGAGAAGGTCGAATTCGGCCAGGCCGGCAAAACCATGATACTTGACCGCCGCGGTCGCCTGATCGCCTTCCGCGTCGCCCGTCACCGGATTACGGCGCGCCACATACGCCGCCTGTAGGTCGTTGCCGTTGTCCTGCAGGTATTGCAGGTACAGCATGTCGTCACCGGCCTTGTACTCCGTGTCGATCGCCGCCGGATTGAACGGGTTAACCAGGTCCATGGGCGCATACACAAGTCCGTTGCCCCAGGACAGCGCCTGGCGCCCGAAGCGCACGACGGTCTTCTCGCTGGCGTAACCGACCCAGAGACGATCCAGCCGATGCAGCAAGGCACTATCCCCCCCCTCCGTCAGCACATCGGTAAGATTGAACAGCCGACGGTCGTCATTCGGCAAGCCGCCACCTGATCTGATCGTATCGCCCTGCAGGCCGACCAGCTGGTAAGCAGAGTCGAAGGTCCAGTGACCGGACTTGAATGCCAGATTCAGTCGCAGGTCAGCCGTAACGTCCAGCGCATTCGCCCCGACCAGGTCTTTAAACAGACTGTCATCCGGAAAGCTTTGGCCGACCAATCGCAGTTTGGTATGCCCACCAAACTCGGTTTTGACTTCATCGGCCGCCGCGACCGAGGCCAGCAGCAGGAATATGAGTAGGGCGCTACGCCGCATGCTGCTCGATGTCATCGACTATGCGGCCGTCCAGCATGCGTACCAGGCGTTTCGCGTAGGCCTGGACGCGCCGATCGTGCGTCGCGATGACAAACGTCGTGTTGTGATGCTCGTTGAGTTCGGTGAATAGCTCCATGAGTTCCGCCGACGTCTTCGAATCGAGATTCGCAGTGGGCTCGTCCGCCAGCACAAGCTCCGGGCGCGACACGATCGCGCGCGCCACGGCGACGCGCTGCTGCTGTCCCCCCGACATCTCAGCCGGCCGCCTCGTTTCAAGTCCCTTGAGGCCCACCTCTTGCAGGATGGCGAACGATTTATCGTGACGTTCTGCAGCAGGTACGCCCTGTATCTGCATCACGAACTCGACATTCTCCTGCGCCGTCAGGACAGGAATCAGGTTGTAGGCCTGGAAGACGAAGCCGATATTCGCGAGACGCAGGTCAGCCAGCTGGCCTTTGCTCATCTGGTCAATGCGCTCCCCGGCAATCCAGACCTCGCCGCTGTCGGGAATATCAAGCCCGCCGATGGCATTCAGCAACGTCGTCTTGCCGCCGCCTGACGGTGACATCAGACACACGAATTCGCCTTTCTCGATATCGACGCTCAGGTGGTCCAGCGCCTTGATGTCCTGATCCCCCTGGCGGTAGGTCTTGCATAAGTCGATACAACGTACTGCAGTCATCTTTACACCTTTGTAATCGCTTCCACGGGCTCATAGCGCGACGCTCGCCAGGCGGGCGACAGACTCGCGAAGAAACCAAGAACCAAGACAACAACATTCGCGAGAATGACGTCGTCGACGTCGAGATTGGGGTACAGCACGCTCGAAGCGCCGAACATCTCCATGCCTTTCGCCACTATGGAAATATCGATACCACCTTCCAGCGGTTTGATCGTGGCCCAGGCAAGCACATCACCGATGAGCAGCCCGACCGAGAGCAGCATCATCGACTCGATGATGATTTGCCCGAGAATCATCGCGGGCTTCATGCCGAGCGCCAGCATTAAACCGATTTCCCGAATACGTTCGAACACCGCCATCACCAGCGTGTTCACAAGACCGAACGAAAGCGCCAGGAAGATAACGATCACCCAGATCAACATGAAGCCGTCCATCATGCCCATCATCGTGCCCAGGTATGTGTCGACCTCAGTCCAGCGACTCACCTGTACCGCATCGTCAACCCGCTCGACGACCTTGCTGTACAACGGCTCAACGTCCCGGTAATCGTCACCGACAAACGCAACCTCGGTAACGCTGTCCCCGATCCGCAGCATTTTCTGTGCGGTGCGCTTGCCGACAAACGCAAGGGATTCTTCCGTGGCCTCCATTTCCGCGTGAAACAGTCCGACCACGCGAAAACCACGATCCGCGATCTCGTTTTCCGGGTCCTGGCTCATGACAACGACGCGCTTGCCTACCCGGGTTTCCAGCGTGTCCGCGAGCTTCGCGCCAAGCACGATCCCGTTGTCGTCGGGCCCCTCCAGAAAACGGCCGTCAACGGCGTCGTAGTCGATGAACGAAAAGCTGCGCTCCGCCTCTGGATCGATACCGAGCAAGGTCACGCCGCGCGACTCGCGTTCACTCGTCACAACCGCCGGCACCCGCACCCTGGCGGCCCAGGCCACCCTGTCCAGGTCCTCGAAGCGGGCCGCAAGTTCCGCGTCACTGTAGGCGACGCGATTGTTGATACTCGGGTCGTCCAGGTAGTCCGGATCGTGAATCTGTACGTGACCCGGAATGACGCTGATCCCATCGACGATCATCTGATCGACCATGCCGCGCGTCAGCGCCGTCATGAAAATCATGGCCCAGGCGCCCACCGCGATGGCGCTCAGCATGACGATGGTGCGCCGATGGTTACGCCACAGGTAGCGCCAGGCGAGTCGACTGAGTACGACGAACATGCGCATCAGTTCGTCCTCATCGCTTCAACCGGATGCAGGCGGCGCAGCCGCAGTGCCGGATATATCGCGGCCGCCAGGGTACACAGGAATACAACCAACGGTCCCGCAAACATTGTGACCAGTGTGGCCCGGGGGTAGACGCGGCCCGGCAGATTAAACTTGGCCACCATCTCCTCCATGCCCGGATAGGAAAAGCCGTTGACGGTGAACCAGGTCGTAAACAGCGCCCCGGCGATCGCGCCCAGCAGCAGGCCGATGAATCCCATCATGGTCGTTTCGAGCATGACGAGCCGGCCGAGCCGCCCGGGCTTCAGGCCCAGCGCCATGACGATACCGAATTCGTGGGTTCTCTCGAGAACGGACATTAGCTGCGTGTTGAGAACACTGAACGCAACCAGGATCACGAGAATTCCATACATGAAGAAGGCGCTGCTCATATCAGCCTGGATGGCCTGCTTGACGCCTGGCTGCAATTCATCCCAACCCTGCACGACCAGCGCGTCATTTGCCGATAGCATCGTTGCAACGCGCGTCTGCAATGCCTCTGCCTGATCGAGGTCGGGTGCCAGCAGCACGACCTGGTGGCCAGCACCGTTCATGTAAAACACGTCCTGGAACGTACCGAGTGGCATCTCCGCAATATTGCGGTCGATCTCCCTGACGCCGCTATCGAAGATGCCCGCGACGACCACAACGGCCGCGGCAAATGAACCATCAAGGCCACTGCCCAAAATCGTCAGTTCGTCGCCAACATTGATCCGCAGGTTGCGTGCGAGCATGGTGCCGATAACGATTTCCATCGCATCATTCTGCTCGAGATAACGCCCTTCCTTGATCAGCCCGGGAATATTCGATACCCGGGACTCGAAGGTTGGCTCCACACCGTAGATACCAATGCCGTAGCTCCGCTCCTCGCTCGATGCGAGCCCAAACGCCCAGCCACGAGCGGCAATCGTCTCGCTGTCTAATTCACTGCGCAGACGTGCGGCCAACGGTTGCACGTCGGGCACCACCTGGCGCATCTTCTGGTCATCTTTGTAACCCGGCGCCTGGATCTGCATGTGGCCACTGAATACCTGCAGCGTGTTATCGATCATGAGGCCGTACATGCCGAACTGCAGCGAAATCATGAACACGAGAAGCGTGTTTGAAAACACCATGGCCCCGATCGTGAGCCACGTCCGGCGGGAGTGCCGCCAAAGGTTCCGCCATGCGAGGCGCAGGACGACGTTCATCTTCTAGTCTCGTGGATTACGCAAGTTCGACAAAGTAAAAACGCTGTCTTTCAGGTCCAGTTCGTACTCGACTTCATTGACCGCAATTTCGGTCCACTCGTCCGGTTTATCCGTCTTCACCATGCGCTGACGCTTTGCAATAGTACGTCCACCCATGTCGGCAATCTCAAGAGATTTGAGCGTCTTCACGAGTTCGCCGTCCTGATCAAAAAAGGCGTGTGCGAGCACTACGTGATCGTCACGGATGGTCAACACCTCACTACCCCAGACAACAGCGGCATCCTCGTAGGGGATCGATTCGATCTCATAAACGGTCAGTCCATCTTCGACGCTCGTCGACAGTATTGAATGCGTGTACTGATCGATGATGTCATCGGCGCGCGCGACGTCCTTGTTGGAAAAGTCCGAACCCATCCAGCTTTGCGCCATCATCGATGACGGCACTTTGATCACACGATTGATCTTGGGCGAGAACGTCCACATGCTGTTCTCATCGGTGAGCGTGCCATTGCCGCGATCTTTTTTCGGTTCAATCACACGGACGAGCGACTGCTCGTCACCTTTGGTCCACGCCTGCATCGTCATCGCCCGCTCCCAGTCGGGGCGATGAATAACCATGGTCATAACCGTATACGAGGACAGGCCCCGCCAGTGATTGACCGCATCGCGGACGATTTGCGTCGCGTCGCGATCCTCGCCGGCAGACACAGCCGGCAACACGAGAAGTAGCAGCGGGAACAGGAAGCGGTAATTCATAGGCGTATAGACCATTAATCTAGTCCAATGCCCAGTATTTCACATCCGTAGATACCGAGTACCCAAACTGTCTGCTAAGCTTGCGCCACGACTTTTGGGAACCCCACTTATGCGCAATTTCTTAGAGGAACTAAAGCGCCGTAATGTCGCGAAGGTCGCTCTGGTCTACGTCATCGCCGGCTGGCTCACGATGCAGGTTGTCGACGTCATGTTTCCCGCACTCAAGTTGCCCGAGTGGCTGATCTCGGCCGTCGCCGCTTTCGTCATAATCGGGTTTCCGTTTGCAGTGATCTTCGCCTGGGCGTTCGAAATGACGCCTGACGGCCTCAAGCGCGAGAAAGATGTCGATCGCAGCGAATCCATAACCCCGCAAACCGGCCAGAAACTGAATCATACGGCGGTGGTTATTCTCGCGATTGCCGTAGCCTTCCTGCTGGTCGACAAATTTGTACTGCAGGTGGACAGCGAAGCGATCGACAGTCCCGCAGAAATCGCCGCTACTGAGGAAAAGCCCTCTATCGCCGTATTGCCCTTCGTAAACATGAGTGGCGATGTGGAGAACGAGTACTTTTCGGACGGACTCTCGGAAGAACTTCTGAATCTGCTCGCCAAGATCTCGCAACTACATGTTGCCGGACGCACCTCATCGTTTAAATTCAAAGGGACGAATGAAGACCTCCGCATAATTGGCGAGGCTCTGAACGTCGCACATGTACTCGAAGGCAGCGTCAGAAAGTCCGGCACACGACTGCGCATTACGGCGCAGCTAATCGACACACAAAATGGCTATCACCTCTGGTCTGAAAATTACGATCGTGAACTGACAGATGTTTTCGCTATCCAGGACGAGATTGCGGGTCATGTCGTCGAGGAGCTGAAGGTTCACCTTCTCGGGGCCGAGGTCGCGGTGGCAACCCAGGGCACAACCAATGTCGAGGCCTACAACCAGTTCCTGCGCGGTAATTATTTCATCGACAACACCAGTGCGGAGAACCTCGAAAAGGCCCGCATTGCTTACGAGACCGCCATCGAATTCGACCCAAACTTTGCGCGCGCGTACGCCGGTCTGGCCCTCGCCCTGCAGCAGGCCTACAGCGGCTGGGCATCGAGCAGTGGTGGTTCTTTCATTGAGAATTTCCAGCATGTCAGGGAAGTCGCGGACAAAGCGACACAGCTTGCCCCCGATCATCCCGATTCGCTCATCGCACAAACTGCCGTTGCATTACTCTTGAACTGGGATCTGCCTACTGCACGCGCGCAAACTGAAAAGGCTCTCGAGGCGTCACCAAACGACCTCACGATTCTCGGCTGGCACGCCTCCAACCTGATATTTTCCGGGGAATTCAACGCGGCGGAGGCGCTCCTGACAAATGCCTTAGAGGTCGACCCGCTGTCGCTCGCCACACTGCGCCAGCTCGGCGATTTGTATTCGTTTAGCGATCGCTGCGACCTCGCCATAGAAACCTACCAACGCGCACTAAACCTTGCGCCCGACACCGGTCGTATCTATGGGCGAATTGCGCGCTGCAAACTTTTTCAGGGTGACGTGGAAGCCGCCAAGGCACTCAATGTCAAGGAGCCTGTAACCTGGGTACGCGAGACCAACGAGCTGATCATCCTGGGCCGCGAAGGACCGCTTGAGAAATGGCAGGCAGCGGTTGCGAATTATGAAGACGAATATGGCTTCGGCAATTCCTACCAGATGGCTGAGATTTACGCTGACAAGGGCGATATGGACAAGACGTTTGAGTGGCTGGATCATGCGGCCCGGGTCAGGGACCCGGGCGGGGTCTGGGCGCTGGCCATGCCCTTCTTTGACGAGGCCAAAAAGGACCCCCGCTGGAAAGATTACGAGGCAAAATTCAACCTCTAGCCCTCGCTCCACTACCGCTAATCAATTACTTGCAGAAACACAGTAGGTGTTTCTCGCAATGGCGCGCGCCCCCCCCGGGGATAGACTCAAATACAAGAAAGAACAAAAGGAAAATAGAAGGGACGGAATTATGTTCAGCATCGAAGCAATCATGAGTACGAACCTGATCACGGTGCCTCCGTCCGCGACTCTGGCCGAGGCCCGGACGCTGATGCACGATCACCGGATTCATCATCTCCCGGTTATGGATGGTGAGAAGCTAACGGGCCTGATCTCGTTAACGAACGTGCTCGCCGCCACCGACAGCTTTCTGCGAGACGACGGAACCCGCATTCATGCCAATGAAATCGGGATCGAGGATGTGATGGTGACGGACGTCGCAACAGTCGACGTTAACGCCAGCTTGCGTCACGCTGCGCTGTTTCTTGAGAGACACAAGATCGGCTGCCTGCCCGTTCTGCACAATAACAAAATTGTCGGCATCATCACGGACACGGATTTCGTTGCAGTTGCTATTAATCTCCTCGAACAAATCGAGGAAACGGAGCCTGTCGACGACGACTACGACGACGTCGCCTGATCGGCGGCTTTCGCTCTCTCCCTCTCGCGGAGCGCGTGCTCTGCATCGCGTTCTGAGCCCAGCAGAATAGCAACCCACCGCGTTCTATCGTCGTTTTCCAACGCCATCTTCAGGGTCATTGTCAGTGGCACTGACAAGAGCATGCCGACAGGTCCGAAGATCCAGCCCCACGCGATCAAACCGACGAATACGACAAGCGGTGAGATACCCACGCCGTAACCCATAAGGCGCGGTTCGAGAAAGTTGCCAAAGACAAGATTGATACCGATGAACCCCACCGCCGTCGCACCGGCGGCGCCCGGGCCAATCTGGATGAGTGCAAGCAATACGGCCGGTACCGCGGCAATAATCGAGCCAATGGTGGGTACGTAGTTGAGCAGGAATGCAAACATTGCCCAGAGTAATGGGAAGTCGACATTGAGCGCCCACGTCAGCAATCCAGCACACATGCCGGTCGCCATGCTGACAAGCGTTTTAATACCCAGGTAGCGACCCAGGTTCTGCATGAAGTCGCGCGCACCCTGCAACGAATCGGCACTTCTACCAAACGCGGCCTGGAATTTCGTTTTTGCCGTACCCGCCTCGAGCAGAATAAATATCATCGTGAAAATGATGAGGAAAGTATTCGTTAATACATCGCGGAGACCATTCAGGATGCCGGCGACGAGAGCCATGGCAAAGCCAGGGTCAATCATGTCGCTCATGCTCTCGGTTGATTCGTCAACCTTCAGGTGTTTGACAACAAACTCGAAAGCCTGCTGATTAAGGACGTCGAGCCTTGCCTGGTAGGTCGGTAACGCCGCCGTAAAGTCGGCAATGGACGTGCCGAGAATCGCACCGACGACCACAAGTATGAGCATCAGCATAGTGACGATGAGCAACGCAGCCAGAACGGAGGGCACACGATGCGCCTGCAACCAGAGCATCGGGCGCACTGTAATCAGTGCGAGGAACGCTGCAACCAGGAACGGGACCAGCAGTACCGACATCATTTGCATGCCGTAAATCACAACGACTACAGCTGCAGCCATGATGATGGCGCTGGATTTGGTTTGCGGTACTTGTTCCACGGTCAGATCATCTCACACGCAGTTACTTCTTTTCTTTCGACGTATACAACTCTGCCTCTTCGCGCGTGAGCTGGTCAATCTTCACGCTCCAGCGAGCCAGCGTCGAGCTGATACGCAGCTGGTACAGGCCGGCTGAATGGAACAGTTTGACGCCGTTGCCGCGATGCTTGGTATACAACACGCGCCCGACATGGCGACTGGTCTTGGCTTCAATCAATGTAATTTCGAGACCCATCATTGCCTCGAAATCGCCATCGAGGCGCCAGTCGAGAACCCATGGTGACTCAACGCGAAAAATGGCCGTCGTCGTATTGCCGGAGCCCTTGAATTCGGCAACACGGGTCTTGGCATCCGCTGGCATGCTCACGCAGGTAAGCATGGTCGCGACGATCAGGACTGTAAGTTTGCGCATAGTCACCTCTGTGCGAATTCTAGCACTTCAAATAGCGCAGTGACTCGGGTGTGAACGGCTGCGCCTCCCGCCCGATAAGACTTTTGACGGCGTCTGCGGTTCCCGTGTTGCCTTCTTCGAGCATCGTGAGCTGGTCCCGCGTCACCGGGTAGAACGGCAGCCAGTCAAACAGCGTGGCTCCAATTCGCATGACCCACAAATGCATTGGCAGAATGAGCTTCGACTTGCCTGCTGCGGCAGCGACACGTTGCACGATTTCGCGCCAGTCCAGCGTTTCGGGCCCTGCCAGTTCGATGGTCTGGCCGAATGTACTGTCATCTTGCAGTGACGCACAGAAAGCATCGGCTACATCCTTGATATGTACGGGCGACATCCGCACGCCGGGGAACGCAACAGCCGGCAGCGGCGGCTTGATCATGTCCTGAAACAGCTGCGTCGCGAACTCCATCGTGCCGCGCGGGTCGCCGAAAATAACGGACGGCCGCAGCACGGTTACGTCGAGCCCGCTGTGCAGCGCATGAATCTCCGCACGACATTTGGTTGCCTGGTATTTGGTACCCGGATCCTTGACCCCGATGGCACTCATTAGCAACAGTCGCTGGACGCCAGCTTGTCGCGCGGCGCTTACCGTATCGACTACGCCCTGGTACTGGGTTTGCTCAAATGTAATACCGCGGCGTGGGAACTCGCGCAGCAGTCCCACATTGTAGATCGCTGCATCGCAGCCCTTTAGCACCGCTGACAGGGCCGCTGTCGAATCCAGATCACCCGTCACCACATTTACCCTGGCAGGTTGCCGGACTTTGTGCTCGCTACCTGGCCTCACGAGCACGTTGACCTCGTGACCATTGGCAAGCAATGCGTCGACCAGGTAACCGCCCACAAAACCGGTGCCACCTATGATTCCAACTCGCACAGTCAGAGTGCTCCTTTACATTGAGGCCTTAGCCTTAAGACAGGCTTGGTTGCAAGAAAATCCCTGTAGACTGCCATAATGATGTCCCCTCGCGTGCTTGTCACTCTTGTTGGGGTTGCCTGCATCGCCTTGGTAGCCCTGTTGCTCGCAGACATGCCGGCCCCGGCCGCTGCCGCGAAGTTTATTGCCTCGACTGCGTTTGTTGCCCTCGCGATTCGTAGTGGTGCATTGGCCTCGGTCTACGGGCGCCTCATCCTGACCGGCCTGGCGCTCTCGTGGTGCGGCGATATGTTTCTAATTGGGAATTCAAAGACGGCCTTCCTCGCCGGGCTGTTCGCCTTCCTGATGGCACACGTTGCCTACGTCGCGGCGTTTGTCCGACACGGCTACGAGCGGCGTTGGATAGGGGTGGCCATAATTCCGGTCACTGCTATCGCCATTGGCGTCTTTGTCTGGCTGGAGCCATATACTCCGCCCGACCTCCTGAACCCGGTCCGTGCGTATGTGGCAGTGATCAGCCTGATGGTGATCTTCGCGATTGGCACACAGGGACGCGGCGCTTCGAAGCTAATCGTCGCCGGTGCGACGCTGTTTTTCCTGTCCGATCTGTCGGTCGCATCGCTGCGGCTCGTGCAAACCCAGTACCCCACCTACATCATCGGGCTGCCGCTCTACTACGCCGGTCAGATTTGCCTGGCGTTGAGCTCTTCACATTCGCGATCCCACTGAGGCGTTCCGGCAAAGCGCTCTACCAGGAAATCGATAAACGCCCGTACGCGATAGGAGAGGTGGCGGGTCGGCGGGTACACCGCGTAGGCCGGCGTTATTGGCCACTCGATGTCCGTAAAAATCGGAACCAGGTTGCCACGACGAATGGCTTCGGCGGCAAGAAAAGCTGGTTGGATGATGATGCCCAGGCCATGTGCGGCGGCATTCGACAGGAAGTCCCCGCTCGACGCGCGCATGGCCGTCCTGACCTCGATAACCCTCTTTTTACCCCGCTCATCCGTCCAGGACCATCGGTCCGGTTCGGCGAGATTCGAGTACACCAGGCAGTCGTGACTGCTGAGCTCCTCCGGGGACTCGGGCATACCGTGCGTATTGAGGTAGTGCGGGGACGCCGCAACGACCGTTCTTGAGTCGAACAGCTTGCGCGCGATGAGTGATGAGTCTTTTAGATGTCCGATGCGAACAGCCACATCGATACCCTCTTCCACGAGGTCGATCCGCCGGTCGTTCAGGTCGAGATCGAACTTCAGCCTTGGATGCTGCTTGCAGAACGCCGCGATCGGCTTGCACATATGACGCACGCCGAACGACAGGGGTAACGCCACTCGCAGGGTTCCTCGGAGTTCGCCGTGCTCCTGCTGCACGGCCGCCTCTGCCTCCTCAAGGTCGGCGAGAATGCGTGAGCTGTGCTCATAGAAGCTTTGCCCGGTATCCGTCAGGTTAAGGACCCGGGTGGTGCGCCTCAGCAATTGCACGCCCAGGCGCTCTTCCAGAGCCGACACCCGCCGGCTTACGGCCGACTTGGCGGTATCAAGACGATCGGCGGCCGCCGTAAAGCTGCCGGTTTCCACGACGGCCACAAAGGCCTGTAAATCCTCGAACTTATCCATATTGTTGCGTATTTTAGAACAATATTGTCTATAAACCAGTATTTATCTTATTTTCGTCAACAGCGACACTGTTTCCGACAGTTAGAAATCGACACACCCGGAGACACACCATGACCGCAGCAACACCACTCAGGATCCTCGAAGTACAGGCCAGCGCACGCAGCGCCGGCTCTATCAGTCGCGACCTCACCGCGGACCTGATCGCAGCCCTTGAGGATAACCACGGCACTATCGAGGTAACGCGACGCGACCTCGCCAACGGCCTGCCCTTCATTGACGCGGCCTGGGTCGGCGCGAACTTCACACCTGATGAGGATCGGACGAATACGCACAGGCAGATCCTGTCCCGTTCCGATGAACTGGTCGCCGAACTGCAGGCAGCCGACGTGATTGTGATTGGCGCACCGATTTACAATTTCTCGGTTCCTGCGGTACTCAAGGCATGGATCGATATGATCGCCCGTGCTCGACTGACATTTGAGTACACTGAAAGCGGCCCCGTCGGGTTGCTCAAGGACAAGAAGGTCTACGCTGTCGTACCCTCCGGCGGCGTACCTGTCGGTAGCCCGATGGACTTCGCGACGCCTTACCTGCGTCATGCCCTTGGCTTTGTGGGCATCACCGATGTCGAGATCATCGGCGCCCAGGGCGCCGATCGTGGTAACGACGAGGCCCTCGACAACGCACGCGCCCGCATTGCGGAATTGATTCACCTGGCGCCAAGAGCCGCCTGAGCCGGAAGGAGACAACCATGCTAGACATTATTCGTTCCGACGATCGCGGCAGCGCAGACCACGGCTGGCTGCAGGCCAAACACACATTTTCGTTCGCGGATTATCAAAACCCCGAGCGTGTGCACTTTGGCAAAGTTCGTGTAATCAACGAGGACCGTATTGCTCCCGGACAGGGATTCGCGACGCATCCGCACAACGACATGGAGATCGTGACGTACATCATCAGCGGAGCGATCGAACACAAGGACAGCATGGGCAACGGCACTGTTATCTCGGCCGGAGAAGTGCAGCGCATGACGGCAGGTACGGGCGTGCTGCACAGCGAGTTCAATCACTCCAGGGAAGAAGAACTCCACCTGCTGCAAATCTGGATCTTCCCGGAGGAAAAGAACCTAACGCCAGGTTATGAGCAGACCCTGTTCAGCCGTGAAGAAAAACTCAACCGCCTGCGCCTGGTGGGTTCGCGCGACGGCAGAGAGGGTTCGGTCACCATCCACCAGGATGTCGATCTGTACGCCAGCATTGTCGAAAAAGACAAAAACGTCATGCTTGACGACGTTGCAGATCGCCGCGTACTGGTGCAAATCATATCGGGAAGCGTTGATATGAATGGCGAAACACTTGCCGCCGGAGACGGCGTGCAAATTCGCGGTGAACCGGCGATCAGCATTACGGCAAACGACGATGCCGAGCTACTGCTGTTCAATATGAGTTGAGCGCAATGGGTTAGAATAACGCCATGCGAGTTCTGACCCTGATAGCGAGCCTGTGCCTCGCCGCCGCCTGCGGCGGCGGTGGCAGCAGCTCTGCCGCACCACCCAGTCCGTCACCTGCCTCGACACAGATCAATGAGATTCAGGGTACCGGCGCAAGCAGTCCGATGGAAGGCCAGACGGTTACCGTGACCGGCATCGTCACCGGTGACTTCCAGGAAAATGACTCGGACGACCGCAGGAACCTTGGTGGATTTTATCTCCAGGATGCTCCACCTGACATAGACCTTCAGACTTCCGACGGTGTGTTTGTATTCGACGGCACCGACCCGGCCACCGATATTGATGCGGGCGACCTCGTTGAAGTAACGGGTACAGTCGCCGAATATTTTGGCGAGACGCAGATTAATGCGACCTCTGTCCGAATCGTCGGGATTGGAGCGGTTGTTGCGCGCCCCCTGAGCCTGCCCTTCAATACGACCACGATCAATAGTGACGGCGACCCCATCGCCGATCTCGAACGCTATGAGGGCATGCTGGTTGAGCTTCTCGGGACACTGACTGTAAGCGGTCATCACAATCTTGGACGCTTTGGCACCGTCATACTGTCGCAGGGCGGCCGGCTTACGCAGTTCACGAATAGCAATGCCCCCGATGTCGCTGGATATGCGGCACACGAACAAATGAATGCGCGCCGCTCGATCATTCTGGACGACGGCCTGCGTGTCCAGAACCCGACTACGATTCACTACCTGGACGCTGGCGCGGCGGCAAATTATTCGATCCGTTCCGGCGACACGCTCGACGGGGTTGTTGGCGTACTGCGGTACTCCCGCGGCAGTGGCGGCAGCGGCGACGAAACCTGGCGCCTGATGCCGACCGTTGACCCGCAATTCACGGCAGTTAATCCACGACCGGGCGCGCCGGCGATCGGCGGCGCATTGCGAGTGGCAAGTTTCAATGTGCTCAACTTCTTTACGACAATAGATGCCGGACAACCCAGTTGCGGACCGCAAAGCAATCAGTCATGTCGGGGCGCAGACAGCAGCGCCGAGTTTTCGCGGCAACTTGAAAAGACCGTCACCGCGCTGACCATGCTGGACGCAGACATCATCGGCGTTATGGAACTCGAAAATAACGCTAGCGATTCGCTGAGAGTATTGGTCGACGCCATGAACGCACGCACCGGCACCTCCGACTACGCCTGGGTTGATACAGGCACGATCCATAACGACGTCATAAAAACGGGTTTCATTTACCGCAGCTCGCGCGTATCGACAGTAAGTGAGTTCGCCTTGCTCGATCGCAGTGTTGATTCACGCTTCAATGATGCACGTAACCGACCTGCGCTTGCCCAGAGTTTCGCACTTGATGCATCCGGGGCGGTTCTTACCGTAGCCGTGAACCATCTCAAGTCGAAGGGCTCAACGTGCGATGCGGATGGCGACCCGAATCTCGCGGATGGCCAGGGAAACTGCAATATCACGCGAACCAATGCGGCGATCGCATTGGCTGACTGGCTGGCCACCGACCCGACCGGAAGTGGTCATGCCGACGTTCTGATTATCGGTGACCTGAATGCGTACGCCGAGGAGGACCCATTAACAACGTTTGCCAGCGCCGGGTTTACCAACCTGCTGGAGTCGCGGACGCATCCATACTCGTTTGTATTTGACGCTCAGGCCGGCGCCCTGGATCACGCTCTTGTGTCCGCGACCCTTGCACCGCAGGTTGTTGAGACAATCGAATGGCACATCAACGCCGACGAGCCACGCGTGCTCGACTACAACCTCGATAACGGCCGCGACCCGAACCTGTTTGACGGCGCCACACCTTTCAGGGCATCCGACCATGATCCGGTCGTAATTGGCATCGATCTGACGAACTAGTACTTGTCACCAGCGCCGCGCCATTGAGCTAATCGAGATCGTTTAGCAAGGTATGTAACTCATCGCGCAGCGCCTCGAGAATCATGGCGAGGTCGTGAATCGCAAGGACAGGAGCCCAGCCAGTCCGCGGATTGCCCTCGTCGCGCTCGTCATCATCCCAGTGGCGATGCAGTACGACCTGGTGCAGCTCACCAACATTGCGAAGAACCTCAATCGCAACGAGGTTGCGCCGAACCTGGTCGTAGATTCTATTACCGGATCTCATAATTGAGACAGACCGGATACCCGCGGAATTTATTTCCGTTTACGATCCATTGTGTCGGGCCACCTCGGCATCATGCAGATGCGTGCTGCCAAATGCCCAGTGCTAAAGCTCACCCTCGATCGGCATGTGCGAGAAGAACCAGTCTTCGATGCGTTGCATAAATGATGTGGCGGGCTGGGACTTAAGCGTGCGGTCGTCGGCAACCCAGTAGACGCTGCTGTCTTCCTGCAGTTTCAGACGCCACGCGTTTGCGCCCGAGAAATCATCTTCCAGTGCGTTGCGTAGCTTCTGGTTGAACTGATCGCTGACGATAAGGAATCCCATTTCAGTATTGATACGCAGTGACCTTGGATCGAGATTTGCGCTGCCGACAAACACCTTGTCATGGTCGATGATTAAAGCCTTGGCATGCAGAGCCAGCATCTTGCGGTCTATCGGCGACAACATGTACCGGTCGCGATCTCGAGCATCCGTACGAACCTCATGCAGTTCCGCCCCGCTTTCGAGCAGCGTGTTGATGTGATTCCGGTACGCACTGTGCGCGGAGAGATGGTTGTTCGAACCAATCGAATTCGTGAGTATTCGTACGCGCACTCCACGATCGAGAGCGCGCTCGACTGCCCCCTCAAGGTTCGGCGTTGGTATCAGGTAGGCCGAGACGATCACAATCTCCGACTCTGCGCCGTCGAAGATACCGACAAGCTCATTCGCTACCTGAATCGGCGCCTCTTCCCGGTTCGTTGGATTATTCCTGGGAGGTTCGTCCACAAAAAGGATCGCCTCGCCTGCGTCTGCGCCCTTGATCACTTTGAGCCATCCTGCGATGAGTTCTTCAGGCGACTCTTCGGTGTGCAGATGCTGCGACAAGTCGCTCGTGCGTCGCGCCTCGGCAAGCTGCTCTGCGGATGCCTTTTTATGGGAGAGCGTCTCGATGGGAAGCGACCAGCGATCGTTCCAGTAGGTATCGAAGGCAACACCGACCTCCTGAACAACCTTGCCGCCAAGTAGCAGCTCAAGGTCACGAAAGTTGGCTGTGTCGTCCAGGCCGAAATATTCATCCGCAATGTTTCGACCACCAACGATCGCGACCTGGTTGTCGACCAACATTGCTTTGTTGTGCATGCGATGGTCGAGCCGGCGGAATTCCGCCAGGTTTAAGAGCTGCCGCGTCGCAAATCCGCCGGAGCGGCGCTTAAACGGGTTGAAAACGCGATACTCGATGTTCGGGTGCTCAGCGAGCGCCAGGAGCAGTTCGTCTTCGTGGACCAGAAACGTATCGTCGACAAGAATCCGTACTGTGACGCCTCGATCGGCCGCCCGGACGATATGGTCCAGCATCATCGCGCCTGCTGTGTCGAAGAACCAGAGAAACGTCTGGAAATCGATGCTGTCCGATGCGCTATCGATCGCTCGCAGTCGCCAGTCAAGCGCCGTGGGCCCATCGTTGAGCAGCACATGCCAGTCTTCGGCGGCCGCGGCGTCCAGCGCATCCCAGATTTCAGAGTGCGCGGGTGGCGCAGTGTACTCCGGTACCTGCTCGATCACCTGGAGCGAAGTGCAGCCCGCTCCAAGAAACAGCGGCAAAATCAGACAATACCACCACCGTGCGGGAAGAATCTGTGAGCCGTGCAGTTTCATATCGAAGTCGAGTTCCCGTTGTGTGGCCAAATATCTTAGCAGCTGAACGGCCGATTGCTGCCAGTAATCGCTATTTTTGCCAATCGCATTGAGCGTGCGAAACACCGCTAGGCGAAACGCCTGCGCAGAGTCACTGACGCCATCGACAGCGCAGCAGCGGCCAGCAGGCAATAGCCGCCGAGATAGATCATTTGCGTCGGCAACTCGACCCCCAGATCAATCAACGTCCCTGTAAGCCCTGGACCGGCCGCGGTGGCGAAGACTCCGGCCGAAACGGTGACAGCACGCACCGAACCAAGATAGGCCGTCCCGTAAATCTCGGGCCATAAAGAACCGAACAAAGTCGCGGATATGCCGTAGCTGATACCAAGGAGGACCATCACGATGAACAAAGTGGCGGGCGGCCCGCTGAAGGCCAGTGCAAAGCAGGAGAGCGATAGCGGCAGGAGACTGTACGGCAGTATGACCGGCGTGCCAAAACGGTCAACCAGCGCACCAGTAATCAGTGCACAGCCGACTGTTGTCAACGACATCACAAGCAACGATAGCGCGAACAGCTGCGGCGGCCAGTCATGCAGTGCTGTCATGTAATTCTGATGGTAGAAAATTGTTGTGCCAATAAACGGCGGCGCCAACACGCCGGTGAGCAGCACCCAGAAGACCGGATCGCGCATCACTTCCCGTCTCGTCCAGCTACGGACATGACGCAGGGACTTCACCAGCTTCGAGTCGCGTGAGTGCGGTTCGCGCGCCTGTCGATAAGCCCAGAATGCAAACGGCAACCCAATCAGCAGCAAGGCCGCTGCGCCGGCCA
>JAIBDF010000183.1 GCA_024679535.1 Chromatiales bacterium
CAGTCGGTTCGGACGCGGTCCAGGCCTGCGTGACCTGTCACTTCAATGCGGGCGCGGATTCGCGGTCGAAAAACCAGGTTAGCCCGGGCCTGCTCAGGGTCATCAAACCGAAAGGGGATGACGATATCAAAGGATTCTGGCAAGCTCCTGCGAATCCCGACTTTGAGTTCGATATTGTTGATGGGCCGAATAAACAGCTCGCGGTGGCCGATTTTCCGTTTGTTAAAAACATTAACAGCGATCATCCATTGAGCAACTTCGACGTTGTTTCCTCCCAGGGCATTACCGCCAACGGCTTCGACAAAGTCACACCCGGGGAAGATTCAAAAGAAGGGACTCCCAATATTGACACAGGGCTTCTGGTTGATGATAAGATTTTCGTCGACGGCGCTAACGTGCGTCGCGTCGAACCGCGCAACACGCCGACGATGATCAACGCCGTGTTCAACTTCACGAACTTCTGGGACGGACGTGCCAACCCGCGTTTCAACGGCGAGAATCCGTTTGGCCGGCAGGACGTTGCCGCTCGTGTGTACAAGCACGATGGCGACAGCCTGGTTGCACTGAAGACCAACATGAAGAACGCAAGCCTCGCCTCGCAGGCTGTTGGGCCGCCGCTGAGTCACTTCGAAATGTCATACGGAACATTTCGTGGCATTGGTAAGCCGCGATCGTTTCCGGATGTTGGCCGCAAGCTTTTGGGCGCAACAATACTGGCTGAGCAGACAATTGCCTCGGACGACAGCTTGTTGGGACCATTTGCAAACGATAAGCCGACTTACCAGCACCTCGTCGAACAGGCCTTCGACAACAGTTTCTGGGACTCGACGATCTGCGTGAAACTGAATCCGACGGCGTATCCCGCTTCCGGCAACCAGGGTTCGGTGAACAACGGCAATCATGAGTTCATCACAACCGATACAAGCTGCGTCGAACTTGATGCCGTAGAAGGCCCTGGCGTCTATTCCCTGTCGGAAGCGAACTTCGCGCTGTTCTACGGTCTGGCTGTAATGATTTATGAGGCAACTTTGGTCGCCGACTACAGCGCTTTCGACCAGTGGATGATGACCAGCGTTTCCGGCGAAGCCGTCGGGACGTTCGGCGATGTGGAAAAGAAAGGACTCGACATATTCATCAACAAGGGCAAATGTGCTAACTGCCATGGCGGGCCGGAGATGACCAATGCTTCCGTCCGCAATGCGCAAGGTGGTGGCAACATGATCGAGCCCATGATCATGGGTGACAAGCGGCCCGGCATGTACGACAACGGCTTCTACAACATCGGCGTCACGCCGACCTTTGAAGACGTCGGTCGAGGTGGAAACGATCCGTTTGGCTCGCCAAGGAAGCCGCAGCCGCTTGCATTTACACGACAATTCGTGTTCCAGAGCGAAGACATCATGAAGATCCCGTTCCCGATCATCGGCAACCCGATCCCGAATCTGCACTGTGATTCGAGCGTGATACCGGACGACCCTCTTACCAGCGAATGTGACAGCGGCTTGCTGGGCTTCGTTGACGAGGAATCCGGCACTTTCTATCCGGTATGCCAGGATCTCAATGGTGACAGGGAGTGCGGCGACGAAGATGAGCTGAAACTGACGCGTGTTGCTGTCGACGGTGCATTCAAGACGCCCGGGCTTCGCAACGTCGCTCTGACGGCGCCTTACTTCCACAACGGCACCGCTGCCAATCTCCGCCAGGTCGTGCAGTTCTATAATCGTGGTGGCATCTTCTGTCGCGAGAATCAACATGACCTTGATCCGGATATCCGACCCCTCGGGCTGACAAAGGAAGAGGAAAAAGCACTGGTGGCCTTTATGGTTTCGCTGACCGACATGCGAACCGTGGATCGCAAGGCGCCGTTCGACCATCCGTCCTACCTGCTTCCAATCGACGGGCTTGAGGAATTTCCCACGGACGTCATTAAGACCATCGAGGCGGTAGGCAAGGATGGAGGCCCGCACCTCGAGACGTTCCTTAACAATAAGCTAGATGTGTTGGCGAGCGAGCCTACACGCGGGTTCGATCACTTTGACCGTAGCCGTGCATTCGCCGGACAGTGTTCGTCCGACAATTCAGGCACTGGCACTGGCACTGGTGACACTGGCACTGGTGAGGAAGAGGTAGACCCCAATTGGGGCAAAGGTGGTCGCAAGAACAAGAAGTAACGTGTATGAGAGGTGAAGGGTCGGGGCACAGAGCTTAGCCTGTGTCCCGGCCCATCGCCGTTAAAGGACAAAAACAGCTTTGACTTGCCCTCTATCTAGAGGCGTATTGGAAAAGAAACTGGAGGTCAGATGGCCACCGAAGCTTCAGAAATTCCCTGGCGCTCCCTGCGAGCCCTTGTTGTCGATGATTCGCAGATAGCCCGCTACATTCTGTCCGGCCAGCTAGCCGATCTGGGTTTCGAAGTCGATGTTGCCGATTCGGCCGAGAACGCACTTGCGAGACTCGAGCGCGGGTTGCCCGACATCGTTTTCATGGATCACTTACTGCCCGGCATCGATGGACTGGAGGCGGTCCGCTTCCTGCGCGGGCGGTTGCAAACCGCGTCGCTGCCAATCTGCATGTACACGTCGCAGGATTGTGAGGGTTTTGTCGACCGGGCCCGTGATGCGGGCGCCGACGACGTCTACACAAAGACTTGTGATGAGAGTCGGCTGGCCGTCGTTCTGCGCAGACTCAACCTGCTGCCCAAGGCCTTGGACGAGCAGACTGCAGGTGCCGGCGTCACGGCGATCCACCCACCGGACAGGCCAGCAACAGCACCGCAGAGTGAGGTATCCAATCGAGGAATATTTACCGATGGGGCCAGTCTGGCTGCGCTGCTAGAGCCCAGCCTAAAATCCCATCACGAAAAGCTCCGCAAGGAATTGCTCGCCGAGTTCGCAATTCTCGAGCGCTACGAAGAGCGCATGCGGCGCGATCTGTTTTCACGCGTTGATTCACTAATGGGAATTACGACCGAGCAGCTAAAACAGGCATTCGGCGCGGATCGCGAAGCTCATCGGGCGCAGCGCCGCGTCGGACACCTGCGAGGCCTGGCGCTGGCGGCGGTGGTCCTCGCATGCTTCGGCCTGAGTTTTGCGATGAACTGGAATATGAGCAGTAAGCTGGAGCAGAGCATTGCGAAGCAGCAATCCACATTGCGGATTCTCGAGGCCAACACTGAGGCGCAAACGGCCTTGCGGCGGGAACTCGCCGATGCACGAGCAATAGCCGCTCGACCTTATCTCGCAGTCACCGAGTCCACGCCGCCCCAGGCAGGCGGAAGATTCAGCCTCGATACGCAACCCGAGTCCGGTCTGGCGGCGCTTGTCAACTAACTGCCGTCTCGTGCGAATCGCGTACATGTGGTCTTTCTTGAAGTTTGAAAATCGAGCGAACTCAGACGACCTTGCTACTGGATTTAGCAGGCGCCAGACGGGGGCTCATCTCCCCAATCAGCGGGTGTAGTTCAATAATAGAATATCGGCTGCTGACTCAAAACGAACATACAAAGATAAGGACATTGACCGCAGCCAACCAGGCACCTCGCAATCCGACCAGAAGTTAAATCGCATGATCATGTGAGTTCTTGCATTGGCACTGGGACCTAATAACGCGGCTGCGTTGGCGAATCACGCAAGCATGGTTCGAATTGAAATATCCGACCCGACTTCAGCAATCAAGCTATGCAGGAAAGCCGTTGAGCTGGATCCGCATCACCCTACGAATTGGGCCTTTATTGCTCAACGCGATTTCGAAAGTGCGCGCGTAGAATCTGAGCGCCCGAAAAGTAGCTGATCCACGCTAGCAAATTTCTGTTTTTGGCCCTTAACTGCCCCTCAAATCGGGCTGATAATACCGGTTTGAGAACCTGTTCCAATACGTCCGCTATGCGGTCCAATTGCGGATACAAACGATGGTTCAGAGACGTGATTACGAGTTCGTTGTAGAGAATCGTTCACCGGAATGGTTCTGCATACAAGAACAGGCTGGGTTATGTAGCATAAGAGACAGGTGTTCGATGTTTGAGCGTAAGATGGGGTAGACAGATGAGGATGTAATCTCACGGACAATCCACCGAGAATAGCCCCTATCCATGGAATCCCTAATCCAGTTCTTTGACGACGTGGAAGATTTTATCATCACCACGGTGCTCCGTTTACGGCGCTCGCTGAGTCGGAAGCCACGGGAACGACGGCGAACCCCGAGAACAAGCTCTGCTACTTCCCAGGAACAGCAACCTCCAATCCTCAAGAGCAATCAATAAACTAAGTATTGCGGTGAAGGTCCGCTTACCTGCGTACCTATGAGTGGGAAACCTACCGCAGGACATCGCTGATCTCTTATGCCAAC
>JAIBDF010000197.1 GCA_024679535.1 Chromatiales bacterium
CAAGCCATTTTTGATGGCGATGAGGTGACCAATCAGGACGTACCAGAGCCCGAGGTTCCGGAACAATTGCGTTGGAAGCGATGATCACTGCTCATTCAGCCCCGACGCCGATACCCGCAGTACAGAGGTGTTGAATGAATCACTCTTTTAGTGAGCTGATGGAGAAAATATTGTCATGAATCTGCTGATTGCCGCGCTGACTCTGGGGTTGATCTTTGCCGTGTTGGCACTGGGGGTTTATATCAGCTTCAAGATATTCAACATCCCGGATATCACCGCCGAGGGATCCATTACTCTGGGAGGGGCAGTGGCCGCTGCGCTTATCCTGAACGGCTTCGGCCCGGTGGCGGCGACGGGTGTGGCCGTTCTCGCCGGGGTTGGCGCTGGTTTCGTCACCGGCGTGATGGCGACCAGGTTCTCGATCCAGCCGCTGCTCGCCGGCATCCTCACGATGACGGCTCTTTATTCGATTAATCTTCGGGTCATGGATCGCAGTAACCTGCCCATCAGCTCGGACCTTACCCTGACTCGCTATGCAGATCAGCTGGGGCAACTGCTCTTCGGGTCGCAGGCGAGTATAGATGTTGCCGGATGGGCAGTCGGCGTTTACGACCTCTCGGTTCTGCTCGCTATGTTTGTGCTGGTAGTTATCGCCGGAATCACCATGTTCTGGTTTTTCCGGACTGAACTCGGGTCTGCGATGCGGGCTTCTGGAGACAATGCGCAGATGATTGAAGCGCTAGGGGTCAGCGCTCAGACGCTGGCCATCACGGGTCTGGCGATCTCCAATGGCCTGATTGCCCTCAGCGGTGCCCTGCTTGCCCAATACCAGGGTTTCGCAGATGTACAAATGGGGATCGGCGTCATTGTGCTCGGGCTCGCCAGCGTGATCATTGGCGAAGCGCTGGTGGGTAGTCGCTCGCTGGGGCTGATGATTTGCGGCGCCATCATGGGTGCTATCCTGTTCAGGCTCCTGGTCGCGGTCGCCCTTCGATGGGGCATGAACCCGAATGATTTGAAGCTCATCACCGCAGTGTTCGTATTCCTCGCGCTCGTTGGTCCGACGCTTATTCGCAGAATTAACGCACCGAAAATCGTCCAACCGTCAGAGGCCTGAAACTGTGCTACAGATCTCCAATATCTCGAAGGCCTTTCACATAGGAACCTCGAATGAGGTTCGCGCACTTTCTGGCGTTTCCATCGATCTCGAGCCAGGATCCTTCCTGACTATCATCGGCACCAATGGCAGCGGAAAATCGACCCTCCTGAATGCCGTTGCGGGTTCCTTCCGGGTGGATTCGGGTACCACACGCCTGGCTGACCACGATATTACCCAGTGGCCCGAGCACCGTCGTGCCCGGCTCATCGGGCGAGTCTTTCAAAACCCATTTAGCGGTACCGCGCCGAGCATGTCGATTGCCGAGAACATTGCCCTGGCGACGCGCAGGGGACGCGTTCGTGGGTTTGGTGCCAACGTTTCGCCCCGCTTGCGAGACGAGATCCGTGATCGTGTCCGCTCGCTGAAGATGGGCCTCGAGGATCGTATCGACAATCCGATCGGTACCCTGTCTGGGGGTCAGCGACAGGCGCTCACGCTGCTGATGGCCTCATGGCTCAAACCCGACCTTTTGCTGCTGGACGAGCACACCGCGGCGCTCGATCCTAAGAGCGCAGATCAGGTCATTCAACTTACGGCCGAGATCGTCGGACGCGACAAGCTCACCACGCTCATGGTTACCCACTCGATGCAGCAGGCGGTCGACCTTGGTGACCGTATCGTGATGATGCACAAGGGACGGGTATTGCATGACCTCACAGGTGCAGATCGCGACAACCTCACAGCCAATGATCTTTTGCGCCGCTTCGAAGACATCCGCCGGCGTGAGCAACTTGAGAAACCCGCCGAAGCGCTATTGCGCGAAGCGCGCGGAGCCGAGCAATTAATGGCCATTCTGGGCGCCGTGGCCGCCGCTGATGCAAACCTCGATGCCAGGGAAATAGCTCTGATGAAGGCATTCGCCGATCATTGGGGGCTTGAAATGCCTGACCTTGAGGAAGGTGCGATATCGGCATTGCAGGACTTTGCCGAGCTGCGTCAAATCGTCCAGCGTTATCTCGCGATCAACCCGTCGCGGCAGCAGGCAAACGAACTCCTCGACGTGCTGCAACACATGGTGCATGTCGATGATTCGATGTCTACCGAGGAGGAAATCGTCCTCGAAGAGATAACCGCAATGATCGTCGGATACGTTACGCTGCGTAGCGACGATGCCCGCTATGAGGTGGTGATTGTCCCGCAGACCGAAGACCAGGAGCCATTAATTACGTCGTTGCTTCCAGGCGTGTCACCTGTACAAAAGCGCGGCGGCATGGTCTACCTCGTGGGACGATTCAATTCCGGGCGATTTGCTGACCTGGTGGCCCGGAAATACATTGATCAGGGCCTGTTCACTACTCGCCTGGATCTCTGATTTGCGTTAACCACACGTTGCGAGTGCGCGAAACGGCACAAGGAACAGTACTCTTTAGCCCTGCGCTACGGCAGTTGCGCGTTAGAAATTAGAGCTTAAGCAATGAACACTGACACGGATAAACCCTCTGTTTTGAAAGACAAACTCAAGAGACATGGCCGCTAGGAACGCAGAGCGGGTGCCACGAGTGTCGAGGCCTTCTTCACCGCCTCGTCGATCTCTTCGGCCGTCAACAGAGGTGTTGTAACTGTTTCAACGGCACCAGACGCGCTGGAGACGAGAGATAGCGCCGCCACAGACACGTTGTCCGGAAGGTCCGCGATAAAGAGCACGTCGTACTCGCCGAAACAGTAGTAGAAAGCTTCTACCTGCCCACCGGCTGACTCGATGAAGGCCTTGACCGCGTCACGCCTGCCTGTGCCACCGGCGTCGAGGAGGCCTGTCGCGCCGCCATTTGAGTAATTTGCGCGTACCATGTATTTGGGCATTGTTCGATTCTCTTTTTCCGGAGTTTCTCGTTCGATTTCAAACGGGATGTTATCACGAATCGGAAAACAAGGAACCGGGCATTGCCACCCTGCCGCCACCGACCAGAGCGCCGCCTGAGACATTGTCCCTACTCTCAGGAAGCAAATCCACCATCCCAAATCAGCAAGAGTGCTATTGAAAACTGCATGGCAAGGACTGCTGTGGGCGCCCCATCAAATCTTACTTGCTGATTTCTCACAACAGGGCGGTAATGGTTCGTATCCGTAATGTGGCGATCGAAGTTCTCGAGTATTTCGATCGCCGGGGATTCACCCGCCGTCAAGGCAATGAACGCGTTGTACTCAGAGACACCTTCTAGCCCCGAGCGAATCAAGCTTGGCTCAACTACAGCCAGCATTTGGCTCGCTTCCTATGGCGCCGACCGGAGTCGGTAAGATCACGGACAGGTCTTTGCTGCGCTGAACCGCTCCGGTAAACCCGGAGTGGTTCAATCCTGAATATTCGTGCTGAAGATGTGAATCTTGGGAAGCGAACTCTGCGAATCCCAGTGACGAAGACTGGAGTGCCAAGAGAGGTTCCTTTGACCAAAAAACAGGACCGTATGTATTCGAGTCAAAACGAGGTGGGTCAATCAGTGCTGCCGGGTTCAGGAAGCAACTGGCAAGGTGGGGTGAGAGTGCGAAGCTGTAAAACAAAAGGGGCTACCCCCTTCAGTACGCTTTTGGGCTTAGACGAGATTCATGCCAGCAGACAACCGAACTGTTGCGATACTCAGATGACTGGATGAATATCCCTGTTAAAACTACTATCCTCGGCGTTGTAGATCGAGCTGAGCAGGGCAAAATAGCCTGGATTTGCGCCGCGCGACTCCGTGCGCTGGCGCATTCTTCGGAAGGCACTTGCCGGAGCATAGTTTGAGAACCTCATTTCTATTTCCGATACTCCGTGTTACGTTTTTCTTGTGCTTAATCGAGAGTATCTCGTAAGGC
>JAIBDF010000174.1 GCA_024679535.1 Chromatiales bacterium
GATCTCGATGGTCACGACACACTCGTGACGAATTCATCGATAACGAGACTGGTCTACGCCGGTGACAAGGAATACCTCAGGGAGTTTTCCGCCAGGGCAGTGGCGCAGTTCCCGGATGACATTTTCGTCCATTATCAGGCGCATCGTGGTCTGTTGTGGGCCGGTGATGTCGACGGCGCCTCGCGACTCCTGCCCTACATTCTCTCGAGTGACCTTCCGGAGTCGTCTCGTTACATGGTTCAGCTTCGCCAGGCTTGCGCCGAGAATCGCGTGGACGATGCAAGGCGTCTTTATGAACGGGGCATGCGGCAATTCGCGGACCAGCACTCGATAATGTACCTGAGCCACCTGATTATGGGCAACCGTGAAGCGGCTGTGCTGTCTCTTGCCGAACTGGATGACTTGGACGACCTGTCGGGGCTTGCTGACTTCCTGAACTACGGGACATTCGATCCCAGGCCGTACCCGAATCTCATGGCGCTGATGGAAAGCCAGGCGCTCGAGCCCAGGGAATTAAAAGTCGCGCCGTACCAGTGTCGCTTGTAGCTTGCAGCGGACTTCGGGGTACTATCGGGTGCCATGAGTACTCAAACAATAATAAAACGCCTCACGTCGGGCAGCCTCGTGCTGCAAATCGCCATCGGTATTGTCCTCGGCGTCGCGCTCGCGCTGCTTTCGCCGGATACGGCGAAGTCGGCAATGCTGCTCGGCAAGCTCTTTGTTTCGGCCCTGAAGGCTGTTGCTCCCGTCCTCGTCCTGGTGCTGGTTGCGTCGGCAATTGCGAATCGGAAGGCGAGCCACACCTCACAAATGCGGCCTATCGTCGTCATGTATCTCGTTGGTACGGTTGCCGCGGCATTGCTGGCCGTGACGGTCAGTACACTGTTCCCGACGACGCTTGCGCTGCAGGTTTCCGAAGTCAGCCAGAATGCGCCGCAGGGCATTGCCGAGGTTCTCGCGACGCTGCTGTTCAAGCTGGTTGATAATCCGATCAACGCAATGCTGAGCGCTAATTACATCGGCATTCTGGTCTGGGGCGTGCTTCTCGGTGTTTTCCTGCACCACGGCAGCGAAACGACGAGGACCGCACTGCATGACCTGTCCGATGCCGTTACCAAGATCGTGCGCGTGGTTATTCGGCTCGCGCCGATCGGTATTTTCGGTCTCGTCGCCGGCAATCTTGCCGAAGGCGGACTTGGAGTCCTGGGTGGTTACGCACGCATCCTGACAATATTGCTGGGCTGCATGGTTACCGTTGCATTGGTGATCAATCCGCTGATTGTTGGAATCAAAACCAGAAGAAACCCGTATCCGCTCGTGTTCACGGCGCTGCGAGAGAGCGGCATGGTCGCGTTCTTCACGCGCTCGTCGGCTGCGAACATCCCGGTGAACCTTGCATTGTGTGAGCGCCTCGACCTGGAGGAAGACACCTATGCCGTGTCGATTCCGTTAGGCGCCACGATCAACATGGGGGGTGCCGCGATAACGATTACCGTTCTGACGCTCGCTGCCGTGCACACTCTCGGCATTAGCGTGGATGTTCCGACCGCATTGCTGCTCAGCGTCGTAGCTGCGCTGTCGGCGTGCGGTGCATCAGGTGTGCCGGGCGGCTCGTTGTTGCTGATTCCGCTGGCCTGCGGCCTGTTCGGCATATCGAACGACGTGGCCATGCAGGTCGTCGCTGTCGGCTTTGTGATCAGTGTTTTGCAGGACTCGGCTGAAACAGCGCTCAACAGCTCGACCGATGTCGTATTTACGGCCGCGGTCGCGAGCAAGACTTGAGGTCGCCAACGAGCTGGCTCCTACGCCAGCTGATCGAGCCAGTCAGCAATTGCCGTGGCGATCTCCTCAGGTGAGTCTTCCTGGATAAAGTGGCTGCCGGCCACGGTCACTTCAGTCTGGTTCTTGAACTGCCTGCAGAATTCGCGCTGGCGCCCCACGAGAATCGCTCCAGGCTCGGCGTTGATGAATAATTTCGGGACGTCGGATCCCGCAAGCCACTCACTGTAGCGTTCTGCAATTGCTGCGACATCGGCAGGTTCTGAGTCCAACGGAATCTGGCGTGGCCACGTCAGGGTAGGGCGACGATCTTCGCCGGGACTGAGAAACGGCCTGCGGTAGACAGCCATTTCCGCATCGCTCAGTCCACGTAACACCGAGCCCGGCAGTACTTTCTCGACGAAGATATTCTTGTCGAGCACCATTGCCTCGCCTGCCTCCGAGCGAAATCCCTGGAATAGTGGTTTAACGGCCTCCGGCCAGTCGTCCCAGGCAACCGGGCAGGGAATACCTTCCATGTATGCAATGCCCTTTACCTGGTCCGAATGCTGGCTGGCCCAGTCGAAGCCGAGCGCAGAACCCCAATCGTGAATGACAAGCGTTACATTGTCTCTGACGCCGAGTTGCTCCCAGGCGCGGAACAGGTAGTCGCGGTGCTCGACATAGCGGTAGCTGTCGGGGCCGGAGTTTTCGAGCTTGTCGGAGTCACCCATACCGATCAAGTCGACCGCGATGCAACGTCCCCGCTCCGCAAGTACGGGCATGATATTGCGCCACAGATAGGAGGACGTTGGGTTGCCGTGCTGGAATACGATCGGGTCGCCTTCGCCCATTTCGACATAGGCCATGCGTTTGCCGTTGACCTCGATGAATTTTTTATTGTGTTCGGTCGTTGAGATCATTGCTTCCTCCCTGCTACATTGCCCCAAGATAGCAGGAGATCGATGAGTCATGCTGACAGGTTTACCCGGAAAATTTTTCACAGTGGTCGTGGCCTTACTGTGCATGACAGTTGCCGCGGCATCACCGCTCTCACCCGCCGAACAGCGCATGGTCGAGTGGATCGATGCGCACAGCGAGGATGCGATCGCATTGCTCGAAGAGACGGTAAACATCTCAAGCGGCACGATGAACCACGAGGGCGTCGGGCGCGTCGGCGAGGTCATGCGGCGCGAACTCGATGCGCTCGGCCTTGAGACCGAGTGGATTGAGTTGCCCCCCGAGATGGAGCGGGCGGGGCATCTGTTTGGACGCAAGGTCTCAGGTTCAGGCAAAAAATTTGTGCTGATAGGGCACCTCGACACGGTGTTCGAGGCGAATGACAGTTTCCAGGCATTTACTCGCAAGGGAGATACTGCGACCGGTCCCGGCGTTGAAGATATGAAGGGCGGAAACGTGGTTATCGTCTATGCGCTGAAGGCGCTGCAGCAAATTAATGCGCTGCGGGACATACCGGTTGTCGTGGCCTACACGGGCGAAGAAGAAAAGATGGGCAGGCCCCTCGCCGTATCTCGCAAAGACCTGGTGGAGGCCGGCAAGTGGGCCGACTTCGGCCTGGGGTTCGAGTCGGCGATTACTTATGATGATGCTGACTGGGGCACCATCGCACGTCGGAGTTCGTCTGGCTGGATGCTAACCGTTACAGGACGGCAGGCGCATTCTTCGGGCATCTTCGGCGCCAATGCCGGTGCCGGTGCTATTTTCGAGGCGTCGCGCATTCTGAATGCGTTTTATGAAGAAGTGCGTGGCGAGGAACACCTGACGTTCAACGCCGGTACGATTCTGGGGGGCACTGATGTTGAATACTCGTCGGGTCAAAATCGTGGCACTACATTTGGCAAGACCAACGTAATACCCAGGATGGCGGTGGTGCACGGCGGTATGCGCACGATTTCCCAGGATCAACTCGAGCGCGCGCAAGCTGCGATGCGGGCTATCGTTGCGAACAATCTGCCGCACACAACGGCCACGATCGAGTTCTTCGAGGGCTATCCGCCCATGTTCCCGAGCGAGGGTAATCGCGCCGTACTAGCAGTGCTTTCTCAGGTTAACGAGGATTTGGGCCGCGGCCCGATGCAGGAGCTTGATCCATCAAGGCGCGGCGCTGCAGATATCTCTTTTGTCTCACCGTATACAGATGCGATCGCCGGATTGGGGCCACTCGGTACCGGCGGACATACACCTAATGAGACCATTGATCTCATCTCCATGCCGCTGGCGATCAAGCGTGCGGCCATCCTGATGTATCGTCTTGGCAAGGCTGAAGAGACGGACTGACTATGGGGCACGATCACCATCAACATGACCATGATCACGCGCATGTTCATGAGGCGAGTGAAAGTAACCTGAAACGCGTCATGATCGCGCTGGTGCTTACCGGCACTTTCATGTTCGTTGAGGTCGTAGGCGGCATCCTGTCGGGTTCACTGGCGCTGCTAGCGGATGCCGGGCACATGCTGACAGATACGATGGCGCTGGCACTGGCGGCCGCGGCGTTTCATGTCAGCAAGCGGCCACCGGGTGGCAGCCTGACCTACGGCTACCAGCGTTTCCAGATTCTAGCGGCATTCGTCAACGGTCTCAGCCTGTTGTTTATCGTCGGCTGGATTCTCTATGAAGCCGTGGAGCGATTCATCTATCCCCGTGACATTCTCGGCGAAACAATGCTCGTTGTCGCCGCCGCGGGACTTGTTGTGAATATATTTTCGTTTGCCGTCTTGCACACAGGTGATCAGGAGAACCTGAACATTCGTGGTGCGGCGCTGCATGTCGCCGGTGATCTGCTCGGATCGGTCGCCGCAATCGTGGCCGCAATCGTCATTATCTACACGGGATGGACGCTGATCGACCCCATCCTGTCAATTGCGGTTGCCATGCTAATTCTTCGCAGCGCCTGGTCGCTGGTTAAGCGCAGCGCACACGTCCTGTTGGAAGGGGCGCCGGACTGGCTGGACGTGGCCGACATGCAGGAACGCGTGGTGGCCAACGTGCCCGATGTGTCGGGTATTCACCACGTCCATGTGTGGGGCCTGACGCCACAGCAGCTTATGCTGACCATGCACGTTACGCTGGCCGTCAATGTGCCGAGCCAGTCAGACGTCGTGAGGCGTGTGAAGGCGTTTGTGGAGCAGGAGTACGGCATTGGTCATTCGACGGTGGAAGTCGAAATCGACGGCTGTGCCGACCTCTAGTCGTCAGGTGAGACGATGCCGATGTAGGGGAGGGTTCGGTTCTGCTCGGCGTAGTCGAGCCCGTAACCGACAACCCATTCATCCCCGATATCGAAGCCGATGTAGTCGACCGTGACGTCTACCTCTGCGCTCTCGGCCTTGCGCACCAGCGCGCAGGTACGAACAGATGCGGGTCGATGCGATTCAAACATCCCGATCAGATATTTGAGCGTATGCCCGGTGTCGACGATATCTTCCACAATCAATACATGC
>JAIBDF010000235.1 GCA_024679535.1 Chromatiales bacterium
CGCAAATACTCGGGCAACATGACCTATAACATCGGCTACGTGTACGCCTATCTTGGCGATGCAGACAGTGCCTTCAAATGGCTGGAAAGAGCTTTCGAAGTCGAAGACCCGGGTCTCGGCGAGATACTCTCGCAACCATTATTGGCCAACCTCAAGGAAGACCCGCGATGGTTGCCGTTGCTTGAGAAGCTGGGCCGCGCGCCGGACCAGCTATCGGATATCCAGCTCAGCATCACGATTCCACAGTAGTCCGGTACGACCTCTAGTTGACCTGGCTGCGGGCGGGACGACGCGCAGCTTCCACCGGAGCGCATTCGAAGTCGTCTTCGCCTACCGGCGTGCATTGCGGTGGAAAGCCGTGCTCGCGCCAGTACTCGGGCAAACCGATGTCACGCATCAGCCGCTTGCGATGCGGTGAGTTGCGGAAATCCAGCGGGTAGGGATACCACCAATAGGGCAGCTCGCTACCGCGAAGCTGATCGTACATCCGGTAGTGGAACAGATAGTCGGGGTCCGTCGCGTCCCAGGCAGGTTCCGCCGACCCGGACCGGAGATAAGCCTGGGCGATGAGGGTCTTTTCGGCTGCATAATCGAACGCCGGGTCGGTCAAGGCCCGGTATTCATAAAAGGTCGCGTTGTTGATTCCGCGGCCTGCGTTGTTGGCGGCTATCGCGATAAGGGCTTTACGCTCCTCACCCAAGGCCACATAAAGGTGGAAGAACGGGTCGGCGTTGCCGGTAAAACCATTGCGCAGCGCCGTCTCGTGAATTTCCAGGGCGCGTTCCGTGTCGCCGCCAAACAGCTCGGCCAAGGCCAGGAAAGAGCGGCAAATATTGTAGGCGGGATCGATCTCGAGGCACCGCAGGGCATCACGCTCCGCCCGATCGAAATAGCCCAGATCCAGGTAAACTATCGTGCGCCACAGGTACGCCGTGGTGTTCTTGGGGTTCCTGTCCAGCGCCTCATCGAACAGGGCAAGCGATTGCTCGTAATCGACCGGCCAGCGTGAACCCAAACCAAGCGCGAGCACCGCGTACGGCAATGACAACTCGGGGCTCAGCTGGATAGCCATTTCGGCCGCCTCTCGCGCCAGCGTACTGTAATCACGATCAAAGTAGTCCCAGCCCGGTGCGATGTTATAGATAGCGGCAAGCCCTGACCAGGCGCGCGCGAAGCTCGGGTCGATCGCGACGGCCTGCTCGAACAGACCGATGGCACGTGGCAGGCTGCGGCGTTCGACAAACAGCTGCCAGGCCTCAAGGTACAGCTCGTAGGCGTCGATGTTGCTGGTGTCCGCGGCATGGCTTGGCGCGACCGCGCCGGGGTCCATGATGATGCCGAGTTGCTCGACGATGGCTTTCGCTATGTCGTCCTGAACTTCAAAAACACTCTCGGCCGTCAGGGTGCGGTCGTAGGTTTCCGACCAAAGGTGCTGGTCGGTATTGGCGTCGATCAGCTGCGCCGTGATCCGCACTGTGTCACCCGACTTGCGCACGGAGCCCTCGAGCACATGCCGCACGTTCATCTTTTCGGCCATGAAGGGGATGCCGAGCGCCTCCTGGCCCTTGAAGCCCCACGACGTGGTGCGCGAGGCGACCTTGAGGTCCTCGATGCGCACCAGCACGTTGAGAATTTCCTCGGCGATACCGTCGGAGAAATATTCCTGGTCGCCGCCAGGCGAAAGATCAGCGAATGGCAGCACGGCAATCGAGAGATTGTCCATTGGGGCCTCAGGCGACTCGGCGAGAACAGCCGCCTCTTCAACTTCAACACGGGTTTCCGGCACAAGCCTGTCGGCAATCAGCCCACTGATCGCGATGACCAACAGGACAACGATCACCGTGTTGATCTTCTTGCCCGTCTCAGGCGTCTGCGATTGTGACCGATCGACGTCAACCTCTCGCTTCAGTCCATCGGGTGTCATCTCGTACACCCAGGCAAAGATCAGCGCGGGAAAGA
>JAIBDF010000160.1 GCA_024679535.1 Chromatiales bacterium
ATCGATCCTGTTCTGCAGACTAACGGCTGAAAAACCAGCGAATACCACGGAGTGGATCGCTCCAATTCTTGCGCAGGCAAGCAGACTTATCACCAGGTTAGTTCGTGAAACCGCCGTTACCGCGGAAACGTCAAGACGCATTACCTGCGATACCTCCCTGATGAGCGGAGGGTAAACACCGAAACAAGAAGCGCGAGCAGCAGGGGGTATCCAAGTGACCCGCCGCCGCCTTCGGGTTGCAGCAGTCCTTCACCCGGGCAGCCGGAAATGATGGAGCCACTGTTTTGCCGCGTAGACGACACGGTATCGGAATTGTTATCGGGGACTGGATCGTTCGTCGTCGCTGTGACGCGCCCTGAGATTTCAAACACATCGCCGTTACAGCGCGCCGCTATGCCGCCACCCAGTATTTCGCGTTGCAGCTGTAGTTGAATAACCGTGCCGGGCGCAAGGTCGCCAAAATCACAGGCACCACCCTCGCAGACGCCATGAGACGAACTTATGGAATCCGCCGGGATCGAGAACATCACTTCCCGCGCCACGTCCGGACCGTTGTGCCTGATGGTGCCCGAAAATTGCAAAGTGACCGGCGGCGTAAACGTGCCGGGCAGGCCGAACAGGTCGAGCTCCAGATCGGCGTCGCCTGAGAACGGGTTAGGGGGTGGAGGCTCCGGATTACCAGCCTGGCCGTTCGCCTCGACCCACGTATCACCATCATTGTTGGTTATGAACAGTCCGTCCGACGTCACTGCAAAGAAGCGGTCGGCATCCAGCGGGCTGGGTTTGAATCGACTGACCTCAGGACGATCGGGGCTAAACCAACAAGCGTTCGACATTCCTGTGAGCCCAGTCATTGGCAGCTGCCAGCGGGCACCGCCGGTGCTGCTGCGCCAAAGGCCGCAACTACGAGTCGCAACCCAGATCGTGCCACTGTCCAGCGCGTCAAAAGCGACTGCCGTACCCGAGGCGGTCGTCGTCCGAAAAACCTCGAATTCCTCGAGCGGCAGTTCGCTCCAGTTGACGCCGCCGTCAGTGCTGAGAAGTGCCGGCGTAGCCGTCGCGATCATCCGCAGGGGGTCGGATGAGCTGTAGCGCACGTCCGCAACACGATCAGGAAAAACTCGTTGCCAGCTCATGCCACCGTCGACCGAATAATACTGGCCAACATGAATCCTGTTGGAGTCGGTGGGATGCGGCCGCAGAACGTCAAAACTTGCGGGTACCGGCGTCAACGTTTCCCAGTCGCTGTGCCCCGGCAGGCGTCTTTCGATGTTCGCCATGTCATGGCTGTACAGCGTTCCGTCGCGACCAAAAACAAGCCGCCCGAACGGCAGGCTGGTCTCGGACCACGTAATGCCGCCGTCACTGCTGACCAGCGCACCGCGATTGGTAATCGCGTACGCGGATTCGCCGTTAGTCGGGTCGATTGCCAGCGAAGACACACTGTAGAAATCGCGAGTCAGTGCGGTCGCTGACCAGGAGACACCGCCGTCGCAGCTTTTCAGCAGGGCGATACCGTCCGGGCCATTGGGATTCTGGATAGCGTACAGCGTGTCTACTTCGGTCGGGTGTGGCACGACGTCGTAGATGGATTCGCTGTCCAGGGTATAGCCGCCTGTAAGACAGGCAGCATGCCCGCTTACGCTCGCGCCTGCCCCCATCACCAGCAGTGTTAATGTCCTGACTATATTTCGAGCACCCATATCTGATCTCCTTTAACCTAAGACGACAGCACTGTCGCCGCATTCCTCAAGGTGTGGAGAGCTTATGGACTTTCGGTGGAGTTGAACTGAGTGACGAGTGACAAATACCTGATGTTTATCTGAGGGCCGTCATTTTGGAGTCTTCAGGGGGCGCGTCTCGCCGCGCTCGATCAAGGCGCCCACCTTACGATATGTCCTGGCGTCTCGGCAGCTCGCAGTACGTTCGCAATGCGATCCTTGTAGGCAATGTGACAGCCGAAGCAGCCGTCAATCATCCCCTGAAACTTGCCAATGGCCGCCGTTTTGTCGCCTGCCCTGGCGGCGTCACCAATTTCCATGGCGAGACCATGCACATGCATGTCGAACTGTTTGAATACCTGCATTTCTTCACCCAGCTCACGGGCAACGATCTGAACCTGCTCCGGCGGAATGCGTGGATGCGTCGCAATGCCGGTCGCCCCGCGCTCAACCAGCTCGAGATCGTCCGCTAGCAGACCATCCGCAATCTCGACGAGGTTGTCACGCAGGCCCTGCATGATGGTCTGTAGCGTTGTTGATTCATCCGGCAATGCCAGTGCCGGCAGCAACAGCAGGATCAGAAAAGCAGTGAGCTTGTTTATGAAGTCCATGGAGTTAGAGTCTATGCAGCGTGTACAGTGTCTGTCTATAGAAGGAAATGAAAATCTATGCCGAGTTTGTATTCTCGTCTGTTATTTATAGTCACGCTCGTATTTTGCCTTGGCGCGGATACGGATACGGATGGTCGGCTGTACGCGCCATCCGCAGATCCTCTTGCCGATGTGCAGCAGGCGCTTGATCGCGCTGAGGGAGGCGACCGGCTCGCACTTGTCGTTCTGGGCGCGAACTGGTGCCATGACTCACGGGCGCTGGCGGCACGGTTGCACCGCTCGCCGCTGGCAGAAGTGATTCAGGAAAACTACGAACTGGTGTTCGTTGACGTCGGTTACCTCGACAAGGGCAGGGACGTGGTGCAGCAATTTGATGTAGCCCACTTCTATGCAACGCCAACGATGCTCATCATTGATCCATCGAACCGGGCTGTGGTGAATGACGAGGACCGCCACATCTGGGGCAATGCCTATAACATCGATATGTCGGCGTCTGTTCAATACTTCGAAAAATGGGCGGCGCACGACTCAGCTGCAGATCCCGTGTCAGATTCGACCCAGCTTCAGCAGCTTTACGCGGACATAGCTCAGGTTGAACAACAACTGGCGGACAGGGTGGCCGCCGGCTATGCCGTTGTGGGTCCGATGCTGGTGGCCTACGAGGCTGGCAATGCGCCCGAGGATTTTGATGCGCGCTGGAATGAGTTACGCGACTTCAGGATGGCCATCCCGGGCGATATGCGTAAGCTTCGAGACGAGGCACGACAACGAGTGTCCGAGGGTGAAGAAGATATTCAGTTGGAGTATCCGGATTACCCGTTGTGGAGCTGGGAGTCGGAGTAAGGGCACTTCGCAAGCAGCCCGAGCAAATGTAAAGACGCTTCAATAAGGTGCTAACCGGACTCATGGCGAACACTTTCAGGTTTATACTACCTGACAAGCTTATGTGATTGGTTTTAAATTCCGATGTCAATTAGGTATTGCTATAAATCAGACCAAGTCACAAGCCATTGCCATAACCCTGAAAAAACGAACAATAAAACTAGGGAGAAATGAATGATTGGTTGGACGCGGGCTGTCAGCCCGATATTGTTTCTTTGTTGGTTTATAGTGGGGTGTCAGAGCAGCGGCGACTCGCGGCAAGCAACGTCATCAGATTTTGAACTGCTTCCCGTTAAAGATTCGTTTTCTTTAAGAAAACTTGAGTCGGGTACAACGACTGACGCCACGAAGTTGTTTCAATCGACTGCCGCGCTACAACCTGATCAAACAAATCCAATAACGCCGTGTGGTGATGGCGACTTTTCGATGCGTGAACTTGCTGTTAAGTCTGTTTCGATGTCTTATCAGGAGGTTGATTCAGCGATCGATGTGCTGTCCGCAATGGGATATACGACCAGAGTTGTCGGCGGTGAAAGAAATAATGTTGTTGCGGGAGAGCGCTTCTATTGCGAAAACTTGCCGGTCGTAATGTTAGATGCGGAACCTGACGATTCGAAACTGACATTTTTTCCGGAAGGTTCTGATGCGATAGCGTCGCAATCCAACCCGTATGAGGATGGCGCCGCAGTTGCCAATCTAAATCGGATTAGTCGCTCGCACTCCGGTGATATCGATCGGTTGATGGTGTTCTATCATCCGGACGAACCGCAGGCATTGTCTCAGTTAGAAGACCATATTCGTTATATTGTCGATGCGCCGGCACCGCAGGTCTATATCGAGGGGTGGGTTCTGGAAGTCAGCGAGGAAGACTCAAGAGAACTGGGCATTCGATATTCAGAGAATATTGGCAGCGACGGCCTGATCTCGGCTGGCAATCTGACAGGTGATGGCGGTGATACGATCGAGTTTCGCCGCGACAATCGCGTCGATGTTGATGGAAACTTTCTGTTCAATCCCGCAATCGGCGTTCTGGCACAAGTTCGTGCGCTGGTGGAAAGCGGAAAGGCGGAGATTCTTTCACGCCCGAGCCTGCTGACAATGAGCAATCGCCAGGCGGTGATTCAAATTGTCGACGTCATACAGTATCCAGAGATTGAAACGACTTACCAGGGACTCAGTAATGTCACTTCAGGCATTCGATTCGGTTCGCTCAATGTTGGCATCACATTAAATCTAAGGCCCAAGGTCTCAGCTGACCGCAATTGGGTGAGTTTGGAAGTTGACGCGACGGTTGACGCGGAAGACGAAGAGAATACTGGGCTGGCTTATCAGGCATCGCCGACTTCGCCAGGTGATCGAGTCGTCATCGCTGAAAAACCTGGGTTTAGCAGTCGACGAGTTCGAACGTTTGCGAGAATTCCTGATAGGACGCCGATAATTATTGGTGGCTTGGTTTCAAAGGAAGAGTCGAAGGTTAAGCAACGGGTACCGTTTCTGGGCGCCATTCCCGGGATCGGCGGTTTGTTCGGCTTTACCGATACCGACGTGACGCAACGAGAAATCATGATAGTACTGACTCCTCATATATTGGCTGAAGACGCGACTAGCGTCCGATCCAATACGCCGAAAGACAGCAGCCTATTCGACGACGCGGACTTGTCGCTATTTAGTAATCGTTATCGTTTACGCGGCGAGGACATATTTGATCTTGACCAAATAACCAACGATCCAAATTTCCTGCGCAGTCAGTTTGCAGCCCGGCAGGCAGTTCATGAAAATCCCGAGCTTATAAATTCAACGCATTACGCGTCGTTCCTGAACGGCGACATTCCGGGTGGAGAAGCGCTGGTAGGGCGCACGTTCTTTGATCTCGCACAAAAGCTGCATCTTGATAGCAAGCTCGATTACGAGGCGGTGCAGATAAAGGTGTTGGATGGCGACCGACTGACCCGTGTGACTCTGAAGGACGTCCTCGATCAAGCAGGAGAGATGCCGATCGTAATTAGCATCGATGCGGCATCTGCGACCGGCGTGTTTGCGCAGGTTGGATCCCTTGGCGTTACGCCGACAGATGGTTCCGTTCACATAAACGGTGCGGCTGACGCGGAGCGTTTTGTCAAGGCGGTGATTGCCCGCGAAATGATTGCGCTGAATGGCGGTTTGAATAATCTGAAAATTCGGCATATTCAGGCTGGGCAGTTCATCGATCTTCCGAATATGGAGTCCGGCGAGCAGCTGAATATCGACGCGAAAACCTTGTTCATCTACGAGAGTTCGTCGCGATATGAGCAAATTGTAAAGAGCCGCATGGATGAGGCCTACCGACATGTCGGCGGTGACTGGAAGGCGGACGTTATCAGCGACGGTATCTAGGACCGAACTGGGCAACAACCAGTCACGGCCTGGTACGCTATGAAATGGTGTCGCTGACGGGTAGTGATGCGCAGCCGGACTTGGCGTTCAGCACAGATCGCTAAAGCCCAATATCCACCTGCCGTCCTCTCGATGGCACGGCGACAATTTCATGGCTTTCAAACCAAGCCGCAGCAGCATCTGACACCTGACCCGCACTGCGAATAGCCTTTGCCTCGGCAAACACGGTGTAGAGATCGCCACCTTCGGCAAGGAAGCCCGGCGCGGCTACGAGGAGTACGTCATCGTCCGCCACGGCAACGCCATTGCGCTCGAGGGAGATCAGTCGTTGTCCCTCGGGCTGGGTCAGGTCGTAGGTCACGCTGAG
>JAIBDF010000034.1 GCA_024679535.1 Chromatiales bacterium
CGGCCAGCGGATCGTTCCTGAGGTCTTCAGCCGCAGGGCGCGAACCCGTCGACGCCGCGCCGCCGCCCTGCATACCCTCTAACAGCGGCGTAGGATCAACGCCGAAATACATTGCCACAAGGACCAGGACGATGGTGCCCACGCCGCCGCCGAGCAACCTGGGCCCTGCCCGCGAACCGCGTCGGTCTTCTATGTTTGAACTGCGTCTGCCGCCTTGCCACCGCATGGCCTGCTCCTTATTCCGAGGTCGGCCATTGTCGGCCATCCAACCCGGCATTTTCAAATATGCGCGTAAGCACGCGTGGAATCTACATCTGCTCCTCGATCGGCAGCAGGCTCAAGAGTTTGGTTGTGAACCGACGCCACAAACTGGTCTGTGGCTCCGTCGTGATGATCTCCTCAACGCCGGCTGTCAGTAACAGCCACTGCAGCCGGTTCCTGTCTGACAGGCGCAGCTTATAGGCAAAGTCCGGCAACGAATCGAGGATGCTCGTCGCCATGGACTCGGCCAGGTCGTCTGACTCAACTTCCATGCCCATCTCGGTATTGAGATACAGCGAGCGCGGGTCAAGATTGAATGATCCAACAAACAGTCGCTTGCGATCGACGGTCGCCACTTTCGAATGCAAAGTGATTTTTGTGTCTGTTGCCACTGCCTCAAAACGGGGCCGCAGTTCATACAGCTCTACCCCCTGCTGCAACAGCGGCTTGCGGTATCGCGCATAAACGGCATGCACGCTCGAGTGATTGGTTGACGCGAGAGAGTTGCTGATGATGACCACCCGCACACCCTTCCTGACCAGCGAACCGAAGAAATCGACACCCTGTTTCTGCGGTACGAAATACGGAGAAATGACAATTAGTTCCTGCTGCGCAGCTGACACCAGTTTCAGCAGGTAATCGCTCATCTCACTCTGGCGGCGGCGCATCAGGTTACGGACCTTGTCAGGATGGTCCTGCACGATTCGGGTTTTGGCCGCGACAAAGTCCAGGCGGCCGTCGACGAACTCATCGATCAGCTCACCGCTAACACCTTGCAGAAACGGCTCGTCCCGGTGTCGTTGTACATACTTGCGTCCTTCTTCCAACGAATCCGCAACGCTGCCGTGTGCGATCAGTTTGTCGAACGCATCCATCGGAATCGCTTCGGGGGAGTTCCAGTATTCATCGAAGCCGTCGGACACATCGTCAACCACCAAACCAATCGCCATCAGGTCCTCATCGATGAACTCGGTTTTGCCGCCGGTCTGGTAGTACTCATCGGCAATATTACGGCCACCCACGATCGTCACCTGATTATCGACTGTGAACGACTTGTTGTGCATGCGGCGATTCAGAATGTTGAAATTTGCCAACAGGCTGATAAAGCGCGACCTGCGCCGCGGAAACGGGTTGAATACTCTGACCTCGATATTCTCATGTTCGTCGAGCGACAACAGGCCGGAGTCGACTTCGTCCGTGAGCGCGTCGTCCATCAGCAGCCGCACGCGCACTCCGCGGTCTGCCGCTGACGCCAGATGCAGGGCAACAAGATTTCCCGACAGGTCATCCTTGATCAGGTAGCTCTGTATATCGACGGCTCTTTCGGCCTTATCGATCAGTCCGACCCGTGCGCCGAGCGCGTCGCTGCCGGAATCCAGTCGATACACCGCCGACTGCGCTTGCCGGGCCCGCAACCAAGTCGTCGCTGCGGCGCCCAGTGCCGTCCCCTCAGTATCCGTGGGCTTCCAGGACTCATTGCGTTCGGGGAGTTTGAAAAAACGCTGGTACTTCGGCGGCAGGCGGCTACCAACCAATGTCGAAAACATCCCCATGTGGCTGATGATTCAGGAACCGGCTCACGCTGACAACCGTTAATCCACTTTGCGACCATATATACATCATCAATTTTACAGAATCAGACGTGTGGAACTGGTTCATTGCGTGACCCTCATCGATGTGCAAGGATCGGAATTCGTTTGACAAAGGCACACCTGTCGAAAGACAGCGTCGCAAAGCTTCCGGTCTAAAGGATTTTCCCAGGACAGCGGGGCCACCAACGCGAACTCGCATCGCCGCAGCGATGCGTCTCAGGTGTCTTTGGCAAAGTTTGACAACGCTGGAGGCATTGATGGCATCCCCAAGATTTCGCGACACTGGCCGGTTCATCCGACGCACCGCCCCCACCAAAATCTACACTCCTGCAAACCTCGCGGATCTGATGCGCTGCCTCAACCCGGCCAACAATGCGCCGGTACCGATTCGCATCCGTGGTGCCGGCACGGCAGCGACTGACTGCAATACCAATAGCGCCGGAACCATCATCGACATGACGAGACTCGATCGTATCGTCCACATCGATACCTACAACCACACTGTCAAGGTTGAAGCTGGCGTGCGGCTGGGCACGCTGGTTGGCGCACTGGCCGATCAGGGTCTTGAGCTGATTGGCAATCACGACCAGATGGAACGCACCGTTGGTGGCGCGATTGCATCCCCCTGTATCGGCGCATGTATCGGTGGGCAGGCGGCCTATCTTTCGACGCAGGTAATGAATCTGAAAGTCATAACGGCGACCGGGCAGCTAATGAAAGTCTCGGAGCAGCAGAAACACCTGTTGAATGCATTCCGTCTAAGTTATGGAATGCTTGGCGCGATTTACGAAGCTACCTTGCAAGTGCGCCCCATTGCGACGTTTTCAGCAAGTCACCGTAGCCTCTCCATCGAGACATTCGCGGACGTCGCCAACCGACTCGCAAGTCGCGATATTGGTCTCAAATTTTATGTGTTGCCGCACATGGACCGCGTCTATCTCGACCTGCGTCGTTATGAGCGAACGCCTGGCAATTCCTACAACGCACCCTGGAAACTCAAGGACTGGGGCGAAAGCACCGTGCTGCCCCATGTCTTCAAGTCACTGAACCGCGTCCTGCCAATTCCCGCCATGAAATACCGGCTGATGGACAGCATCAGTGCAGCAACGCATGGCCTCGTCAACACGCGCCTCGTGCGCAGTGGCAATAACGTCACGACCAGCGGCACCCGGGGCCGCCGCAAGCCGCGCAACGCGTTGCGTTCGACCTGGTGTTTTCCGGCGTCCGACTTCTCCGTAGTCATCAAGGCTTATCGCGAGTTTTGCAGCGATACGCTGGCACAGTCCGGCTACCGCACAGACCTGCCGGTTGTAGGTTTCCGAGTCGCCAGGGACGTGTCGGCTATTCTGTCCCCATCCTTCGATGAGCCCCTGATCGCCTTACAGACGGCATCAACGCAGGAGAAGGGCTGGGAAGACTTCGTCATCGACCTCGCTCAATTCGCCGAGAACTGGGGCGGAACGCCGCTATTCAGTGAGTCTCGCGCCCTGCGCGCCGAGTTCGGCAAGCAGATGTATTCAAATCGCCTGAATTTCTTTTGCAGGATGCGTCGCCAGCTCGACGCACACGGGCGCTTGCTCAATCCCTTTATGGCCCAGTATTTCGAATAAACACCACAAATCGCACACTTTGTCGTCTTTTTTGGGGTCAATACGACTGGATTTTATATATCGAACTGATATTATGCATCGTTCCGATATATAGGCAGTGCTTGCTGCCAGGCGCGATTACAATGGATGTTAAAACCGTTTGTCTCGGCATGCTGACCGATGGGCCGGCATCAGGCTACGACCTCAAGAAAGAGTTCGAATCTTCGTTCGGCCACTTTTTTGCCGCTGGCTATGGGTCGATATACCCCGCCCTTTCCTGGCTCGCAGACCACCAGTATGTAAGCTGCGAGGAGATCCCCCAGGAAGGTAAGCCTGACCGTAAGCTTTATCGCATCACTGAAGAGGGTCGGCAGTTCCTGCTAAAAGCACTCAAGAACACCAAGCCCTGCCACAAAATTCGCTCCGAGTTCCTTGCAACGATGTGCTTTGCCCACCTGATGGAAAGGGAAAACATTCAGGCAGTCCTCGACCACAGGCTCAGCGAAATCGGCCGATACAAGGAACTCTTCCGGAACATCGAACAAGAGGGTATGTCCGATTGGCCCGAGGGTGCGAAGTTCGTGCTCGGTTTCGGCAAGGCTGTCGCTGCCGCGATGGAAACCTACATTAAAGAAAATCGCCACGCGCTGGCGACAGAACCAACCGCCAAAACTGCGGCGGGTTAGAGATGGAATAAAGACAATGGCATTGGGCAACATCAATCGATTCAAATCCTGGTTCGTGTCGGCTGGCATCATTTCGGTGGTCACGATCTGGGTCGTATCCGGACAGTTCGACGGCAACGAGGAAACCGAACAGGCAACCGCGGAGACCGCCGTAACTATGGCGTCGCGGAATGCGGTCCGTGTTCGCACGCAGTCGGCCGAGGAGGTCATGCGCACAATCGTCGTCAACGGCAAGACCGCGCCCGCACGTATCACCCACCTCGCGGCTGAAACGGACGGTCGTGTTGAATACGTCGGCGCAGAGCGTGGCGCGAGCCTCAAAACGGGCGATCTAATTGTGCGCCTGGACGAACGTGATCGTTCGGCACGGCTCGTGCAAGCTGAGGCGACCGTTCGGCAACGCGAAGTTGAGTACGCAGCACGAGAGCGGCTCAAATCGGAAAGCTATGTATCTGAAGCGCAGCTCCAGGAAGCTATAGCGCTGCTTGAGACTGCACGTGCAGAATTAACACGTGCGCAGCTCGATCTACGCTATATGGCTGTTCGGGCGCCGTTCGCAGGCGCACTGCAGGCACGTCACGTCGAAGTCGGTGATTTCGTAAAGCGCGGTGATCCCATCGCGACCTATGTCGATAACCGCACGATTATTGTGAGCGCCAACGTATCAGAGTTCGATGCGAAGTATGTGCATGTCGACGAAATCGCCGAGGCCAGGCTCGCCACAGGCGAGGCCGTGCGAGGTCGCATTCGCTATGTTGCACCAGTCGCCGACGAAGCAACACGCACCTTTACCGTTGAGTTAGAAGTTGCCAATGCAGATGGCAAGCTTCGTGCCGGAGGCACAGCTGAACTGAGCATTCCTGCGCAGACCGTGTTAGCGCATCGTGTCTCACCGTCTTTGCTGACGCTCGATGATGCCGGCAATGTGGGCGTCAAGATCATTAACGATAGCGGTGAAGTCGAGTTCGTTGTTGCTGATATTGCTCTGTCGTCGAGCGATGGGGTCTGGCTGGCAGGCCTGCCGCCGACGGCGACTATTATTACCGTGGGACAGGGATACGTTGCCAGCGGCGCCGTGGTAGATGCGGTTCCCGAAAGCGACGCCGAGACAGCTGTCGCGATCATGGAGTCCGAGGACGCCAGGTAATGAATATAATTGAACTGGCAATGCTGCGGTCGCGGACCGTGGTGCTTTCGTTGCTGGTCATCCTGATTGGCGGCGTTGTCGCGTACACCACGATCCCCAAAGAGGCAGAGCCTGACGTCGAAATTCCGATCGTCTATGTGAGCATCGAACACGACGGTATCTCGCCAGAGGACTCTGAGCGTCTCCTGGTCCGTCCAATGGAGCAGGAACTGCGTTCCATTGAGGGCGTCAAGGAAATGATAGCGCGCGCCTATGAGGGCGGCGCAAACCTGCAGATTGAATTCGACGCGGGTATTGATACCAAGCAGGCCCTGCAGGACGTACGCGAGAAAGTTGACCTTGCACAGGCGAAACTGCCCGGGGAGACCGACGAACCGACCGTTCAGGAAGTAAAGATGTCGCGCTTCGATCCGATGCTCGTCCTCAACATTGCGGGCAATGTGCCGGAACGTTCGCTCACAACCATTGCGAAGGACCTCAAGGAGAAGCTCGAGGCGCTAACGGGTGTGCTCGAGGTGAATCTCGTCGGAACCCGCGAGGAACTCATGGAAGTGGTTATCGATCCACTTGCTATGGAGAGCTACGGCCTCGACCAGGCGCAGATCATACAGTTCGTAAGCCGCAATAATCGTCTCGTTGCCGCCGGTGCGTTACATAGCAGCGAGGGACGTTTCCCAGTCAAGGTCCCCGGTGTTTTTGAAAGCGCCGAGGATGTGCTCGACATGCCGATAAAAGCGGTCGGCAGCCGTGTGGTGCACTTCAAGGATATTGCCCAGGTCCGGCGCACCTACAAAGACGCTGAAAGTGTCGCCCGCCTGAACGGCAAATCCGCGCTTGCCATCGAGGTCGTGCAGCGGTCGCGTGCGAATGTCATCGATACGATTGCCGCCGCGAACGCGATCATCGACGAAGAGGCTGCCTACTGGCCCGCTGACATCGAGATCGTCGCGTCGCGCGACAAATCCAAGGACATTAACAACATGCTGTCCGAGTTGCAGAACAACGTGATAGCGGCCGTGTTGCTCGTTTTTATCGTCATCATCGGCATACTCGGTATTCGTTCTGCCCTGCTCGTCGGCGTCGCTATTCCAGGCAGCTTCCTCATGGGCATTCTGATCATCGGGTCGTTTGGTATAACGATTAACATGATGGTTCTGTTCGCGCTGATCATGGCCGTCGGCATGCTTGTGGATGGTGCGATCGTAGTAACAGAAATGGCCGATCGCCGCATGGCGGAAGGCGAGTCCCGCCATGATGCTTACTCACGTGCGGCGGTGCGGATGTCATGGCCGATCATTGCGTCTACCTGCACAACGCTCGCCGCTTTCGTGCCACTCGCCTTGTGGCCGGGCACATCCGGCGAGTTCATGAAATATCTTCCCATAACACTGATCGCTGTGCTGTCCGCGTCGTTGATTATGGCGCTGCTGTTTGTACCCACCCTCGGTGCAATCTTCGGACGTACAGGCGCTAATACGGAAGAGGCGCGTCGGAATCTCGCCGCCGCCGAAACCGGTGACATCGACGCGGTGACCGGCATCACTGGCAGGTACATCCGGTTTCTGAAACGAACGCTAAGGCATCCCTGGCTGAACGTCGCCGCCGTTTCCGGACTACTGGTGTCCGTCTACGCCGCGTTTTTTATTTTCGGCAAGGGCATTGAGTACTTTCCGGAGGTGGAACAGCCTTTCGGTATGGTAGACATCCGCGCGCGTGGCGACCTGTCCACCGCCGAACGCGATCGCCTTGTCAGAGAGGTCGAGGAACGCGTACTGGGTATGCCCGAGATCGAGTTTCTCTATGCGAAGACCGGCGGCAGCGGCCAGGGTGCTGAAGACCAGATCGGTTCGCTGACCCTGAACTACGTTGACTGGGAGCTGCGCCGGCCAGCCGACGACATACTGGCGGAGATTCGTGAGCGTACGAAAGACCTTGTGGGTATCCGTATTGAAACGAGAAAACCAGATTCTGGGCCGCCCATGGGCAAGCCGATTCGTATTGAGTTTTCCTCCCGCTTCAACGACCAGTTGAGCACCGCGGTTGAGCGCGTCCGTGCGCACATGGAAGAAAACGATTCGATCGTCAATATTGAAGACAGTCGTCCCCTCCCCGGTATCGAGTGGCAGATCAAAGTTGATCGTGCCGAAGCCGCACGCTTCGGCGCGGATATCTCGCTGGTCGGCGCCATGGTGCAGCTCGTCACCAACGGCATCAAGATCGGTGAATACCGCCCGGATGACAGTGATGACGAAATCGATATTCGTGTTCGCTACCCGACCGCAAGTCGTAATCTTTCGCAGATAGATGAGTTGCGCATTCCCACACCGGACGGGCAAGTGCCGATCAGCACTTTTATTGATCGGGTGCCAGCCCAGAAGGTTGGCACGATTCGTCGTATCGACATGCGTCGAACGTTGGCAATCGATGCCGATACCGCACCTGGCGTACTCGTCGACGATGTGGTGCGCGGCCTGAAAGCCAGCGTGCCGGAGCTGGACATCGACCCGCGAGTCAATTGGTCGTTCAGCGGCAGCACCGAGGACCAGCAGGAGGATATGGATTTTCTCGCCAACGCCATGTTAATGGCGCTCGCGATTATGGCGATCATCCTCGTGACCCAATTCAACAGCATTTACCAGGCCGGGCTTATCCTGACTGCCGTGCTGTTTTCGACCGGCGGCGTGCTCCTTGGCCATTTGTTCATGGGCAAGCCATTTGGCGTCATCATGAGCAGCGTTGGCGTAATTACGCTGGCCGGTATTGTCGTGAACAACAACATCGTATTTATCGATACCTATAACGTATTGCGTAGTCGAGGTGAACGTCCATTCGACGCGATTCTGCGTACCTGTGCAATTCGTCTGCGTCCGGTGTTGCTCACCACGGTGACGACCATCATTGGCCTGATGCCAATGGTATTGGGCGTGAATATCAACCTTATTGATCGCGATATTTCTATCGGTGCTCCGAGTTCACAATGGTGGACACAACTGGCCTCGTCGGTGGCGGGCGGCCTCGCCTTCGCCACTATTCTGACGTTGTGGCTGACACCGAGCCTGCTCATGGTCCAGGCCAATCTCATGGATCGATGGAAAGCACGCCGTACCGCGGGGCTCACCGCGTCCGCCTCCTCCGCCGGTTAGTCCTGATTCGCCCCTAAAACTTTCTCACTGTCCGCCAATCCAAATCGCCTTCTCGCGCATCTAATAGTCGAGTAGCACCGATATTGCGGCTACGGCAAGCGTAACCCATTGATTTTAAATGACCGGCGTCAAGCCTCAATTGTGTGAAACCCCGGGTTGCGTTATACCGAACTAGTGTTATACTTCACTACAACAGTAAATGAGATGGTTTAGGAATCATGAAAGCAATCACACCAATCATTGCAACGTTGACATTCGCGGGATCCGCCCTGCTTACAGGCTGCGGTACGGGTCAGGCCAGCGTGACCGACAAAGAGACCATGGAGGCGGCGATCCCGGTTCCGGTTGAGGTTACTCAACCCACCCGCGCCGATATTTATGCGACCTATGCGGCGACAGCAACGATTACATCTGATGCGGATGCGCCGGTCGTGGCGCGTGTGCCCGGCGAAGTGGTGGAACTGCTTGTTGAAGAAGGCGACTACGTGGTCGCGGGCCAGGTGCTGGCTCGCCTCGACGGTGAGCGTCTGCGTCTCGAAATGCTGGCCGCTCAGGCGAACCTCGAACAAGCTCGCACAGAGTACGAACGCAATATCGACCTGAGCAAGCGAGGACTGATCAGCGCCTCTATGTTCGATAGCCTGCTATACGACCTCGAAGAACTCGAAGCTACCTACAGACTCAAGAAGCTGAATTACGATTATTCGAAGATCCGCGCGCCAATCGCCGGCATCGTTGCCTCCCGTGAAATAAAAACCGGTCAGAATCTCGCGGTTGACGACGTCGCTTTTCGCATTACCGATACGAGGGAACTCATCGCTCACCTGCATATTCCGCAGTCTGAGCTCTCGAAGTTCGACATCGGCCACACGGCCAACATCGAAGTTGCCTCGATGCCAAAAACACGCTTCCCGGCTACTATCCAGCGCATTAGCCCGACGATCGATTCACGTAATGGCACGTTCCGAGCCACGGCAGTGATCGATAACGCTGACGGCAATCTCGCCCCTGGCATGTTCGGACGCTTTACCGTCGCCTACGAGCGGCATAATGCGGCGCTTGTCATTCCCGCAGAAGCATTACTCGATGAAGACGACGAGAGCACCGTTTACGTCGTAAATAATGGTGAAGTGGTTCGGCGCGCTGTTGAGACAGGCATAGAGACCGACGGAAACGTGGAGATTCTCAACGGACTGGGCGACGACGAGATCATCGTTGTGGTTGGTCACTCTGGTCTTCGCAGCGGCAGCAAGGTACTTGCGAGCAATTCCATTCCGGACCGTTACGCGGGCTAACGCGCGACGAGCATATCGCGCCGCTCGTCCGGCGCAAAGCATGAGGGAGAATTCATGAAGCTATATCGCATTAGCTCGGCGGCGTTCGCCTGTATATTGCTGCTGAGCGCATGCCAGCAGGGCAACGAACCAGAGAACTCGGACGAGGAAGAAACCCCGCCCATACCGGTAGAAACCAGTACTCCCGTACGGGGTGATGTCGTCGCCGTGTACTCCGGCACAGCGCCAATCGAAGCATTCGCGGAAGCAGATGTTATTGCCAAGGTAAAAGGTGAGATTCGCGAGGTCCTCGTTGAAGAAGGAGCGCAGGTTACCGAGGGACAGGTGCTGGCACGCCTCGACGGGGATCGCCTGCGCCTGGAACTCAATGAGTCACGTGCCCGCCTGCAGAAGATGCAACGCGATTTTGAACGCAATAAGGATCTTCGCGAAAAGGGTCTGCTGTCCGAGGGCGACTTTGAAAAATTGCGATTCGACCTGGAAGCCCTGCAGGCTTCCTATAACCTCGCCAGTCTGGAGCTCGATTACACCCAGATTCGGGCGCCTATCAATGGTGTCATCTCGGAGCGCTACATTAAGATGGGCAACGCGATCAAGATCGGCGACCCGCTATTCCGGGTAACCGGTCTCGACCCGCTTGTGGCGTACCTGCACATCCCCGAACGCGAATATGGGCAGATTTTTGCCGGGCAACCGGTGGCCATCGATATTGACGCCCTGGGCGGGCAGAGCATCATCGCGGCCGTGACGAGAGCGAGCCCCGTCGTCGATCCGGCAACCGGCACGTTCAAGATAACCATCGAAATCCGGGACAACGAGCGCCGCATCAAGCCCGGCATGTTCGGACGGATCAGCATCGTTTATGACCGCCATGAAAATGTGCTGCAGGTTCCACGTAGCGCGATCGTGGAGGAACTGGGGAGCGAGAGCGTATTCGTCGTCGAGGACGATAAGGCGATACGCCGCGCCGTAACCACCGGATATGGTGAAAGCGGCATGATCGAAATCGTCGATGGCCTCGAAGAAACCGACAATGTCATTATCGTCGGGCAGATTGGTCTTAAACCCGACGCCACCGTTACCGTTATCAACGCGGATGCGGATGGGGACAACTAATGCGGCGATTAATCGAAATCGCGACCCAACGTCGCGTCACCATCGTCATGTTCACGGTCGCAGTGATTCTGTTCGGCATGGTGTCCCTGTCTCGCCTGAAACTAAACCTGCTTCCCGATATTTCCTACCCGACGATTACCATACGAACGGAATTGACCGGCGCCGCCCCGGTTGAGATCGAGAATCTCCTGACCAAGCCGACTGAAGAATCAGTTGGCGTTGTACGCAATGTGCGCCTGGTGCGTTCGGTATCACGCTCAGGCCAGTCCGACGTTACCGTCGAATTTCTCTGGGGCACGAACATGGACATCGCGGGCGTCGATGTCCGCGAGAAACTCGACGTCCTGTTCTTGCCGCTCGAAGCCAGTCGTCCGTTGCTGCTGCGTTTTGACCCCTCTTCCGAACCCATTGTCCGGCTCGGCCTGCTGTACAAGGAATCGAGTGACGCCGCGGCGGACACCAGTGAGGAGCGCCTGAAGGCACTTCGACGCCTGGCTGAGGACCGCATCAAGACCGACCTCGAAGCGCAGGAAGGTACCGCCGCCGTGAAGGTCAGTGGCGGCCTCGAAGATGAAATCCAGATTCGCGTCGACCAGCAGAAACTCTCGCAGCTTGGCATAAGTATCGAACAAATCGCCGCCCGCATTCGGGCCGAAAATGTGAACCTGTCGGGTGGGCGCCTCGAAGAGGGCAATCAGCGGTTCCTCGTGCGTACCCTTAACGAATTCCAGAGCGTCGATGAATTTCGCGATGCGATTGTTGCGTATGTCGCCGACCGACCTGTTTATCTGCGCGATGTCGCGACCGTTGAGCGTGGTTACAAGGAACGTGAAGCGATTACGCGGGTTCGCGGCCAGGAGTCCGTGGAACTGGCCGTGTACAAGGAAGGCGATGCCAACACCGTGCAGGTTGCGAACCGGATCGAGCAACGGATCCAAGCGCTACGCGAGGCGCTGCCGGATGATATAGACATCGTCAAAATTCACGACCAGTCGACCTTCATATCGTCTGCGGTCGATGATGTACGCCTTGCCGCAATCCTGGGCGGCCTGATTGCAATTCTTGTCCTGTACGGTTTCCTGCGCGATTCGCGGGCAACCACAATCGTTGGAATTGCCATCCCTGTTTCCGTTATCGGCACGTTCCTGCTGATGTACACCAACAACATTTCACTCAACATCATGTCGCTCGGCGGCATAGCGCTCGCTGTCGGCATGCTTGTCGACAACTCAATCGTCGTCCTCGAGAACATCGTACGTAAGAAGGAACAGGGTCAGGATATCGTCGAGGCAGCACAGAACGGCACGGCCGAGGTTGCCGGCGCAGTCGTCGCGGCAACGTTGACGACCATCGCCGTGTTCTTCCCGATGGTTTTCATCAGCGGTATCGCCGGACAGCTGTTCCGCGACCAGGCGCTGACGGTGACATTCGCCCTGATCTTTTCCCTGATCGTCGCGTTGACGCTCATCCCGATGCTGGCGTCCCTGCGTGCACCCGGCCGCTATGAGGGGGAGGCTGAAAGCGATGGTTTTGCAGTCGAATCGAAGTCGCGCATTGTTCTCTTCCTGAAGCGCATAGTCGCATTCATCGTCCGCGTTATTACCTTTGTTTCAGTCATGATAGTGCGGGCCTCCAGGTTCCTGTTCGGGATAGTCAGCTGGATAATGTGGGCGCTGTTATGGGTGCCGACCTGGCTTTTCCAACGTCTTTACCGGGCAGTTGCTGCGGTTTACCCCGGCACGCTGCGCTGGTCGCTCAACCATCGCGCGACCGTCATCATCGCGGCACTGGTCATCTTCGCAGCCACCATGTCGCTCGTTCCGCGCCTGGGTACGGAACTCATTCCTCAATTTTCGCAGGGCGAGTTCGACGTCGACCTGAGGCTTGCGCCGGGTGCGCCGTTGTCGGAAACGGACCGTGCAATCCAGGTAGCGCAACGCGCTGCCAGTGACATTGACGCTATTGCGCTGAACTACTCAGTTGCCGGAACAGGTAATCGACTGGATGCCAATCCGGTTGATGCCGGCGACAATACCGGGTCGCTAAGCGTGCAGTTGTCTCCCGGTGCCGGACGCGATGCTGAGAACGGTGCCATGGATGCCATGCGCCGCGAGCTTTCTCGACTGCCAGGCGTGCAATATGAGTTTAGCCGCCCCGCACTGCTCTCATTTGCCAGCCCGCTGCAGATTGAGATATCTGGCTATGACCTGGACGCGCTTGCGCGCGTCAGCAACCTGGTGGTTCAGGAAATGTCGACGTCCGATCGGTTTACGGACGTCAAGACCACTGTCGAGCGCGGCAATCCCGAAATACAGATCGTTTTCGACCAGGAGCGCGCCGCAAAACTCGGCCTCGCCGTGCGCGATATCGCAAACCGCGTCGTGTCCAATGTGCGTGGCGAACTCGCCACCCGCTACACGTGGCGCGACAAGAAGATCGACGTACTCGTACGTAGCGTCGATACGCGCCGCTCAAGCATCGAAGAGATCCGCAGGCTGATCGTCAACCCGCAATCCGACCGCCCCGTAACGCTCGATGCTGTGGCAGAGGTTATTGTCTCGCAGGGGCCGGCCGAGATTCGGCGCGTTGCACAGGAACGTGTCGCCATTATTACGGCGAATCTCGCTTATGGCGATCTCGGCGCGGCCGCGGCAGAAGCCGGTAACATCGTGAGCCGGACACCGATGCCAGCCGGCATTACGGCGATGGTGTCGGGGCAGAGCGAGGAGATGGAGGAGTCGTTTGAATCCATGCAGTTCGCACTGATTCTTGCCGTTTTCCTCGTTTATCTCGTGATGGCGTCCCAGTTCGAATCGCTCATTCATCCCTTCGTGATTCTCTTCACGATTCCACTTGCACTGGTCGGCGCAGTACTGGCGCTGTTCCTGACAGGGACCACCGTCAATATCGTTGCACTGATCGGCGTCATCATGCTGGCCGGCATTGTAGTCAACAACGCCATTGTGCTCGTGGACCTGATTAACCAGCTACGCGCGCAGGGAGCTGAACGTTTCGACGCCATCATGGAAGCCGGCAAGGCGCGCCTGCGGCCGATTCTAATGACGTCACTGACAACCGCGCTGGGCCTGCTGCCGATGGCCATGGGCTTCGGCGAAGGGTCGGAGGTGCGCACGCCGATGGCAATCACAGTAATCGGCGGACTCGTGGTCTCGACGCTGCTGACGCTCGTGGTTATCCCGGTCGTGTATTCACTCATGGACCGCAAGCGGTGGCCTGTGCCCGCATCCGAGTCCGGTGCGACAGCGCAATGAAGCACACCGAGATCTCACTGCATCGACCAGTAACAACCGTGGTTGTTTTCGTCGCACTGGCGCTGGTCGGCCTGATTGCATCGCGCCTGTTGCCCCTCGAAAAATTCCCGGACATCGAGTTTCCTGGCATCTTTATTCAGGTTCCGTACCCCGGATCGACCCCTGAGGAAGTAGAGCGCCTGATTACTCGCCCGGTCGAGGAGGCTCTCGCGACGTTGTCAGGTGTCGAGCGCATGTACTCAAGCTCCAGTGACGGACAAGCGGAAATATTCCTGCAGTTCGGCTGGGACCAGAGCATGGGTGCCAAAGGTATCGAAGCACGAGCCAAAGTCGATGGTATTCGCCATTTGCTGCCCGATGATGTCCGCCGGGTCTTCGTATTTACGGGGTCCCTGGGCGACCAGCCTGTGCTCCAGCTGCGTATTTCCAGCGAGCGCGACCTGTCGGATAGTTATGAACTGCTCGACCGCGTACTGAAGCGCCGCCTCGAGCGTCTCGATGGCGTCTCGCGTGTTGATCTGCAGGGCGTGGATCCTCGCGAGATCCGAATTCTGCTAAGGCCTGACATGCTGGCCGCCTACGGGATCGATATCGCCACAATTCGAAACCTGCTACTCAGCAGTAACTTTGCCGTTAGCGCTGGAAAAATCACAGCGGGTGGCGAACGTTTCAGTGTTCGCCCGAGTGGTGAGTTTTCATCGGTTGGGGAAATCGAGGACCTGACCATCACAGCTGCCGGGTTGCGGTTGCGCGATGTTGCGGATATCGAGTTGCGCACACCGGAGCGCAACTATGGACGTCACCTTGACCAGGACTACGCAATCGGCGTCGCAGTCAGCAAGACCACGGGATCCAACCTGGTCGACGTTACAGACCGGGTCATTGCGGAGGTCGAGAAGATCGGACAGCTGCCGCAGATGCAGGGCATCAATATCTTCTCGCTGGATAACCAGGGCGACAGTGTTCGCGAATCGCTTGCAGACTTGTTGGACGCCGGCATGCTCGGTGGGTTACTGGCACTAGTCGTTCTCTACCTGTTTCTGCGCCAGGCCACGACTACCCTGATCGTAACGGCATCCGTGCCTTTCTCACTGCTGATTACGCTCGGCGCTCTTTATTTTGCCGGACTGACGCTGAATATCCTGTCAATGATGGGCCTGATGCTTGCCGTAGGTATGCTCGTCGACAACGCTGTCGTCATCACCGAAAGCATTTTTCGGCATCGCACTGAAAAGCCGGGCCAGCCATTTACCTCGACAATCAATGGCGTCAAGGAAGTCGGACTGGCCGTAATCGCTGGCACGATGACAACCATTATCGTGTTTGCGCCTATGGTATTCGGCGCGCGGACGGACATGACCATATTTCTGACTCATGTTGCGGTCACAATTATCGTGGCCCTGATTGCTTCACTGCTGATTGCACAAACGCTGGTGCCGATGCTCGCGGCGCGCGTAGCCGTGCCACCACAGCCGAAAACGGGTGCCTGGATCTCGCGCCTTACGAACCGCTACGTTGCCGCACTGAAATGGATCATCGGCCATCGCTGGTGGACAGCGCTGAGCATTTTGCTGATCTGCATCATCGGTATACTGCCGATGATGCTGGGGCTCGTGAAATTCGATATGTTCCCGCAGGATGTCGGGCGCCGCTTGTTCATGCCTTATCACGTTGAAGGACAGCATTCGCTTGAACGTATTGAGGCGACTGTCGACACGATCGAGGAGTACCTCTACGCCCGCAAAGACGAATTCAATATTCGCTCGATCTACAGCTATTACGATCAGGGCCGTGCAGAATCCACCATCCTGTTAACGGATGAAGAAGATGCAACCCTGTCCACGCGTGAGATTATCGATCTCATTGAAAAAGATCTTCCGTCTATCGCGATCGGCAAGCCGAGTTTTCAATTCGACCAACAGGGCGGTGGCGAGGGATTCTCTATTCAGGTTAGCGGCGACTCGACCGAAATCCTGAACGAGCTGAGTGTGGACATCGTGCGTGCACTATCGGCGGTTGAAGGCCTCAAGGATGTCCAGACGGACGCAGAGTCCGGCGACCGCGAGATCCGTGTCACTATCGATCGGGCACGTGCGGCGAACTCCGGTCTGTCGACGGCAGAGATCGCACAGTCGATCGCAGTTGCCATGCGCGGCGAGAATCTCAGGGAGTTCCGTGATGACGCAGGTGAGGTCGATGTGCGACTGGCCTTCCGCGAGGACGACAAACAAAGTGTCGAGCAGCTCGCCGATTTGCCGCTGTACACGCCTGACGGACAACGCATCACGCTTGGCAGCGTGGCCACAATGCACATCAGCAAGTCGCCGGATACGATTCAACGTACGGATCGGCAGACCGCTGTAATTATCCAGGCCAATCTTGAGGATGAGGTCACCAGCGACGATGTGCGGCCACGGGTAAAAAGCCTGATGAGCCAGATCGACCTGCCACCTGGTTACAGTTGGAAGGAAGGCCGTGGGTTTGAGCGCCAGGATGAGACCGCGAATATGATGATGACCAATATTATATTGGGAGTCGCGTGTATTTTCCTGGTCATGGCCGCCCTGTTCGAATCAATGCTACTGCCGTTTTCCATCATTCTCGGCTCAATCGTATTTTCCATCCTCGGCGTCTTTCTGTTCTTTGCGGCGACCGGCACAACGTTTTCGTTTATGGCGATGATCGGCATCATGATCCTGATCGGGGTAGTCGTGAATAATGGCATCGTGCTGGTCGACCACATAAATAACCTTCGACAGGAAGGCGTGGCCAGGGAGGAGTCGATTGTTATTGCTGGACGGGATCGCCTGCGACCTATCCTGATGACTGTTGCAACCACCATTGTCGGTCTGGCGCCCCTCGCCATGGGCACTACGCAGGTCGGGGGAGACGGTCCTCCGTACTACCCGATGGCGAGGGCAATCATCGGCGGGCTGGCGTTCTCGACGGTCGTATCATTGCTCGTCGTACCCGCGTTGTATCTCTACTTCGACAGCCTTGCTGCCTGGAGCCGAAAAGTCATGCGCACGGCCAGCAACCCGAGCAATAAGAACCAGCCAAGCGAGCCACCGCCTGAACTTACGACAACGTGAGTATGCCCGGTTGTGACCGCGTCCAGGTTCGAGTCTTCGAGCGGCAGTAATGCCAGCTCGGAGGCTTCCTCCGGCCCAATGCTCGCGAGGTAGGTACCGTCGTAGGCATCGAACAGCTCGATCAAAATGTCGTAGTTACCCGTCGGATATCCGGCGACGAGTTCGGTCTCGACGATGTAGTCATCGGCACTTGTGCTGCCATATAGCGTGAAATCGTCTGTCGACGCGTATTCGTTCCACGGACCGTACTCATAACTCAGGTAGAGCACAGCGTAAACGTCGATCGCTACATAGGTCGTGTCTGCGTCGAAAAGCAGGTCGATGCCGGCGTAAAAGCCGTCACGATCAAGGTCTGAAAACAGGACGACGTCAACCTCGTAGAACCACACGTTCGGGTCGCCCGACTGCACTGCAACAACGCCGTTTTTCTGTTGTACAGAACGCCGATCCTTCGCGGTGCGCCCACCGATTATCTGCAACTCGTCAAACTCATCAAATGAGACTTTGCCATCCACGACGCCGCCACGAGTAATGTCCTTACCCTGCGACGTCAGGCTTTGTCTGGGTTCGGGAATTGTCTGCGCCATACTGATGGCCGCAACCAGCAGCAGGCTGATCGCTACAACTATTCGGGTTGCGTTTTTCATCACGGTGTCCTCTCGTTGCTTAACACCATTAAGCGCCCGCAACGCTGAATCCATGCTGAACCCTGTAGGCAGTAGCACAAATGCGTGCGACCATGTTCAGCCTGCGTTCACCTTGCTCACAAATAACGATCCATGTCATTCAATCAAGAACAGGACAACATACCGCGGGCTGCTGCATGGCTGCTTTTGGGGGTTGCCGGTGGATTCGGACTTGACCTGTGTGCCAAGGAACTTCTGCAAACCTATCCACTTGTGCAATTCGTCATGCTGCGCAGCAGCATCGCGATCATGATCATGCTCGTCATTGCACCTCGCTTTGGTGGGTTCAAGTCTCTGCGCACCCACGAGGCTGGTTGGCACGTCGTTCGGTCGATTCTTGCCATCGGCGCCATGTTCGGATTTTTCTACGGACTGGCACGCATGCCTCTCGTCAACGCGTTGACACTCGGCTATACCGCGCCGTTGATTGTGACGGCGCTATCCGCAATCTTTCTCGGCGATGAAGTTGGTTGGCGGCGATGGACGGCGGTTGTCATCGGCTTTATTGGCGTGCTCGTGATGTTACGGCCTGGCCGCGGTGAGCTCTCGTTCGCCGCCATTGCGGTCCTGATAGCGGCCTTTTGTTACGCCAGCCAGGCAATTACGGCGCGACGACTCGGCGGCACCGAATCGACACTGTCCCTTTCATTCTATGTTCTGCTTGGCCCGCTCGCGGTGTCCTGCGTGTTTTTTGACTCCGGGTCCTGGCTGACACCTGACCTGCGAGGCTGGACGCTTATTGTCGGCGCTGCTGCGTGCTCCATCGTGGCATGGGTTGGTTTCATAAATGGCTACCGGGCGGTATCGCCGGCGATTCTCGCGCCACTCGAATATATCGCCCTGGTTGCCGGGGCCATCGCGGGATTCATGATCTGGGACGAGGTGCCGGACAGATGGGTCGTCATCGGCGCGCTGATTATCATCTCATCAGGTATCTTCGTCATGTATCGCGGCGAGGCACGCAAGGCTGAAGTCTGAGGCAACGCACGGCCAAAAAAAACGGGCCATCGAGGCCCGTTTTCTTAACTGTTTCTCTACGCTTCGAGTTAGACGTCTCCGGCGACCAGTCCGGCAATCTGCGCCGGCGTAACATCCAGCGCGGATACAACGTTGTTAAAGAAGTCGATCTCTAGCCCGCTGACCGTCGAGTCACTGCGGAATACATCCGCCAACGCCTGTACGACCTGAGTGCGCTGCGCATCGCTGAGCTTCTTTTGCGCGCCGCGGAGGTATTTGACAAGAGAGGCTTCCGCGTAAAGCTCCGCACGCGCCGCGACGCGAACATCGGCCGAACTGAAATCCTTCCCCGTATGTTCCTTCAGGATTTCCTGGATTCTCTCGACCTCAACGTGCTGGATGCTTATGTCGGCATCCGCGGCTCGCGCCAACGTCATGAGCAGTACTTCCTGGAACAACTCATTCAAATGGTCTTCGCTGACATCGGCGCCACCGAACAACTTCAGTACGTAATTGAGATCTGCAATTGCCATTATTTACTCTCTTTGAATTATTGCGGGCTGCATCCCGAGGCAGGCCGTCAATAATAACCCACAAAATGCGTCGAATTGAAGGCATATTTGCCACTTAAATTTTCCCTTGGAATTTGTTGATTTCCAAGAGATACTGACTCCGGGCAAACAAATAAAAGGAGGTGATCCATGTCTTGTGGGATAACAAAGGTATCTGAAAAACCTGTGGGTCTGACGCGATTGATGGAACACCGCCACTCGCTTCGCTAGCCTTCCTTTTCAGGTATTTGATTCCACGGAAAGCCGCAGCAATGCGGCTTTCTCTGTTTACGCAGACAGAACTTGTGGCAATGCGGCCAGCAATTCGTCAATTTCTTCCGTGCTGTTGTAGTGCACAGGCCCCACCCGCACTGCGCCGCCCGACTCGTAAATACCGAGCGTCTTAGCCACTTCCAGCGCGTAATTGTGACCACTCCAGACAAAGATGTTCTGCTGCGCAAGTGACTCGGCTACACGTGCCGGCACGGCAGTTGCGTGCGTGAATGAGACCGTTGGCACGCGTCGATCCATGGCGTCCGCCGCGGAAATACCCTGAACGGTGACCCCATCAATTGCCGTCAGTCCATCGATCAGGTGCGTCGCCAGTGTCTTTTCATAGTCGAACAGCAACTCCATAGCCGCTCGCAGGGCCTCTCGTCCACCAACGGCACCTGCCATTGAAGTGCCGATCCACTCGAAGTAGCCGACAGCCGCCTTGATACCGGCAAAACCCTCATGACTTTGCGTACCGGTTTCGAAACAGTCCGGCAGTTCGCTCGGTGCCGGCCTGACCTTATAAGGCTCCAGCTTCTCCAGAACTTCGCGACGACCCCAGAGAACGCCCTGATGTGGACCGAAAAACTTGTATGGAGAACAAACGAGAAAATCACAGCCGATCGCCTGCACATCTGTCAAGACATGGGGCACAGACTGCACGCCGTCAATGAAAGTCAGCGCACCGGCCGCGCGAGCTTTCGCGCATATGGAATTAACATCGTTAATCGTGCCAGTAAGATTGCTGGCACCGCCCACGCAGACGAGGCGCGTGCGCTCAGTCAGCAAATTGTCGAGTTCGTCAAGATCGAACTCAAACGTCTGAGGACTGAATGGCAGCCATTTGACCTCGAGGCCCATGTCGCGCGCCATCAGCACCCAGGGCCACACGTTGGCATCATGATCCATGCGCGACAGGATAATTTCGTCTCCAGCTTCGAACATTTGCCCGATCGAGCGCGACAGGTGCAACGTGATCGTCGTCATGTTCTGGCCGAAGATTATCTCGCTGCCCGACGGTGCATTGAGCAGATCCGCCATGGCTTCGCGGGCGCTCTCGACAATCTTGTCCGCGGCAATTGACGAGGCAAAGTAACCGCCCTGATTCGCGTTGGCCTCGAAAAGGCAAGCGGACATTGCGTTCGCGACGCTGGCAGGCACCTGGGTGCCGGCAGGGTTGTCAAAGTAGATACGGCGTTGGCCGTTGTCTTTTATGGCGAGCGCCGGAAATTGCGCGCGCACCGCGGCGATATCAAAAGGCATGTCTAATCCTCGGCTTTGCCGCCCCATTTCTCGCGGTGCGCATCTTCTGCACGTTGGCGAACTTTCGCGTGGCGGCGCGTCAGCAGGAGGGAATTAGGGTCGCAAACTTCGGCTTTGATAATACCGAGATCGCTTGCAGCATCGAACAGACTGGGGTACCAGCGTTCCCAGTTAGGCAATCGAGCCTCGACTTTGTCACGAAGGGTCATGGGCGCAATGTAACCGAGCGCCCATGCCAAGACAATGAAAACGCGCTAATCCTCGATCATGTTTAACGAGAACAGCGCCACGGCGAGAAGCAGCGCACCCGTTACGATCAGCTGCAGCGACGGCAGACTTCCCGAAATCGAAGGCAAGAAATCCCCCGTGATGTTCTGCAACAGCGGGTACAGGGTCTTGATGAGTGCCGCCAGCGGTTGATACGCCACCAGGCCGCCCAGTAGCACCGCGGCCGGCAAAATAAGCCGTCGAATCCAGAGCTTGCGCCGGATTCGCCTGACAATACTCCTGCTGAAACCGTTATCCGCAATCGGCGACGATTCGAACATCGACTCAAGCAAGCGATCCTGTTCGTCTTTCATTCGCTCAGCCATGTTGATGATCTTTGATATCAAAACTTGTCCTGATCTTTTCTTTACCACGAAATATCACCGATTTCACGCTACCAACCGGCATTGATGTGGCGTCGCTGATTTCACGGTGCGACAAACCACAGGCATACGACATAACCATGATTGCTCGTTCCTCCTCAGACAACACCGCGAGAAACTTGTCCAGGTCGGTGACTTCATCAGCCTGTAACGTGTGGGTACGCGATTCCACAACCGAGACATGACCAACCTGTTCCAGGATCTCCGCATAGCGCTTCGACTTGCGCTTCGACTGGAGGAAGGTTGTGTAGGCGACCTTTAATAGCCAGCCGATAAATGAGCCACTGCCCGAGTACGTGTGCAGTTTGTCCCACGCACGCATGAAGCAGTCCTGTGCAAGATCGTCCGCGGCATTGAAGTCCCCAGTCAGCTTGCGCAGAAAGTTCCGCACATGCGACTGGTGGCGTCGGATGAGCTCGCCGAAGGCCTGGGTATCCTGTGTGGACACCACCTTCGCTACGAGCTCGTGATCTTCTCCCCAGGCCAAGTCGAAGCGTCCTTAATCGTCTCGCTTCGCGAATTTGTTCAGTACCAGGTAAGCGATACCGATCAAAAGGGGAAATGCCGCAATCCCGAGTAATGGCTGCGTCGCTTCCTCCTCTGGAATAACCAATCCGAACAACGCGATACTGATGGCAACGGCAAGCCAGATAACTCCGAGCCGGAAATCTCTGTCCTTTGGCGCCTTCGGGTGCCCAAGTCGATCGATTAATTCCGGGCTCAATTCGTGGCCTTTATCCAGTGCGATACGAATCGTATCCTGCATGTCCCGACGAGCGCGAAAACGCAGCCAGAAAAATATCCCCAATAAAATAGCCGGTCCTACTACGGCCGCAAATCCAATCCATTCACCTGTCACTGTCTTATCTCCTCTAACTCATCATCTGCATCAGCAGTCTTCACCCGTAAGATGCACGCCACGACCGGATTGGATGCAGAATCCTAACTCTTTGTTTTTATCGATATTAAATTCGCCTATCGGAGTCGATTAGACCCAAACCCCGGAATCCCCCGTTTACAACGGGCATGAAACTGATATCCAGACTGGCCGATCCCCGTTATTACCAGGTCGCTGTGCTGACGACCCTGCTCGGCATCGGCGTATTCGTTCTCGACTTCGGCATTCGGTGGCAAAACGCTGTCGCGATCATCCTGACGGCCCAGGCCGCCCAGTTCATTTGCAGCCGACTCTCGGGTCTGCCGCGCTTCGACCCGATGAGTGCGCTGATTACCTCGCTCTCCCTGACATTGTTGCTCAGAACCGAACTTATCGCACTCGCGGTCGCCGCAGCTGCCATCGCCATCAGCAGCAAATTCATAATACGCGTCAATGGTAAACATGTGTTCAATCCCGCCAATGCGGCACTGGTTACGCTGATGCTACTCAGCGACTATGCCTGGGTGTCATCAGGGCAGTGGGGCAGCGCGGCGATTGGGGCGTTCGGCCTGGCGTGCCTCGGCTTTCTGGTCCTGACGCGGGCCAGGCGCGCCGAAACAACCATCGCCTTCCTCGCCTGTTACGGCGCGTTGCTGTTCGGTCGCGCGCTCTGGTTGGGCGACCCGATATCGATACCTGTGCACCAACTGCAGAACGGCGCGCTGCTGATCTTCGCGTTCTTCATGATCTCGGACCCGAAGACGACGCCTGATGCGGCCATCGGGCGCGTGGTGTTTGCTGCGCTCGTCGCTGCTGTTGCGTTCACCATCCAGTTCATTTTCTACCAGCCGAACGGGCCGATTCTCGCGCTGATTCTGTCCGCCCCGCTTGTCCCTGTGATCGATGCCTTGCTGCAAGGAACGCATTACCGGTGGGAAAACCCCGACGCTCAATCGAGCACTCACCTTAAAGGAGTTCAGACATGAAGTTTTTTATTACTACACTCACAGCACTTGTGACGGTCATGGTGACGACCACGGCTCAGGCTTTCTGCGGCTTTTACGTTGCCAGGGCCGACACGAGCCTGTTCAACCGGGCCTCCCAGGTGGTGCTGGTCCGCGACGACAACAGGACGGTCATCACCATGGCAAATGATTTCGAGGGTGAGGCCAGAGATTTTGCCGTCGTCATTCCAGTACCCAGCATGATCGAACGTGAACAGATCAACGTCGGTGACCGGGCCATCATTCAGCATCTCGATGCTTACACCTCGCCCCGCCTCGTCGAATACCACGATGGCGACCCCTGCGCGCGCTATGACCGCGAAGAGTTGATGAGTCAGGATGCGGCTTTGCCAGCCGCCGCGAAGGAGTTGAAACGCTCGGCGCGCTCTCGGGGAGTGACGATCGAGGCCAGCTATACGGTCGGCGAGTACGACATTCTTATCCTGTCCGCCAATCAAAGTAACGGCCTGATTCGCTGGCTCAACGAAAACGGCTATAACATTCCGAGCGGCGCAGAGCGCGTCGTAGACAGCTATCTCGGCCAGGGCATGCGGTTTTTCGTGGCCCGGGTAAATATCCAGGAACAGTCGAAGCTCGGCTTCCAATACCTGCGCCCACTGCAGGTCGCGTATGAAAGCAACAAATTCATGCTCCCCATCCGTCTCGGCACGCTCAACGCGCAAGGCAAGCAGGAACTGTATGTTTACGCGCTCACACGTACGGGCCGGGTTGAAACGACGAACTATCGAACAGTCAAATTACCGACCAACGTTGAGGTGCCGGAGTTCGTGGAAGGCGAGTTCGCGGACTTCTACCGCGATATGTTTACCCGGCAAACCCAGAAGGAAAATGAACGTGCCGTTTTCCTCGAATATGCCTGGGACATGGCGTGGTGCGATCCCTGTGCAGCTGATCCGCTAAGCCATGAGGAATTACGCAAGCTGGGTGTTTTCTGGCTCGGCGACAACGAACAGGAGGCACAGCGCAGGATGCAGCCCCGGGCACAGAATGTGTTCGTAACCCGACTGCACCTACGTTACGACGCCGAGCACTTTCCTGAAGACCTGATGTTCCAGGAAACAGGTGATCGACAGAATTACCAGGGGCGCTACGTCATTCGTCATCCCTGGAAAGGCGAAGCCAGCTGCGACCTGACGCAATACGACGCCAGTGTTCGGGAGCGCCAGGAACGCGAGGCACAATTGCTCGCGAACATGACAGGCTGGGACATTGCCGACATCCGCGGGAAGATCCCGTTCGCCGGCGGCATTCGTCCCGAGACGGTTAAAGAACCCTGGTGGAAACGAATCTGGGACTAGCTAGTGCCGCGCGCTTTCCACGCTGCGAGAACCTCAGCCTCTTTCTCGGCCGACAGCCCGGCACGAGTGCTGGCGGCTCTCTCGGCGGGCAAGGTGTCCCACCAGGCGAGCAGGTCACGAGCAGTCTCACGTTCCGGTCGGTTGTGCATGCCCGCGCGTACCGCCCGATCGGTACTAAGTTTCGCGAAGCCGTCTGATCCGTGCCAGATCGGAAAATCTCGACCACCGGCAAGCCCCTTGCTCTCCGCGAAATCAGGGTCAATCCAGACGGGATCGACACTTGCAGCAGTCACTGCCCGACAGTCCTCGAGCAACCCGCCCATGCTGTACGAATTTGCGTTCACCATGTTGTAGGTGCCGTGGATCTCGCGGTCGACACAATCCACTGTGAAATTCGCGAGGTCCCTGACATCGATAATCTGGACACTATCGTCCGGCGATCCGGGCCAGAGCATCTCACCGCCTTTGCGGGTTCGAATCGGCCAGTACGAGAAGCGGTCTGTATGATCGCCGGGGCCGCAAATATAAGTGGGGCGCAGCACCGCGAGCTTATCGGCATCGATTTCGGCAGCAGCACGTCGCTCACATAGCGCTTTGAGCCCACCGTAGGTTTCGCCAGTGACCTCTTCGACGGTCTCATCGGCCAGCGTCGCGAGGGGAGAATCTTCATGATTCGGGGTGCTGAGGTCGTCGTAGACCGAGACCGTTGAAATAAACACGTACCGCGAGACATTAGGTGCCAGCAGGCGTGTCGAGTCCTCAACATGCCTCGGGACATACCCCGAGTTGTCGATGACAGCGTCCCATTTGCGATCCTTCAGACCGTCCAGGCCATTGTCACGATCACCTTTAATCGTCTCGAGATCGGGGAATAACGTGTTGTTCGATTTACCGCGATTGAATAAGGTCACCGAGTGGCCGCGGCGCAAAGCTTCGCGCACCATGTGCGGCCCAATGAAACCCGTACCGCCCAGAATCAGTATATTGAGGGGTCGCCCTTGCGTGGCCTCTTTGCCATCGGCAAAACTCGCTAACGGCAGACCTGTCGCAGCTGCGGCTGCACCGATAGCACCCGCCTTGATGAACTCACGTCTACTGCTCGCCATACCCTACTCCGCCCCGGGTTCAGGCCGGCAGTTTAACGCATCGGGTGCGTGAGTCTCCAGACCGGCGCAAACCTAGCGATAGCGGCCCTGCAGCTTCAGCAATTCGTCGTTGCCGGGATGCAGCCCTTCATACGGCAACTGTGAAAGCGGCGTATCGATGTTGTGCATCAGTTCATGCATTTCCGCACGATCCTCATTCACGTACAACAGTCCGGTTGTGATCTCTCCCACATTGAAGCGGTCACGAAGATATTTGAAGGCATCGGCACGACTGGTCGGATCGTAATCACGATCGACCTTGCGCAATACGATCGTGTCACCGCCACGCAAATGAATCGGTATCGCCTCTCCTTCTGCGTAGGAGGCAGTGATTTCTTCCGACGGTTGGACATAGTCAATATTGGCGACGTGATGATAAAACTCGCGCGTGTGCGCGTAGCTTTTCGTCGACCCTTCGTGGTCATTGAATGTCACGCAAGGGCTGATGATATCGACCAGTGAGAACCCGGAGTGCATGATCGCACCCTTGATAAGAGGAATCAGCTGCTCCTTGTCACCCGAAAAACTGCGCGCGATATAGGTAGCGCCAAGTGCCAGCGCAGTGCTCGCGGGATCGATCGGCTCCTGCTGATTGGGCAAACCCTTTTTGGGTTTGCTGCCAATGTCCGCGGACGCAGAAAACTGGCCCTTCGTCAGCCCGTACACGCCATTGTTCTCGATCAGGTAACACATGTTGAGGTTACGCCGGATCGCATGCACGAACTGGCCAACACCGATGGACAACGAATCACCGTCACCCGAGACGCCGATGTACGTCATATCGCGATTGGCCGCGTTCGCACCGGTAGTAACAGAAGGCATGCGCCCATGTACCGAGTTAAAACCATGAGCCTGGCTGACAAAATAGGCCGGTGTCTTCGATGAGCAGCCAATGCCACTCATCTTGGCCAGCATGTGTGGCTTAATGTCGAGCTCAAAGACTGCCTGGATAAGTGCCGCCGTGACCGAGTCATGTCCGCAACCCGCGCACAGCGTGGACACCACGCCTTCGTAGTCGCGCGTCGTCAGACCGAGCTCGTTCTTCGGCAGACTCGGGTGTGAAATTTTGGGCTTGGCAATATAGGTCACAATGTCATCCTGATCATGCAGCTCGCCCTTTGGCGATTTCCTCAAGAACCCCATCGACGACAAAGCCCGCGTTTATTGGCATGCCATCATAGTGCAGCAGTGGTACAAGTTTTCTTTGATCCGCCTCAATGTCGTTAATCAGCAGCGTACGCAATTGCGCGTCTCGATTCTGTTCTACGACGTAAACGACTTCATGCTCGTCGATGAACTCGCGCACAGCATCAGTGAACGGAAACCCCCTCACGCGGCAATAATTGAGGCCGACTTTCTGTTTTTCGAGGCGGTCCAGAGCTTCCTTGCAGGCACCATCGCAACTACCCATTGTTAGAATGGCCGCCGTGTTGAATTTGGAATGGCGAATCTCTGCTTCCGGAACCATCGTTCGTGCCGTTTCCCACTTCACAAGCAGGCGATCGACAACCTCTTTGTAATCTGCCGAGTTCTCGGTATACGCGCCGAGTTTGGTGTGCCCGGATCCGCGTGTGAAATATGAGCCTTTGGGGTGTACGCCCGGCAGCGTGCGATACGGGATGCCGTCGCCATCGACGTCGAGGTACCGGTAGAACTTCTCCATCTTCTCGAGATCCTCGGCACTATAAACTTTGCCTCGATCCGGAATGTATGAGTCATCCCATTCGAGTTCGGGAACCATCCAGTCATTCATGCCGATGTCCAGGTCGGTCATCACCATGACCGGTGTCTGCAAACGCTCGGCAAGATCGAACGACTGCACTGACATGTAGAAGCACTCTTCCGGGTCGGCCGGGAACATAAGTACATGCTTTGTGTCGCCATGCGAGGCGTAGGCGCAACTCAGAAGATCGCACTGCTGCGTACGTGTCGGCATGCCGGTAGATGGACCCGTGCGTTGCACGTCGAAAATTACGGTCGGGATTTCCGCATAGTATGCAAAACCAATGAACTCGCTCATCAGCGAGATCCCGGGCCCACTGGTCGGCGTAAATGAGCGTGCGCCCATCCAGCTGGCGCCCAGCACCATGCCAATGGCGGCGAGTTCGTCCTCCGCCTGGATAATGCAGTACGTGCGTTTGCCTGTTTCCGGGTCGACGCGATAGCGGCCACAAAATGTGCGGAACGCGTCCATAAGCGATGTTGACGGAGTAATGGGATACCAGGCCCCGACAGTGGCTCCGGCATACATACAACCGAGTCCGGCTGCGGTATTGCCATCAATGACAATATGTCCCTTGGTCGCATCCATTTTCTCGACACGGGCCGGCAGCGGACAAGGGAAGTTGTTCGACGCGTGATCGTAGCCCAGGTGAATCGCCTCCATGTTCGATGCGATAAGGTGCTGCTTGGCGGCAAACGTTTCTTCCAGGAGGCCCTTGATAATATCGAGGTCCAGATCGAGTAATGCGGCAATAACCCCGACATACGCGATGTTTTTCATCAGGATACGCGCGCGTGCACC
>JAIBDF010000204.1 GCA_024679535.1 Chromatiales bacterium
CGCACGTACGAGAAACACGGCGCCATAGCCCTCATGAGCGCTTTCCAGATCGGTCGCGTCGAAGATGCGCTGCAGCTGCTGCGGCATCGCTACCGCCTTTATCTCCTGGCTGATTATGGTCGTATCGCCCTCGCCCAGCATGTGGTCAATAGCGTCGAGGTATTCCCTGATAGTCGTGTTGGCCGGCGAGAACTTGAGGGCCTCCTCAAAGGATTCCTGCGCCTTGCGATAGGAGCGTAGCTGGAACTCGGCGTCGCCCTTGTAATAGTAGCTTTGCAACGAACGATAGCCTTTTGCAATCAGCTCATCGGCGATCTTCAGGGTTTCTGCGGGTCGGCCCGCCTGATCGAGGATCGACATGCGCTCATAAGCGAGGTCTATATCGAACGGTCGTCCGGCAGTCATGTCTTCGAGAATTGCGAGCGCCTCATCATAGCGCTCCCGACGCGTCAACAATTCCACCCGTAGCTGACGGGTAGCGTCATCCACCTGGTCCGCCGTATACCTCGCAAATACGCGATCCAGGTCGTCCCAGCGACCAGCATCGGCGAGCATCTGCATGTACGCCGAGAAGTCATCATTATCACGATAATCCGTAGCAAACAGTTCATCGTAGATGCTCATCGCTTTCGTAACGTCATTGGTCTGGTACGCCAGCCAGGCGTCCCAACTCTGAACGGCCTGGTTGTCGGCGAACGGCTCCATGCGTGGCACGATCCATTCCGCGGCTTCTGCAAACGCTTCGATCTCGACAAGCGCGCGGACAGCGTTGACGACGTATGCCTCATCATCGGGCGCCAGTGAGTTCGCCTGTGCAAAGTACGTGAAGGCATCACGATAGGCGCGCGCCTCGTAGTAGTGCAGCCCGAAGGCATTCAGGAGATAGGCATTGACGTCACGTTCCGACTGGTTCCGGTACTCGCCGCGCAGCGCACCTGGCTGGCCCGAAATTTCGAAGTCCTTCCAGACTTTCTCCAGGTCTTTTCTTATCGTCCGCCCATCTTCCGCACCCCAGGCAGCCAGCGTGTATGAGCAATTGCCGTTGGCGACGATCCACTGGTAATAGAGGTACCTCTCGCCGTCGGCTTCCTCGCGCCCCAGGAACAACTTGCCCGATGCGCCGTCTTTCTTAATGTCCTTTTCGTCGAAGATAAACGCCGACGGATAATCCTCGCCGAACTGCTGCATCATGACGCGGTAGATCGCGTTATCCGTGGGCCGCGAGCCTTCCCAGCAGGCGGGCATGACCACCAGCCCATAGTCGAGCGTGGCGAGCGCGCCGAAATCAGCACCTTCATTGGTCTCACGCAGATTACTCGAGGCGTACCAGCCTCGATCTCGTGCCCGAAAACGGTAGCCAAAGGTTGGCGAGTGGTAATCCCGAATGTCATCGTCTGCTGCGACGACCTGCTCTACGTCCCCGGCCGCGTAATCGTCCGCATCCTGGGCTGCGACGAGCGGGGCAAAACAGAGCAAACACAGGGTCGACGTTTTGAAAATATTCATGTGCACTGATTGTAGCGGTAGCCGAATAGAGAGGGGTATCAATCAATTCTCATACTGCACTTTAGCGCGCATTGTTGTTATATAATCGCCCGCCTCAGCCGGGCACACTGTCCGGCTGAAACTATTGGATTACGCTCTGGAGCAGGATTTGAGTCGGGACCAGAAATTTTTTGACATGTATTCCCTCGTTATCGGTGTGCTTGCCGCAATCGCGCTCGCAATCCTCGTGCTGGCCATGAAGATGTCCGATCTGACGCAGGGCGTTTACACGCGCGATACGGCGGAGTACCAGGCAGCCATCGCGAACAGCATCGCCCCGGTTGGCAAGGTGTACCTGCCCGGTGAGGAACAGGAAGCGAGTGGCCCGGTCGTCGAGGCCGCCACCGCGCCGGAGCCGGTTGCAGCCGCCATGACCGGACCGCAGGTATACAACTCGGCGTGTAACGCATGTCACGGTATCGGCGTCGCCGGCGCACCGAAGCTTGGTGACGCGGCACAGTGGGCCGAGCGCATTGCCCAGGGAATGGACGTCCTGGTGCGGCACGCAATTGAGGGCTACCAGGGCAGCTCCGGCTTTATGCCCGCCAAGGGCGCTCGACTGGATCTGTCCGATGAGGAAGTGGCAGACGCGGTTGACTACATGGTCTCCGAATCCTCCTAGAGCCTGCGATCAAGACACCTTAGAGATAGCGCTTCCGCGACATGCGGCGGCGCTATTTTTCTATCCCCGGCCAGATCAGCAATCGTCCGCGACACGCGCAGGACACGCTGGTGCGCACGCGCCGACAGATTGAAGCGCTCTGCCGCGCTTTCGAGCAGCGTCCAGCACTGGTCATCGATCTTACATGCGGCGGCAAGCGCCTTTCCCTCCAGCCGGGCATTCGCCACGCCAGAGCGGTCGATCTGCCGGCGCCATACATGAGCGACACGTGCCGCCACAGTGGCGCTGTTTTCACCACCAGGGTCGCCGTCGCGAAGCACCTGGGTCGATGGCCGCATTACCTCGACATGCAGGTCGATGCGATCCAGCAACGGTCCTGAAATCTTGTTCCTGTAACTCACCACGCGATCGCCGCTGCACCGACAGTCGGACTTGCTGTCGCCAAGGTAGCCGCAGGGGCAGGGATTCATCGCGGCAACCAGCTGGAAGCGCGCCGGAAACTCCGCCTGCATGCCAGCTCGCGCGATCGTAATGGAACCGGTCTCCAGCGGCTCTCGCAGAGCCTCAAGCACATTGCGATTGAATTCAGGCAGCTCGTCCAGAAACAGAACGCCGTTGTGCGCGCGCGAGATCTCGCCGGGACTGAGCCTTGGCCCGCCACCGACCAGTGCGGCAGCCGATGCTGTGTGGTGTGGCGCACGAAACGGTCGATTGAGCCACTGCGCTGCAATGGTTGGCATGCCGGCGACAGATTTAACGGCAGCGGTTTCGAGCGCTTCCTGTTTCGACATCATTGGCAACAGGCCCGGTAGGCGCCGCGACAGCATGCTCTTGCCGGTTCCCGGTGGACCGATCAGCAGCAAATTGTGATTGCCCGCCGCCGCTATCTCCAGGGCGCGCTTCGCATGTTGCTGCCCCTTCACATCGATAAGGTCCGGGGACGGCCCGACATCGGCCTCCGGGGCTGGAGGCCTTGCCCGATCGATCCGTACCTGACCCGCAAGGTGCGCGGTAACTTCGAGCAGCGATGATGCCGGAACCACAGCTGCGCCAGAGAGAGCGACTTCAGGCGCATTGTCTTGCGGCACAATGACACTGCGGCCGGACTCATGAGCCTTAAGTACAGCCGGCAGCAAACCTGATACCGGGCGCAGCTCACCGTTCAGGGCAAGTTCGCCGTAGCACTCAACATCATTAAGGGCAGCCAGGGGAAACTGTTTGCGAGCGGCCAGGATGCCCAGCGCGATAGGGAGGTCGTAGCGGCCGCCTGCTTTCCGCATCTCGGCGGGACCAAGGCTGATGGTGATGCGCTGTTGTGGAAACTCGAAGCCAGAACTCATGAGCGCACCACGGACTCTGTCCTTGCTCTCGCGAAC
>JAIBDF010000092.1 GCA_024679535.1 Chromatiales bacterium
ATCGTGAGTCGAGGTCATAACCACCGCGTCCAGCGCGGCAGTTCGATCCTGCACGCCGAGATGGACTGCCTCGAAAACGCCGGCCGCCTGACAGCCGGCGACTACCAGCGATCGATTCTGTATTCGACATTGTCACCTTGTGACATGTGCAGCGGCGCGGTATTGCTTTACAAGATTCCCCGGGTCGTGGTCGGCGAGAATCGCACATTCCGGGGGCCGGAAACCTACCTGCGATCGCGCGGCGTCGAACTGGAAATCGTTAACAACAGCGAGTGCTATGAATTAATGCAGGACTTTATCCGTAACAATGGCGCGCTGTGGAACGAGGATATCGGCGAATAGCACAAATGGCGGCAATTGAGTTGGCGAAGACCCGATACCCTCTCCGAAAATTATAAAGCCCCGTTAAATGGGGGTTTTGTATATTGGCGATGGAGCGAGTCTTCCGCGGAGGATGCTCTGCTTGCGTCTGACTAGTCCTTTCTAGCCACCCTCGGGCACGACATCAAAGGTAGCGGGCGTAGTGCTGCCGACAAAGAACAACAGGTCGTAGCCATAGACCAGACGAGTAAAATCGTACTTATGCTCCGTTGCCCAACTTTCGCCTGCGTGTTCCTCCAGCATGCGCCGGTTCCTGTAGTGTCGGAACGGGCGGAGGTCGACGACTGCAAACTCTGCCGGGTCCAGGTGTTCGATAAATGGCCAGGCGTAGCCGATCTGTTTCATCGACGCGGCAGGATCCTCCGGCAAGGAGACGAAGTTGATCGACAGAAAATCAAATCCGTTAAACCTCGCAACAGTGGCAAAGAAATCACCAATTGTGTGTATCCGTGTCGGGCTGAGCCCCTGGTACAGGTGCCAGCTGCCAAACTTCATCAGGGCCTTCGGATAGTCATCGAAGCGCTCGGCTTGCCGATACTTGTTTAGGCATAGGTCTTTCAGGTGTTCTTCGCGATACCTGTTGTTCTCGTAGTATCCGGGGACAAGGCCTTGTTCGCCCCTTTTGTAGAAACCGAACACGGTGTTGCCATTGATAAGAACATCAAGCAGCCATGCCGCGCGAGACCCTGGCTCGGGGTCTATTGCGTCTTCGAGTTCGGCAAACCACTCCGGGGCAGCTGCCGAGATAATATGTCCGGTCTCGAAATTCCTGGTGCGCTCGGCCTCTGCGGCGACATCGCGCTTTTCAAGGACGAGCGATCGCAACTCATCATCCTCAATCTCCAGTGCCAGCTGGTCGAGTGTGTGCGTCACTCCTGCGGCCTGGTCGCAACCCCAGATGACGTCCATGTCAGCATCTGACAGGCCTCCGATGGCCGCAAGCATCTCGAGTTCCTCGTCCGAACTGAACGTGACCCCCATCGGGTAGCGTTGCGCCAGGCTGTTGACCTGTTCGATTTCGCCTCGGGCCGGCGGCCGCGACATCAGCTCCATCATCACGGGATCCTGCTCCGTCATGAAATAACCAAATCCAAATCGCTCGTGCAATTGGGCGAATATCGCCGTGGATATGGCCGGGATATAGAAGTTGTTGTGTTCCTCTCCCAGTGCGACGAACTGCGCGTCGTGCGCCAACCGGAATATCAGGTCGGCCCCTGGTCCGTCAATCGCAGCATCATCGAGCACGATTGGAAACGTATTGGCGTTTAGCAGCTCCTCGGCCTTTGAGTCGTCTGCATCAGCGGCACCGCAGAAGAAGAAGGTCGCCAGCAGCAGCGGCGCCTGGTATCTGAATTTTCGCAATGAATGACCCCCGTTATTTCGTCGTTAGATGCTCGAGAGCGGGAATCGGTTTAATGGCGGTAGAGCGAGTCCTGTGCGGATGATGCTCTGAGGCGCCCTGCCCGCCTCCAGCTTGTCTTGTCTGACAGCGCCCCGGATCGAGCTCAGAGCGGGCAGGTTGGCTGTTCCGCATTAGCAGTCGCCCGCAAGCAGCCAGGTTCGCGCCTTTTCGTCCGGCACAAGCTCAGCAAGGCGGGTATTGAAAAGGTCGATCTCGGCTGGCGATAGCTTGCCTTCCCACTTGCCAGAGCTGGCGGAGTCGAAAAACCCGGCGTCGGATTTCCAGTAGCCGGTGCCGCCCACGGGAGCATAGTCGACTGCCCTGGCCTTCATAGCCCCGAAAGCCGTGGCTGCCGCAACTTGATCAATCAGTTCTGCGCCGGCCTCGATGCCAGCCGCCCTGGCCAGATTTTGAACGGTGCGGTGACCGTCGCGCAACATGTCCGAATAGTGAAGGACGTTGAGGTGCGGATAGCGTCCGGAAAGGACCGTTACGGAATAGTGAAGGGCCAAGGACGCCAATGTGTCTTGGTCAAAATCGTCCAGGTCCACTGGTTCGTTGATAAACCGACGGATGGAGTCCGGGACCGGTAAACTCATCGGGTGATCCGGCTTGACCACTCTTTTGTTGGCCTCGTGTTTACGTAGGGAAAAGAAGATGTCCAGCGGGTGTCGATAGACAGCAATTACTGTTACACCATCCCAAATCGGAAACCCATCTGCCGGTGTATGCGTCTTCACCACACGCCGCCCCTTTTGTGCCGCCAGTGTCGCTGCAACTTCATCGGCGGAAACCCCAAGGTCCGCGTCAACCCAGGGAGACAGTACCGGTACCTTTTCCGGCAGGTCCGAACTGCCATTGACAAGCATCGCGAGGATGGTCTGTGTCCAGGTCGTTCCACATTTGGGCGGCGTGCACACAAGGATGTCGCCCTTTCTTGGGCTCCAAGTCGCCCAACGCAATGGATCGGTGGTCGACCCGCGATATGACCGAACCGCGGGTGCAAGAACTGGAGCAGGGTCATCCATGAGCCGACGATTTCACAGCCTGGCATTCTAAGCAAGCCCAGCTGTTTCAGTTGACCCCGGAACGAATAGGGACTTCGACAGTCTCTGATCGGAGCCTACTCGTAGGCCTGACTGTCTGGCGGAGAGGGTGGGATGGCCGCTGCGCGAGGTGGGATTCTCGCTGCGCGAGCTCACTTGCAGCTTCGCGGCTGCGTGAGTCGAACGGGGTTCTCATCCTCGACCCCCTCGGCAAAAAAACAAAAAGGCCCATGAAGGGCCTTTTCATTTTTTGGCGGAGAGAGAGGGATTCGAACCCTCGGTACGGTATCACCGTACACTCGCTTTCCAGGCGAGCACCTTAAACCACTCAGCCATCTCTCCGAATTTTGTGCTTTTACGTGCCCAACGTCGGCGGCCTATCTACACACTTACCTGGAAGCGGCTTGGCCGCCTCGGGATCGGCCTTGGGAATCGGCATCTCGGCAAACTCGTCCAGCTGATCCAAACCTTCGGGCGCCACCACGCGTTTCCCCACCTCGCGATTCTGGTACTTCAGGGCCTCATCGCAATCGACCGCCACCGCGGTGTCATTGCCACCGCAGGCCGAGATCGCCATGCCTATGATCAGGACTGCTGCCACGAGCCGGCCAGTGTTCATACATCTTTCTCCAGATCGACGCCCGCCAGACGCATCGCCGATCGCATATCTTCATGGTACTTTTCTGAGTACGGCGTCAGGGGCAGCCGAATATTGGGCCCAATAAGACCCATTTGACTTACGGCCCATTTGACCGGAATCGGGTTGGACTCGACAAACAATGCCTTGTTCAACGGCTGCAGGCTATCGTCCAACGCCGTCGCTTCCGCCACTCTCCCCTCACTGGCAAGCTTACACAATGTGGCTACCTGCGCAGGTGCCACATTGCCGCTGACGGTCACGACCCCATGGCCGCCCTGCTGTATGAACGGGGACAGCGTAAAATCATCGCCGCTGTACAGCATGAAATCATCGTCCACGAGTTCCTGGATCTGCCGCAGGCGTTCCAGGTCCCCGGTCGCTTCTTTCAATCCAAAAATATTATCGTGCTTCGCGAGCCTGGCAACTGTCTCGGGCAACATGTCAGCAACAGTACGACCCGGCACGTTATACATGAGCAACGGCTTGTCAATGTTACTGGCAATCGCCGTGAAGTGCTGAAAGATGCCTTCCTGCGTTGGCTTGTTGTAATACGGCACCACAGCCATGTATGCGCCAAGACGTGGATCCGCCACAGCCTTCGACAATTCGATTGACTGAAAGGTCGAATTAGATCCGGTACCTGCAACAATCGGAATTCGCCCTCCGGCAATCTCGACCGCTCTCCCGATTAACTCGATGTGCTCGGACCGCTTCAAAGTGGGCGACTCACCCGACGTACCAGCGATCACCAGACCGTTCGAGCCCTGCTCGACATGAAAATCGATCAGGCGCTTGAGACTTGCGTAATCGACCCGATTATTGCCATCAATTGGCGTAACGAGGGCGACCAGGCTGCCGTAAAACAAGAGACTTTCCTCGCCACAAATGAGGCGGCGATGTTACTGTTCATATGCGGTGCTGGCAAGGACTGTCGACGTGCGCTCCCGGCAGGATGAAGATACTCGACAGGACGCCTCGACAGCGCCGGACTCAGATCAAGGATAATTCTAGAACAATGTCACAACTTATTGTTATTTCAGCAATTGGATCCGACCGAACAGGCGTAGTTCAGGACCTGACAAAAGTAGTCCTGGGGTGCGGCGGAAACATCGAAGAAAGCCGCATGGCCACGCTCGGATCCGAATTTGCGATGTTATTGCTGGTTTCCGGCAACTGGCACCTGCGTAACCGGCTGGATCGTGAGCTCGAGAAGCTCAGCGAGTCGAGTGGGCTGCAGATTTCGGTCAAAGAAACAGATGCCAAACCCGTGGCGGCAAATCGCATGCCGTATTTCGTCGACGTTCTGGCGCTGGATCAACAGGGACTCGTTTTCAACCTGGCGCAGTTTTTTACGTCGCGAGATATCGAAATTGCCGATGTCACAACGCACAGCTATGCCGCAGCGCATACCGGTGCGCCCATGTTCTCCGTGCAGATGTCGGTGAACGTACCATCGACGGTCCATGTAGCACAGTTGCGCGACGAGTTTCACGAGCTGTGCGAGAACCTGAACCTCGACGCCATGTTCGATGCAGCCAAACCCTGAGCAACGCCCTCATTAACTCTGGAGAACCGAATTGAGCGCACCCCGCATGAACCGAGTCGTCCGCGACTTCACCGCAGACGCAACGGGTGCCAAGAAGGTCCGCCTCAAGGACTTTCGTGGCAAGAACCTCGTTGTCTATTTCTATCCGAAAGACAGCACACCCGGCTGCACGACCGAGGGGCGGGACTTCAGTGCACTGCACAACAAGTTCAAACGCGCCAACACAGTTATTTTCGGCGTGTCACGCGACAGCATCGCGTCGCATGAGAAATTCAAGGAAAAGCAGGGTTTTGCCTTCGACTTACTCTCAGATCCTGATGAAAAACTGTGTAAGCAGTTTGACGTTATCCATGAAAAATCGCTGTACGGACGTAAATTCATGGGCGTCGTGCGCAGCACATTCCTGATCGATGCCAATGGCAAACTGCGCCAGGAATGGCGCAAGGTAAAGGTCGCTGGCCACGCTGACGAGGTACTCGAGGCGGTCAAGTCCCTGTAATTTCAGGGAACGCGAACCGCTTCTGCCAGTCGGAAGATGATGTCGCCCTATGATTGAGAATTTGATGAATGCAAGCCCCATCAAGCGCCTGTTGCTTGTCGCTACGCTAGGTACACTGGTGTTCGTAGCCGGCGCCGGTGCAGATGACATCAACTTGCCCGACATGGGAAGCCCGGCCGACGCAATCCTCAACAACTCGGATGAAGCGCAGATTGGCCGCATGATCATGCGCGATATCCGCAACAGTGGCCAGGTCGTCGAGGATCCGCTCGTCACCGAGTACCTTAACGATATCGGCAGCCGGATCGCCGCTCAATCCAACAAGGGCGACCATGACTTCACGTTTTTCGCCGTCGATGACGAACGCATCAACGCATTTGCCCTGCCCGGTGGCTATATCGGCATTCATACCGGCTTGCTGGAGTCCAGCCGGAATGAGGACGAACTTGCCGGCGTCGTCGCCCATGAAGTCGCCCACGTAACACAACGCCACATCGCGAGAGCAATTCATGCCAATTCGCGACAGAGTCTGCTGACAACCGCCATGATGCTGGGCGCTATCATCGTCGCGGCCGCTGGCGGCAGCTCCGACGCGGTACAGGGCGCCATGGCCGTCGCTCAGGGGACCGCCGCACAACAGCAAATCAATTTCACTCGCAGCAATGAATATGAAGCCGACCGCGTCGGTATTGCGGCGCTTGCCGATGCCGGATTCGATCCCTACGGGATGGCGTCATTCTTCGAAGTCATGTCCAGGCAACAGACGTCGAGCCCCGAAATGCGCGCACCGGAGTTTATGCGTACTCACCCGGTAACAACCGCGCGTATCGCTGAGGCACGCAGTCGCGCCCGCGAGTATCCGCCGATACGCAGCGATGATTCGATCGGCTACGGCATCGCGCGCACGCGCATTATCGTGGCGCACTTCGATACCGCTAAAGAGGCCGTGGCGTACTTCGAGGCTCGCGACTACGAGGCGCAGAACGACATTGAACGTTACGGTCGGGCCGTCGCCTATCAACGCGCTGAAGACTACCTCGGCGCGCTGGACATCTTTGAGGAACTGCTTGACAAGGACAAGTCAGTCATCGCCTACCACATCGGACTCGGCCAGACGCTCGTCGCACTGGACCAGACGAGTGACGCGATTCGTACCTTCGAGCAAGCGCTGGAACTGTTTCCACGAAACATCCCATTAGTCATCGAGTATGGTGAGCGCCTGCTTGAAATGCGCCAGGCCAAGAAAGCGCATGAATTGTTACTGGACCTGATGAACAACGTGCCGCCGACGCCCGAGCAGGTGCGCCTTATCGCTCGTGCAGCGAGTCAGGCTGGCGAAGAAGCCGAGGCCTACTACTACCTGTCCGAATATCGCCTCATGATTGGCGACCTGACCGGCGGTATCAGCTACCTGCAGCAGGCACTGCGTCTTCCCGAGCTCCAGGAGATCCAACGCGCGCGTTTCGAGGCGCGGATCGACTTCATTCAGGAGTTCATGAGCGAGGAACAACTGAAACAGCTGCGCTCTTCGCGCCAGGTAGGGCTTGCCGGGGATCATTCACTCCAATGAGTCGAATGACGGCCATGTTGCTCGTCATCTTGTGTGCGAGCGGCTGCGCAGCAGTGCCTCCTGGCGATCCTGTGGACTACGACCCGTGGGAAAAAATGAACCGTAGCCTGTACCGGTTTAACGAAGTGGTCGACAGCGTATCGTTGAAACCAATCGCCAAGGGCTATAAGAAAGTATTGCCAGAACCAATTCGCAATAGCATTTCGAACTTTGGGCGCAATCTGGGTGGGCCGAGAAACGTCCTCAATAATTTCCTGCAAGGCAAGCCGGCCCGCGGATTCAATGAAATCGCACGATTCGTAATGAACAGTACGGTCGGCATCGGCGGGCTGATTGACGTGGCCACTCCCAGCGGCCTTGAGGCCAATCCTGAGGGCTTTGGACAGACCGCTGCGGTATGGGGTGTTCCTTCGGGACCTTACGTCATGGTCCCGTTTCTCGGTCCGCAGACGCTACGCAGTCTCGTGCTGCTGCCTGCCAACATCGAGGTCGATGTCTTGCATCACGTGGACAGTTCTTCTGTTCGGGATCGCTTGTGGGTACTTCGAACAGTTGATCTCAGGCACCGCGTGCTATCTCTGGAAGACTTGATGCAGGACTCGAAAGACCCGTATGTGACGCTGCGTGAGTCGTATCTTCAGAACAGAAGGTTCGAGATCTACGACGGCAACCCCCCCATGGAAGACGAAGACGACTTCTATGATGAGTTCCTCGAAGACGAGGACTATTAGACCGCGTTTTCGTCCGGCGCTTCGATAAAGCCCGACCAGCGTTCACCGCGCGTCAACAGGTGGTCTACTTCGGTCGTCCTGGCTATCGCGAGAATCTTCTCAGGCATCCCTGAAAAGCGAATTTCACGAACGCTGTGATTCGCCCACGTGACCCATTCGAGCAACAGTGCCAGGCCAGCCGAGTCGCTCATGGTGACCTCCGAGAGATCGACCTCCAGTTGCGTATGGTCTTCAAACAGGCCTTCACTGGCCTTGAGTATTTTCTCAGCCGTGTCGAACGTCATTTCGCCGCTAACAGCGAATCGGCCGTCACCCAGGTCCCCGATAGTGAATTCGCTCATCGTACCTACTCGGCGGAAATGCCTGCCTCGTCTTCGAGCCGCTGGATTACAGCGTCAAGACTGGATGCTCGAATCTCCGAATCGAGCTCGGCACGGAAATTACGGACGTAGGATACGCCCTCAATGACGACGTTGAAGACCAGCCAGCCGGCCTTGCGCTTGACCAGTTCGTAATCAACCGCAACCTTGCTGCCGTCATCCAACTTGACTGTACTACGCACCCGCGTGCGCTTTTTCGTAGCGTCACCGCGGTACGGCTGGACCGTGATCATGCCCGGGTCGAACTCCAGGATTCCATCTGCGTACTTGCGTAGCAACGCACGGTAAAACGCTTCAATGAACCGAGCCTGTTGTTCCTCGCTGGCGGTGCGCCAGTGCTTCGCAAGCACCACCTGTGCAGCAAAGCGCCGGTCAAATCGTGGCATCAGTATGCTGTCAATTATTTCGTAAAGCTCCTTGCGGTTGGCAGCGAGCTCATCCTTGCGACCATCAAGTTGCTCTGCAAGCAATGCGACTGAACTCTCGATTACCGCGTTGGGCGAGTCTTCCGCAGTAGCCGACGCCGGGCCGAATACCAGCAGCGTCAGTGTCAGTAAGATTTTGCGCATTAGTCGGAATCCTCGTCGCTCGATCCGGCGTTCAGAAGAAACTTACCAATCAGATTCTCGAGCACGATCGCCGACTGCGTAAACAGGATTTCACTGCCGTCCTCCAGGTACATGTCCGACCCACCCGCCTGCAGGCCGATATACTGGCTGCCGAGAATACCCGACGTCAGGATGCTGGCATCCGTGTCATCGGGAATCTGGTCATACTGCGCATCGATCACGAAGTGCACCACGGCTTCAAGCGTCATCGCATCGAAAGCAACTTTTGTGACTCGTCCGATCGTCACGCCGGACATCGTCACCGGCGCACGTGTGCGCAAGCTGCCGATATTCTCGAAGCGGGCCTCTACAGTGTAGACAGACTCTGCTTTGAAATCGTCGCCACCCGTCGTCTGTGTCGTCAGGAAGAATAATGAACTCATCCCAAGCAACACGAACAAGCCGGTACCGATTTCTACTGAACGAGTTTGCCGCATTCTATTTCCTCAAATCATCGCCGCTGTGATCATAAAATCAAAAACGAGAACCGTTATTGCCGTAATCACAACCGTACGTGTAGTTGCGTGCCCAACGCCTTCCGCCGTTGGCACCGTATTATATCCTTCCCAGACGGCAATCAGACTGGCTGCTACGCCGAAGACGATACTCTTGATGATGCCCTCGTTAACGTCTGATATTTCGACGGTCAGCTGAATCTGCTGCCAGAATGAACCGACATCCACCTGGAACACTTCCACACCGATCAGGTGCGCGCCATACAAACCAACAGCACTGAAAATAGCTGCCAGAAACGGCATGGCGATCACGCCGCCCAGAAACCGCGGAACCAGTACGCGTCGCACCGGGTTGACCGCCATCATTTCCATCGCTGACAGCTGGTCCGTTGCTTTCATCAGGCCTATCTCAGACGTCAGCGCTGTTCCTGCCCTGCCCGCAAACAACAACGCGGTCATAACTGGCCCAAGCTCCTTGACGAGTGCGAAAGCCGCCGCTACGCCGGTCCAGTCCTCCGCATTGAATTTGGACATGTTCGAATAGGCCTGCAGTGCGAGCACCGCTCCTACAAACAGACCGCAAACCATAATGATGACAAGCGACTGGGCGCCGGCGTTATGTACCTGCTTGACGACGAGCCCCAGTCGCGTCGTCAGAATCTCTGGCGAATACCGCAGCAACCGCAGGAAAAATAGCTGAAACGCACCGAAGGTTCGCAGGAACTCAATGAGATTATTGCGGAGGTCTAGAAATGTCTGCTTCACTCGATATCCCGCCCCAGCAGTTGCTCTTCATAACCCGGCGCCTGGTAGTGGAACGCCACCGGACCATCTGCCATACCGTGCATAAACTGGCGGACCAACTCTGAATTGGCGGTACGTAGTTCATCCGGACTTCCGGACGCCGCAACTTTGCCGTCCGAAAGCAGGAAGCTGCGATCCGCGACCGCCGATATTTCCTCAACGTCGTGGCTGACCACGATACTGGTAATGCCGAGCACGTCATTCAGGCGGCGAACCAGGCGAACAATGACACCAAGCGAAATTGGGTCGAGACCAACAAACGGTTCATCGTAGATCAGGATCTCGGGATCCATAACCATCGCGCGGGCCAGTGCAATACGCCTTGCCATGCCACCTGACAGCTGAGCCGGCAACATGTCAGCAGCACCGCGCAGGCCCACCGCGTGCAACTTGGTGAGCACGATATGGCGAATAAGCCGGTTACTGAGCTTGGTGTGCTCCCGCAGCGGAAACGCGACGTTCTCGAAAACGCTCAGATCGGTCAGCAAGGCGCCGTTCTGGAACAGCATGCCGAAGCGCTTGCGCATCTCGTACAGCCCGGACTGGTTGAGCGTCGAAATATCCACTCCATCCACGTAGATGACGCCCTCCTCGGGGATTAACTGCCGAGTGATAAGTCGCAGAAGTGTGGTCTTGCCTGTTCCGCTGGGACCCATCAAGGCAGTGATTTCACCGCGCCTGATGGTCAAGTTCAGACCATCAAATATCGCGCGATGACCGCGCGAATACTTTAGAGCGCGAATTTCAATCAAATTTTCGGAATTTTCACCCAATTTTTCGTCAGCCAGGTCCGTCGAAGGCGCAAAGGATAACCTAAAAGACACTAAAATCTCGTAAGAATTCCCTGCAAGGTATGGCCCGGAGCGTCAATTAGGACTAAAATAGTCCCTTATTGTCCTCGAAGCGCCAACTCCATGCTCCGTATCAGCAAACTCACCGACTACGGCACCGTCCTGCTCGCCCACCTGGCCGAGAACCAGGTAGCCGTCTGCAGCGCGGCCGACGTCGCCCAGGCAACGGGCATTGCGGTCCCGACGGTCAGTAAACTGCTCAAGTCACTGGCACGCGCCGGGCTCGTCACGTCGACGCGAGGTGCCAACGGCGGCTACCGGCTGGCCCGACCACCTCAACAGATCAGCGCGGCCGATGTCATCGACGCGCTGGAGGGCCCTGTCTCAATCACTGAGTGCAGTTCCAGTGACGGCGATTGCGAGCACGAAGGCGTATGCAGTGTTGGCGGCGCCTGGCAGCGAATCAACGTCGCTATTCGGCGCGCGCTCGATGACGTAACGCTCAATGACCTCTTGCGGAGTAACAGTCCGGTACCGACATTTCGTTTTGCCGGGCTGCCCATAAACGTGGAAACCAATGGCGACTGAATCAGAGAACCTCGAAAGTCTCGTCAACCGACGATACGAACATGGCTTCATTACCGACATAGCAACGGAAAGCCTGCCGCCCGGTCTGGACGAGGGTGTCGTGCGCGCGATCTCAGCACGTAAGAATGAACCCGAATGGCTACTCGAGTGGCGACTGCAGGCGTATCGCCAGTGGCTGGAAATGAAGGAACCCGAGTGGGCCCACCTCCACTACCCAAAGATCAAGTACAACGAGATCTCTTACTACTCTGCGCCGAAGTCGGACGAGGACCGGCCCAAAAGCCTGGATGAGGTCGACCCGAAGCTGCTTGAGACCTATGACAAGCTTGGAATTCCACTGCACGAGCGCGCCCGCCTCGCCGGCGTGGCCGTCGACGCCGTATTTGACAGCGTCTCGGTTGCAACGACTTTCAAGGATAAGCTCGCCGGTGCCGGCGTTATTTTCTGTTCGTTTTCGGAAGCCGTTATCGAGCACCCTGAGCTCGTAAGGAAATACCTCGGCACGGTTGTGCCGCGCCGCGACAACTATTTTGCGGCACTCAACTCGGCCGTATTCAGTGATGGTTCGTTCGTTTACATCCCCAAAGGCGTTCGCTGCCCAATGGAGCTGTCGACCTACTTCCGCATCAATGCAGCCAACACCGGCCAGTTTGAACGCACGCTCATCGTTGCGGACGAAGGCAGCTACGTCAGCTATCTCGAAGGCTGCACAGCG
>JAIBDF010000110.1 GCA_024679535.1 Chromatiales bacterium
GCCGAAGCTGCCGATATCCGATACCACGAACGAGCCGAAGCTATGCGCAGACAGGCCGAGCGCCTTGATCTCAATCCCCATGTCGACGGTGATCCACTTGATGAACAGGAACACGGGGCGGCGCAGGGGCCAGGGGATGCGATTTAGCACGTACTTGTTCTTCGCTGCCTTGATTTCGGAGCCGGCGCGGCTTTTGGTCGCCTTTGCACGGACCTCGTCGGCGATATCCGTAACCTTGCGGGCATGGGCATTGCGCACGATTGCGGGCGTTACGCCTGAGTCGCCGCCGACCTGGATCGGCACCATGACATCCAGGTGTTCGCGGCCAACCACCGCGCCGCGCCGGATGAAGCAGTTCATCTCGGGAACGTCGAAGGCGATGGCGCGCGAGAGCACGGCCGTCGTCAGGCTCACCATTGTGAGCTTGACGCCTTCCTCGCGTTTGCGGTCGAGAAATTTCTTCGCGTCGGTCACATCGATATCGAGCGTGCCGTAGACACGGGAGTCAGTCGGTGTGGTGTAAATGGTCGCGGCAGTGACCCGCCAGGGCGTATTGAAGCGGTCCATCCTATGAGCGGCGCTGGATGGCAAACTCGGCCAGTGACATCAGCGCGTCACGGTACCTGGTGTTCGGGAGGCAGTCGATAACGCCAATAGCCGAGTCTGCGGCCGCGCGCGCTTTCGCCGCCGTGTAGTCCAGAGCGCCCGTCGAATGGATGATCTCCAGGATCTGATCCATTTGCTCAAGGCCACCATCGAGCACTGCTTTGCGAATCAGGTCACGTTGCGCGGTGGTGCCCGCGCGCATCGCGTAGATCAGCGGCAAGGTCGCCTTGCCTTCGCCGAGATCGTCGCCGAGGTTTTTGCCGAGTTCATTGGCCGATGCGCTGTAGTCGAGTGCATCGTCGATGAGCTGAAACGCCGTGCCGAGATGCTGTCCGTACTTGATCATCGCCGCCTCGTCACCCGGATCCCGGTTGGCGAGAACCGCTGCAATTTGCGCACCGGCCTCAAACAGGCGGGCGGTCTTGCGATAAATAACCGCCTGATAGTCGTCTTCGCTGGTGTCCGGGTCGTGGACATTCATCAATTGCATGACTTCGCCGGCAGCGATTGTGTTGGTCGCGTCAGCGAGAATCTGCATGACGCGCATATCGTCGATATCCACCATCATCTGGAATGAGCGTGAGTACAGGAAGTCGCCAACCAGCACGCTGGCCTGGTTGCCGAACACGGTATTGGCCGAGTCCTGACCGCGGCGCCGTTCCGATCCGTCAACGACATCGTCGTGGAGCAGGGTGGCGGTATGAATGAACTCGATGATCGTCGCCGCGCGAATGTGCTGTTCGCCTTCGTAGCCCATGGCGCGGGCGGCGAGCAGCACAATAAGCGGGCGCAAACGCTTGCCACCGCTCATGACAATGTATTCGGAGACTTGTGACACGAGAGGAACGTCGGTCTCGAGGCTTGCGGATATCAGGCGATTGACGGCCTGCATGTCGTCTTCGGTGAGCGCCGCGACGTCATCGAAGTTCACGGGTTCGCGTGTTATTTCGGCCACTTGCATAGGTTTTGTGATAATGCCTGAAAGGCGCGCCGTTAGCGACAATCAGGCCATATTCAGGCACTCACAGGCGATAATGCAAGCCGTTGAAATGCGGCAGAATTTCAGATGCCAGGAACGTTGACCCGGGACCGCGGAATCTATAGAATTCCGGCTCTTTTGTGGCGTTAGCCAGTTGCTCGCTTGCACGGCAGATTTGGCGCCCGAAAAAACATACTATTTTTCAGTAAGTTGCGAAACTCGCAGCTTACGCACTGGAGCAAACATAATGTATGCGGTTTTTCGCAGCGGCGGCAAACAGTACCGTGCGGTAAAAGGTGACGTCCTGCGTCTCGAGAAAATCGAGGCAGACGAGGGTGCCACGATCAAGTTTGACGAGGTTCTTCTCGTTGGTGAAGGAAGCGACATCAAGGTCGGTACACCATTGCTGTCCGGCAGCACGGTGAGCGGCAAAGTCGTACGCCAGGGCAAGAGCCGCAAGGTTCCGGTGGTCAAGTTCAAACGTCGCCAGAACTACCTGCGTCAGGGCACGCATCGCCAGTTCTTTACCGAGGTGGAGATCACGGGTATTACGGGTAGTTCGACCAAGCAAGCGGCGCCGAAGCCTCCTGCCGCGGATAAGAAGAAAGACGCCGCGGCCGATGAGAAGCCAGCAGCTGAGAAGAAGGTCGCCAAGAAGGTTGCCAAGAAGAAACCGGCGGCTAAGAAAGCGGCTACAAAGAAACCTGCTGCCAAAAAGGCAGCCAAGAAGTCCCCATCCGGGGATAAACCGGCAGCCAAGAAGAAGGCTGCGAAAAAGGCAGACTAGGGTATTTAATTAACGAAGCCTGGGGTACGCTCGGGCGATGAACCAGGCAGGTACAGTACAGTGGCACATAAGAAAGCAGGTGGTAGTAGTAAGAACGGTCGCGATTCGGAGAGTAAACGCTTAGGCGTTAAAATCTACGGCGGTCAGGAAGTCGTGGCAGGCAACATCATTGTGCGCCAGCGCGGCACCCGTTTTCATGCTGGCACCAACGTCGGACTCGGTCGCGACCACACGCTGTTCGCCAAAAAGAACGGGCACGTGAAGTTTGAAAAGAAAGGCCCGAAGAACCGTCAGTTTGTGAGCGTTGTAGACGCCTGACAGCTACGGGCCGCAGAAGTGGGGACATAGTTTACTGTGTCCTCTACCGGTGGGGATACGTGTCCCATATCGAAGAATGTTTCCAAAACCCCGCTGCTGCGGGGTTTTTCGTATTAGAGTCAAGCAATGAAATTCGTCGATGAAGCGACAATCCGCGTACAGGCGGGCAACGGTGGGCACGGTGCTCTGAGCTTTCGTCGCGAAAAATACGTCGCCCGGGGCGGTCCGGACGGCGGTGATGGAGGCCATGGTGGCAGTGTCTACGTTGTGGCGGACTCGTCGCTGAATACGCTGGCCGATTTTCGTGTCGCCCGCAAGTTCAAAGCGGAAGTCGGGCAGGGCGGTGCCGGCCGCAACAAGACAGGTAAATCCGGAGATGACCTTGAGGTCAGGGTGCCGCAGGGCACAGTCGTCCACGATGTCGACACAGGGGAGCTGATTTGCGACCTGACGTCTGAAGGGCAGCGCCAGATGGTTGCCGAAGGCGGCCGCGGCGGTCTCGGTAATACGCGCTTCAAGAGCAGTGTGAACCGGGCGCCTCGCAAGACAACCAACGGCACGCCGGGTGAGGCGCGCCACCTGCAGCTGGAACTCAAAGTGTTGGCCGACGTTGGCCTGCTTGGCATGCCGAACGCAGGCAAATCGACGCTGATAACCGCGATGTCCGCTGCGAAGCCACGAATAGCCGACTATCCGTTCACGACCCTGTATCCGAACCTCGGTGTTGTAAGGGTAGGTCGCCTGCAGAGTTTCGTGATGGCCGATATTCCCGGGCTTATCGAGGGTGCATCGGAAGGTGCCGGACTCGGTATCCAGTTTCTCAAGCATCTGCAGCGCACACGTCTGTTGCTGCATCTCGTGGACATTGCACCTTTGGACCCCAGCATTGAACCTGCCCGGGAGGTCCAGGCAATTGCCACGGAGCTCAAACAGTTCTCAGCGGAGCTGGCTGCAAAGCCTCGCTGGCTGGTGATCAATAAGACGGATTTACTGGCTGAGGACGACCTCGCCGTTGCCCGCGAAATGCTGTTGCAGGAACTCGACTGGAGTGGTCCTGTTTTCGAGGTGAGCGCGGCCACAGGCGCCGGCACCGAGGCCCTGGGGCACGCGGTGATTCAGGCGCTGGAAGAGACTGAGGAAGAGTTTGAAGCCGAAGCGGACTAGGCAGAGAGTGCTTTGACCCGCGTGTTCAGACGGCTTTTATGACGCGCGGCCTTGTTCTTGGTAACAATGCCTTTGTTGATCATGCTATCGATGACGGGCACAGCATCCTTATAGGCTGCTACTGCTGCATCTTTGTCGCCGGCATCACATGCACTGACGACTTTCTTGATCTTGGTCCGCATCATGGAGCGCAGACCCATGTTGTGCTTGCGAGTCTTTTCCGCCTGACGGGCGCGCTTCCTGGCTGATTTGATGTTTGCCACTGGTTTTAACCGTGTCCTGATGTCAAAGAGCCGCGTATTATTCGCGCCCGGAGGGCCATTGTCAATCACATTCGCGGGCCCTGTTTTGGGCTAAACTCACCCCTTCATGAAACCGAAAAAACCTATATCCGGCTTGAAGTTAGCGCTGAAGACATCGGTAGTCAGCGGCATGACTCTGCTCTCTCGAATACTGGGCCTTGTCCGGGATGTGGTATTTGCGCGGTTTTTCGGTGCCGGGTTACTCATGGACGCCTTTCTGGTGGCCCAGCGGATCCCGAACATGCTGCGTCGATTCTTCGCCGAAGGCGCCTTCTCGGCGGGTTTTGTGCCCGTCATGGCGCGTTACAAAGAGCAGCATAATCATGATGAGGCGCAGGAATACCTCAATGCCATGGCCGGCACATTCGGGGTCGTACTATTCGTGGTCACCCTGGTTGGCGTCATCGCGGCGCCGCTGCTGGTGCTGGTCGTGGCCCCGGGTTTCATCAGCGATGGCGGTGACTTCGATCTCGCGGCACTCATGCTGCGCTTCACCTTTCCATACCTGTTTTTCATATCGCTGACGGCATTTGCCGGGGGCATACTCAATACCTATGGTCGCTTTGGCGTGCCGGCGTTTACGCCGGTATTGCTCAACGTCGTGCTGATCGCTGCGGCGGTATGGGCAGCGCCGATGCTGGAGCAGCCGATCATGGCTCTGGCCTACGCCGTGTGTATTGCCGGCGCGGTTCAACTGTTGTTCCAGTTGCCATTTCTCGCGAAAATCCGCGCGTTGCCGCGACCGAAGTGGCGGCCGCAGCATGAAGGTGTCCGGCGAGCGTTCAAGCTGATGCTCCCGGCCATATTCGGTTCCTCGGTAGCCCAGATCAATGTGCTTCTGAACGGCATCATTGCTTCGCTGCTGCCCGTTGGCAGTATCAGCTACCTTTATTACTCTGATCGCCTTATGGAATTTCCGCTCGGGCTGTTCGGTATTGCGCTTGCAACCGTGACGTTGCCCTATCTTTCGCGCCTGTGGGCCAACGGCGCCCGCAACGAGTTCGCACAAACGCTCGAGTGGTCCATGAAGATTGCGATCCTCATTGCCGTGCCGGCAGCTGTTGGACTTGTCATGCTGGCCGCGCCTCTCGTAACGACGCTGTTTCACGGTGGCGAGTTCGATCAGCGCTCTGTCGATATGACGGTTCTTGCTTTGCAGGCTTATGCTTTTGGCCTGGTGGGTTTCTCAATCGTCAAAGTCCTGGCACCCGCTTTCTTCGCTCGCGAAGATACGAGAACCCCGGTACGGGTTGGCATCATTGCACTGTGCGTCAACCTGGTGCTGGGCGCATCGTCTGCCTGGTATTTCACCAGGCAGGGCATCGCAGGTCCCCACATGGGGCTTGCAGCAGCAACGTCGGTGGCAGCCGTGCTGAACGCCGCGCTACTGTATCGGGGTCTGCACAAGGCTGGCGTTATTCAGCACGGACCGGGGTGGGGCCTCCTGCTCCTGCGGGTGGTGGTCGCCAACGCTGCGATGATCACCGTGCTGTTGAACTTGCATCGTTCCGTCGACTGGTGGACCGCTGCGCCGCTTACGGATCGAGTTGGCTGGTTGTCTGTTTCCGTTGGCGCAGGTGCCGGCATCTATTTCGTCTCCCTGCTGGTACTTGGTTTACGACCGGCCCAATTCCGAATGAGTCACGACTGACATGCGCCTGGTACGCCACTTAACTGATCTCCCGTTCGAGCGCCTCGCCAATGGCAGCGTGGTAACGATAGGTGCTTTCGACGGCATACATCTGGGACACCGACAGCTGCTACGGCGGGTGGTCGATGTTGCGATGGCGTCGGATCGTCCTGCCATCGCGATGAGCTTCGAGCCGACGCCCAAGGAGTTTTTTGGTGGAGATCGGCCGCCGGCAAGGTTGATGCGATTTCGAGAAAAGCACGATGCACTGGAAGAACGCAAAGTCGATATCTTCTTTTGTCCACGATTCGGCGAGCCGATGCGCAGCATTTCGGCGGATGCCTTCATTCGGCGCGTGCTCGTGCATGGTTTGAACGCACGACATATTGTGATCGGGGATGATTTTCGTTATGCACGCCGCCGCGAAGGGTCGATTGAGGACCTGTTGCGCGTTGCACCGGCACTGGACCTGACGATCGAGAGAGTCCCGAGCATTCTCGTTGGCGATACACGCGTTAGCAGCACTGTGATTCGGGAGGCCCTGGCAGCGGGTGACCTCGAAAGGGCCACTGCCATGCTGGGTCGGCCCTATCGCATGTCTGGACGGATTGTGCGGGGCCGCAAGGTAGGGCGGTCGCTGGGGTACCCAACGGCAAACGTCGACCTCAGGCGTCGCCGCAGTGCCGTCGGGGGTATATATGCCGTGCGCGTGCATGGGTTGCCGGAAGGACCTGTGGACGGCGTGGCAAGCGTAGGTACACGCCCGACGTTTGACCTGATTAAACCGCTGCTCGAAGTTCACCTGATGGACTTCGACCGCAATATCTACGGCGAATATATCCATGTCGACTTTGTCCGGCACCTGCGCGATGAGGAAAAGTTCGATTCGGTTGAGGATCTGGTTGCGCAAATGAAGATTGACGAAGAGAATGCACGTTCCGCATTGAGAACCCTGAATGACTGAAGCTAAACAAACATCGAACACGCGTTTCGTTGCCTGGATGTCAGTGGCAATGCTCGTGGTCCTCGCCGACCAGGTTACGAAATGGGCCATTGTCGAGTGGGTTGCGCTCTACGAGAAAATTCCGCTCAATTCATTCATTAACCTTACTCACCAGCGCAACACAGGCGCAGCTTTCAGCTTCCTTGCAGATGCCGGGGGATGGCAGCGTTGGTTCTTCGTGGTGCTCGCCACTGGCGTCAGCGCCGCCATCGCGGTCTGGTTGTGGCGCATTCGCAATGAAGGGCAGGCGATACTGGCGGCTGGCCTGGCACTGGTTTTGGGCGGGGCGGTCGGCAATCTGATAGACCGTATATCGCTGGGCTACGTAACGGACTTTATCCAGGTCTGGTTCGGAAACTGGGCGTTTCCATCCTTTAATGTCGCGGATGCCGGCATTTCTGTCGGTGCCGCCTTACTCATTATCGACGCGCTTTTCTTCTCCGGTCGGTCGACAGAGTAGATCTACCGGGTTCGGTCCCAGCAGTTGGCTTCAGGTCCGGAGGTTTGCGCACCGCGGCCATCGATCGTAAAGGTGACGCACTTGGTAGCTTCGTTGCCGCCGAGTTGATACGTCGCTGTGGCGCTGAAGTTAGTCGGACTGGCAGTCGTAACGGCGACCACGTAAGAGCCTGTATCGGTCGTGAACGGGTCTGCGGAGAAACCCAGTTGCGTCATGTCCTGGGTGAACGTGTTGTTGTTCAGGTAGAAACGCTCCTGATTGATTTTTATCTGCAGCAGGGCCGTCTTCGCCTCGTTGCGTTTGGCGCGTGCCGAAAACTCCTGATAATTCGGGAAAGCAATGGCGGCCAGGATAGAGACAATGATCACTACGATCATTAGCTCGATCAAGGTGACGCCGCTCATGTATCTGCGCAACTGCATATTCTTTTCCCGCAACTCGGTGCTTCAGCGAAATAATGGAGGTTCCGGGCGCGAGGCGCCCGGAACCATGCCACAGTTTACTCGATGCCGTCCTGCGTCCAGAGCGTACGAACCGGGTTGTTGTTGAAACCCGGGTCGAAGCACTCAACACCGATACAGCCGATCGGCGGTGGTGCGCAGTCAGAGCCTGTGCAATTCGGATCGTCGGGGCTCGGGAACAGGAACTGCGGTGTCGGGGCGATTCCGCCCTGTGCAAGCTGCGTGCGGCGTGCAGCGTCTTCACCGCCGGCTGGCACGTTACCCAAATTATCGACGATGGGATCGCCATTCAAGATGTTGACCCGCCACAAAAAGTTTGTCCCCTGCCCGACGTTACAGGCGGCTGCGCCGGCGGAGTCGGGCGAGAAGCTTACGAAGAACACCTCTCCGTTAAACGTGGCCGCGTCGGCAAGAACCATCTGGTTCGACGGCAAGGTCAACATCCAGCCGTCGTCACTTGCCGTAACCGTAACGTCAACCCGTCCTGTAACGTCGATGAGATCGGTTGGCGTAATAGGCACGAACGCATCGTATTCAGCTTGTGTTAGCGAGTTGAATACATTTGAATCGCGCAGCGAAAAGAAGCGGTCGGCGGCACTCAGGTCGAGCGGATGAGCACGATAGCCCGAGCCGATGCTGACTGAAATAAATCGACGGTTCTGGCTTGTGTCGGAGAAAATAGCGATATCCGGCGAGTTGTAGAAGCGCCGTGTGTCAACAGGTCCTGGCGTCGCGAGGCCTTCTGCGCCCAGCTGCGCAATGACTCCGCCCGCAACCAGCGATCCCGCTGCATTGCCATTCTGTATGTCAAAGCGCCAGAGCTGGCCACCCAGGTCAGATGCGTACATGCGGTCCGCAAATCCGTCACCGTTAATATCGACAACCTTGATACGTGTCGGTATCGAACGCGTCATATTCGGAAGCTGCAGGTCCGCTGCCGTGCTCGTATGGCCGGCACGCCAGAGCGTGGCACCGGTAGCAAGGTCAAGCACGTGTATGCCGGCACCCACGCCGTCAGGTGTCGGGTTGAAGGCCGGTGTATCGTGTACGCCATCGTAGCCACCGCCAAGAACAACAACAGCTTTGAGCTCACTCTGGCCCGAACCTGTAATGTCCATTCGCGTCACGACAGGAGCTGACCAACTTTGGCCGCCCTCATTGAGTGCACGCTCCCAGACGAGCACAGGATTGTTTCTGTCGGTCACATTGAGCATCCGGTACGTATAGCCACCACGACGCATACCGAACAGGATGTATGCAAAATCGCCGTCATCGCGTTCAATAGCGCCATCGTTATCCACGTCGCGAACAACCGGTACGATGTCACCGTCGATGCCGTACAACTTGTTCTTCATCTCGGGATCGTCATACAGGCGTGCCATGCGGGGAAGGAGTTCTTTTGGAACGTATGACCACAGTTCCTCGCCGTTGGTTGAGTCAACCGCGTGCAGATAACCGTCATTCGTGGCCGTGTAGATCACAGACTCCGGGCTTTGCTGCGTGCCGCCATAAACGATTGCCGCAGGACGTGAGTGCAAGGGATCGCCCATTGCATAGCGAACGGTTGTCGTCGGATCTCCATCTTCGTCCTTGACGTCCTCGCCACGCATCCAGCGAATAACCTGGTCCATGGTGGGGCCGGTTCCCGTCAGGCCAAAGTCTGCGTCGGTGTACCTCGCCATATTGCCTGTCGAAATGGCATTGCTGGCGCCGGACAGGGTGCTGTCAAAACCATTGTTGGTAAACAGACGACGCGAGGCTGGGTCAGGCAGCTGGTTAGCCGCGCCGCCCATGAGTACGTCATTACCGTCAGCCGGGCCGGTGGTCCAGAAGGAGCGTGCTGTCGGGAAAAAGAAGCCCGTACCCGGATCCACTGCATCGGCACCCAGCGCGTCGGTGATGCGGCCACCCGAGATGCGGTAAGCCTTCAGGTTACCGGGCCAGTGCGCGGCACCGCGGGCGCCGAACATGGTCAGGTACACGTTGTTGAGGTTACGCGTACGGTTGAACGTGTTTACCGATACGGCCGGCGCGGTGTATGACAGGGCACGCTCGTCGACCTGTGAGATGATATCCGTCAGCGCGACCAGCAGTGAGTCCGTGTCGTCAGCCAGCAGGTACCGGCCACCGGACACGCGCGCGGTTTCTTCCAGTATAGGAAGGTCAACCGTGAAACCGATCGTGTGGGTGGTGACCGTCTGGCGACCGATCAGCGTCGGATTTATATCAACATTTGCAAGGTACTCGCCAATATCATCCAGGCACGCGCCGTCACCGGTGCCCGTACAGC
>JAIBDF010000025.1 GCA_024679535.1 Chromatiales bacterium
ATCGTATCGCTGATCTTCCTGCTGTTCCTGGTGCCCGGTATCGTCTACGGCATCGTCGCCGGCACAATGAAGAGTTCGAAGGACATGATCGAAGGCATGACGCACTCCATGCACGGCATGGCCTACTACCTCGTCATCATGTTCTTTATCGCACAGTTCGTTTACGCGTTCGGCCAGTCGAACCTCGGCGTATTGCTTGCGCTCAAAGGCGCGGGCTTCCTGAAGTCGATGAACGCGTCGGCATCGGTGACGATCGTCGGTATCGTTTTTCTCACGGCGTTCGTTAACATTTTTGTTGGCTCCGCAAGCGGCAAGTGGGGTTTGCTGGCACCGATCTTTGTGCCCATGCTCATGTCGCTCGGCATTTCGCCCGACCTGACGCAGGCGGCGTACCGTGTCGGCGATTCAAGCACGAACATCATTACACCGCTGATGCCGTACTTCCCGCTGGTGGTTGTATATTGCCAGCGCTACGTGAAGAACACCGGCATTGGCACACTGACGGCGATGATGCTGCCGTATTCGATGTGGTTCCTGCTGACCTGGACGATTTTCCTGCTGATCTACTTTGCGATTGGCATGCCGCTGGGCATCGGCGCGAGCTACACGTACCCGGCAAGTTAGGGAATTCGCATGCATGACTTCGAGAAACTGGGCGCCTTCTATCTTGGCAAGCGCTACGACATGGAGGCGCAGACGCTCACGGATGAGCCGGTCCTGTACGACTCCAAGGACCTGACAACGCACGCAGCCATTATCGGCATGACGGGCTCGGGTAAGACCGGGCTTGGCATCGGCATTCTCGAAGAGGCGGCGCTCGATCACATACCGGTAATCGCGATCGACCCAAAGGGCGACATGGGGAACCTGTTGCTGACGTTCCCACAGCTCAAGCCCGAAAACTTCCGGCCGTGGATCAATGAACGTACCGCGCTGGATAAGGGCCTAACACCGGACGAGTTCGCCGCGGCGCAGGCCGCCCTGTGGAAAAAGGGCCTGGGGGAGTGGGGCCAGACGGGCAAACGCATCGCGCAGCTGCGCAAAAACGCCGACCTTGCGATCTACACGCCCGGCAGCAACTCGGGGTTGCCGGTATCGGTGCTGCATTCCTTTGACGCCCCCGACCAGAGCCTCATTGACGATATCGATCTCTACCGCGAGCGGGTACAGGCGACGGCGACCAGTATCCTGACGCTGCTCGGCATGGACGTCGACCCGGCTTCGAGTCGCGAACATATCCTGATCTCGCGCCTGCTCGATAACGCGTGGAAGGAGGGGCGCAGCCTCGATGTCCCGGGACTGATTGGCGAAATCCAGAACCCGCCTATTACCAAAGTCGGCGTCATGAATCTCGATTCGTTCTTTCCCGCGAAGGATCGATTCTCGCTGGCGATGGCTCTCAACAACCTGCTGGCCGCGCCGGGCTTTGAAGCCTGGATGACCGGCACACCGCTCAATGCGAAGAACCTCCTGTACACCGATGAAGGCAAGCCGCGCATCTCGGTGATGGCGATTTCGCACCTCGATGATGCGCAGCGCATGTTCTTCGTGTCGATGCTGCTTAACGAACTCATCGGCTGGATGCGGGCTCAGCCAGGCACCTCCAGTTTGCGCGCCATCCTCTACATGGACGAGATCTTCGGCTACATGCCGCCCGTCGCAAACCCGCCGTCAAAAAAACTGTTTCTTACCTTGCTGAAGCAGGCGCGCGCCTACGGCGTCGGCCTCGTGCTCGCGACGCAGAACCCGGTCGATCTCGACTACAAGGGCCTGTCGAACACGGGTACGTGGTTCATCGGCCGGCTGCAGACCGAGCGCGACAAGGCGCGGGTCATGGAGGGCCTCGAGGGCGCAACCGCCGGCAACTTCGACAAGCAGGCCATGGAGCGCACGATCGCCGGACTCGGCAAGCGTCGCTTCCTGCTACACAACGTGCATGAAGACGCAGCGGTTGTGTTTGGAACGCGCTGGGTACTGTCGTACCTCGCCGGGCCGCTGACGCGCGCTCACATTCGCACGCTCATGAAGACAGCAAAGAACAAGATCGCCGCGGTCGTGAAGGCCGCGTCGAAACCCAAGCGTAAGACTCAGGACGCGGCACCCGCACTGCCGCCTTCTATTGACCAGTTCTACGTGCGTGGCAGCGGCGAGGAAATCGTCTACTACCCGCGACTCGTCGCCGGTGGCGACATTGTCTACACGAGCGCCCGCTACAAAATTGAGGACGAACGCGAGCTGTTGCACACCGTTGAATTTGAGGATGGCCCGGTGGATATTGACTGGGATAACGCCGAACCACTGGACCTTTCGATTTCAGACCTGCGCGAAGATGGCGAAGCCGATGCCGGCTACGCCGAGTGCCCTGCCGCTGCCGGCAATCCGAAAGCCTATGGGGCGTGGAGCAAGGACTACAAGCGCTGGGTGCGGCAAAACGAGAACATTACGCTGTTTCGCAGCAAGCGTTTCAAGCTGACATCGTTGGCGTCCGAGAGCGAGGGCGACTTCCGTGTACGGCTTCAGGATGTGGCTAGTGAAAACCGCGATGCGGCTATCGCGAAGATTCGCAAACGCTACGCGACCAAAGCCACGACGCTGGAAAACCGCCTGATGCGAGCAGAGCAGGCAATCGCCGTGCAGCAAGAGCAGTCGACGAAAAAGAAACTCGACACAGCGATCTCATTTGGTACCGCAATTCTCGGTGCGGTGCTCGGCCGCAAGAAGCTCTCTACCAGCACCGCGACCAAGATGGGCTCAGCGGTGCGGACGGCCGGCAGTGCCCGCAAGGAGGCCGCCGATGTCGATCGTGCCAGGCAAACCGCGAAAAAGGTAAGGGCCGACATGGCGGCGCTAAACAAGCGGCTCGAGAATGAGATTGTTGATCTGGATACGGCGTTTGATGCGCAGTCCGAACCGCTGGATGAAATCGTCGTGCGCGCCAAGAGTACCGATATCAACGTCGTGATCACCGGGCTGGTCTGGCTGCCTTACACGAAAGGTGATTCGGGGCGGCTGCGCCCCGCCTGGTAGGCTCAGCCTGTCGTCAGCCCCCGACGCAGGTTCCGGCGTAAGCCTTGGTGATACCTGCGTTGTCGAGCTGGCATTCATTGTCGTAGGTCACGCCATCCATACCACAAACCGGCGAATACTCGTCGGGGCAGTTACTACCGAGGCTTTCACAAACACCGGCGTATTCAACGCGCACGCCCCGACGCTCCGCATGACAGGCGTTGCTGTAGGTCAGGCTATCCGACCCACACACCGGCACGAACAAAACCGGGCAAGCGCGCACATTGCATGCGCCCTCGGTGAGGTTGCCGACGCCAGCCGCGTCCGCAAAGCATGCGTTCTCGTAGGTCGCGCCGTCGTCTGCACACACCGGGGCATAGACCCTGGGGCAATTATCAAAGTCGCAGGTGCCCCTGCGTTGCACCGGCACTCGCTCGGCCGCGGCCTCACACCGATTGATAAAGGTGCGACCATTCATTCCGCACACCGGCTCGTACTCACTCGGGCAACCGTTCGGGGTACACGCGCCGAGCCCGGCAACCTCTATACTGGATTTTGCTGCGAAACACTCATTGATGTACGTGTTCCCATCCACGCCACATATCGGATCGAAGGTCTCCGGACAGCCGGACTCTTGCTCGTCTTCGCAGCGGCCCTTACTTGCTACTTCGGCCCCGGCGGAACGAGCCACACAATCGTTGCTGTAGGTCTGACCATCGGCGCCACACACCGGGTCGTACTGCTGTGTGCACGCCATCTCCTTGGCCTGCGCCAGGAGCACCGGCGTTGTGTCGGCAGGGAAGAGGGACTGCAGTTCGACGTCTCCCGCCAGCACCGGCATGCTTAGCGCCAGCAGCAGGGTGAGTAACAGGTCTCGAGCGCGATGCTGTGTATTCATGTTCTCTTAGAGGAGGTATCCGTGGTGAGGTTCAACGTGCGGCACCCCAGTAATTGTAGCTTAGCGCCTTGATTCCGGGAATGTAGTCACGATTATCGTCTTCGATCCGGAAACCGCCGTCCCGCAGCAGAGTAGGAATATTTCTGTTCATGTTGCAACCGCCCGCGACCCTCCGCCAGCCCGAGTTCATGCGATTCTGCCACTTGCGCACGGCCGCATCCGGCGCCTGCCCATGCTCGCAGAAAAACAGGTGTCCCGTTGGCTTGAGCACACGACGCATCCCCTGCAAAGCGGCAACCGCGTCTGGAATGGTGCATAAGGTATAGGTAACGAGCACCGAATCGACAGCATTGTCGTCCAGCGGAATCTCTTCGCCCGGCAGGTCGATCAGCTCCACATCCATACCAGACGCCGCCACATTGTCGGCCGCCGAGCGGCGCATGCCGGCCGACGGCTCCAGACCGAACACTTTCCTGACCTTGTCACGATCATAGTGGGCCAGGTTCAGGCCGCCGCCGAAACCGATTTCGAGCACGTCTCCATAGGCGCGCGGCACGACCTTCTCACGCTGTTTGCGGGTCGGCTTGCTGCCACACGCAATATTAATCAGACGCGGCAGCACCCGATTCTCATAGAAGCTCACTTGACCAGCTCACTTACTTTGACGAGCTCAAAACCCTGCTCGGCGAGGCGTGGCAGTTCGCGCTCAAGGAGCTCCAGTGTCGCCGGGTAGGGATGACCTATGGCAACAACCTGCCCGCGCCGTTTAGCCAACACCTTCATGCGTTCAAATTCCCGCGCAACGGTTTCAGGCGAACGATCCGGATCGAGAAACACGTCGCGCCTGGTCGCATCGATACCCGCTTCGTTAGCGATTTGCAGGGCGACGCTCTCATGATGCGTATAGCTGTCTATAAAGAAGAGGTGCTCGTGGTCGCTGATTTCTTCCATGAGCCACTGCATATGACCAGGGTGACGGGTCATAAGTGAGCCGCGATGGCTGTTGATCCCGGCTGCATGAGGCACTGACTGCAGCGCTTCGTTGAATACATGGCTCAGGCGCTCACGACTCATATCGATGCCGATCTCTGAAGGTTCAGTCCGACCATCATCTGCATACGCCTGCAATGGCAGATGCAGCAAGATCTCCTTGCCATTGCCGTAGGCATGCTCGGCGAGCACGCGGGCGCGCGGCGCGCCCGGCAGAAATGAAAAGGTGACCGCGCCAGGAAGCTCAATGGCACGCTTGCCATTAGCCAGGTGGTAACCGAGGTCATCGATGATTATCGCAACGCGCGGCGTGTCCGCCGGTGCTGCACCGGAAAAAATTAACAGTAGCGTTGCTAGCAGGCCCGGCCGGTACACGTCACTTCGCGTTGCTGTGCATGATCGGACGCGTCTGGATATGCTCGATGGCCTCGGCAAGCTGCAGATCCGATTCGCGATCGAGCAGGCCGGACAGACTCAGGTCCGGAAACCCTGGTGTGTCGCTGACAAACACATCCGGTGTGATGCCGACTGCGTGAATAGAATCGCCTGACGGCGTGTAGTAACGCGACGTCGTCAGCTTGATGGCTCTGCCCTTGGTCAGCGGCACCACGGTCTGGACCAGCCCCTTGCCAAAAGTCTCGGTACCCACGATGAGTGCGCGGCTGTGGTCCTGCAAAGCTCCCGCGACAATCTCGGACGCCGATGCGGACCCTTTGTTGACAATCACCACCATGGCCGCGCCATCAAGGATATCGCCGCGATGGGCGGAGCGCGTGAAGCGCGAGTCCGCCGAACGACCATCTGCTGAAACGATGATGCCGGAATTAAGGAACAGGTCCGACACCTCCACGGCTGAATCGAGAACGCCACCGGGGTTGTTGCGCAGGTCCAGCACCAGGCCCTGCAACAGGCCCTCGTTTGCATCCTGCAGATCATCGATGGCGCGGGTAAGCTCGCGAGCCGTATTCTCGTTGAACTGGCTCACGCGTATGTAGCCGAACGACGGCGCCAGGAAATCTTTGTGTACGCTCGCCATGCGAATGATCTGTCGGCGCATTTCGTGTGCAATAACTTCGTCGTCGCGCAACACACTGATTTTCACGATCGAACCGGCGTGGCCCCGCAGCCGCCCAATGGTCTCCTGCAGCTTGTCGCGTTCGACAGCAACACCATCTACCGCAATGATCTGGTCGCCGCTGCGAATACCCGAGTGCGCAGCCGGGGAGCCAGCGATTGGGGTGATGACCATGACGTCGCCATCAACTTCGTCTACCTCAATGCCGATGCCCGTGTAGCTGCCGGTGGTGCTGATGCGAATGTCGCGATACTCCGCGGCATCGAGATACTGGGAGTGCGCATCAAGATCACTGACCATGCCGCGGATTGCGCTTTCAAGCAGCTCGGCGTCGTCGATGGGTTCAACGTAGTCGCGTTTGACCCGTTCAAGCACCTCCGCAAACAAGCGTGCCTGATCCCAGGCCAGCTCGTCTTTGTCCGGCGCCCGGCCGTTGCCGATCAGGCCGCCGCCGACTGACAGGCTGAAGCCCAGGACCAAACCGATCACAACAACCAAAACTGCACGAACTTTCAATGACATACGAGCACCCAGATTTCGATCATCGACCTTAGCACAGCAACGGGCAATAATGTGCCCACGCGGTCAAGATCCCGGCTGCTTCGTGACCCAGCGCCGCGGGTTCTCCGGCTTCGTGCCGCGACGCAGCTCGAAGTACAGGCCGGCTTCAGACTGGCCGCCACTATCTCCGACCGTGGCAATGACATCCCCGGGGGCCACCCAGTCGCCTGTGTTCTTGAGGATCGTCTCGTTGTAACCGTACAGCGTCATATAGCCTTCTCCATGATCGACGATGACCAAAAGGCCCATGCCCGCCAGCCAGTCGGCGAACGCGACTCGTCCATGATAGACGGCACGCACCTCGCGTCCTCGCGGGGCGCCCAGAACGACCCCGTTCCACTTGATGCTGCCCCCAACGCGCGGCTGGCCAAATTCGTGCAGCAATCGTCCCGCCACCGGCCAGGTCAACTTGCCCCTATGTTCGCTGAAGGGCTGCTCGGAGGTAATCGGGTAGTCGGACAGGATGCTGGTCAGTTCGGCAATCAGGCGTGTCAGGTCCTTTTCCTGCGCCGCAAGACGATCAACTTCCTCGCCTTCGCTGGCAATCCTTTTGCGCAGGGACGCAAGCAGTGTTTTGCGATTCTCCTGCGAGTTATGCAAACGACCGAGTTCGTCATAGCGGGCACGGGCGAGTGCCGTCAGCCGCGCTTCCTCTGCGGCAATCTGTGCGCGCAGCGCGTCCAGCCTGCGAATCTGTGCCACGACGGCTTCGATGTTCTCGGCGCGGTAATCGTTGAGATAACGGTAGTACGCCATGAGTCGGCCGAGCGTTGCCGGGTCGCGCTGGTTGAGCAGCAGCTTGATCTTCTCCTGGCTGCCGCTCATATACGCCGCGCGAACCTGTGCAGCGAGCGCCTCTGACTCTGTGTCCAGGTGCGCCTCGCGGCCCGCCAGCTCCCGATCCAGCTTCTCTTTCTTGTTAGCCGTGTAGGTTTGATCGCGTTCGATATCGGCGATACGCATGCGCTGTTCGGAAATGGCTATATCGAGCTTCTGCAGTTCGCCGGTCAGGCGATCCCGCTCCTCGGCGGCAGCGTCCATGCTCTGTTTGAGCTCGGAAATGCGCTCACGGACATCTTCGAGCTCCTGCTCCTTGACTTTGGTGAGCTCACCATCGGAATTCTGCGCCGTCGCGGTCGCTGCGAGGCCAAGCAGCAGCAGGGTTGTGAGTGTTCTGGACAGCATCGGCGCCGAGTGTAGCGTTTCGAGACTATTCACTCTCCCCCAAACGGGTATAATCCCGCCCTTTGGCATCTTCGAGGCGCACACTCCGCGCCGAAACTGTTGATTCATGGACAAAATTCTCGAATTCGCGGGCAACCACCCGTTGCTGGTGCTGGCATTAGTCGTTAGCTTTTTGGTTGCGATCTTCTACGAGTTGCGCCGCAAGGCCAGCGGGACGATTAATATAGAGGCCATCGACGCCGTCAAACTGATCAATAACGGTGCTGTTGTTGTCGATCTTCGCAGCGCAGACGCTTATGGCCGTGGCCACATCGTGTCGGCACGCAGCGTGCCGCATGATGAACTGGAAGCCAAAACCTCGTCGCTGGCGCAAGAGAAAACCACGCCCATCGTTGCCGTCTGTGACAATGGCATCTCGTCCACGCGCTCGGTCAACCTGCTGCGCAAGCAGGGCTTCGAGAGCGTATACGGCCTTAAGGGCGGCATGAATGGCTGGACGCAGGCGGGCCTTCCCGTGGTGACGGGCAAGAAGACCAAGAGCAAGAGCAAGAGCAAGTCAGGTAAGAGCAAGAAGCGGAGCTAGGCACCGCTCGTATTTATTGTATTTAAGAGAACAGGAACCAACATGGCAGAGCAGGAACAGGCCGCTGAGAAAACACTGGCCATCAGCAAAATTTACCTAAAGGACTTTTCATTCGAGTCTCCGCAAGCGCCGGCGGTGTTCAGGCGTTCGGACTGGAAACCGCAGACGAACCTCAACCTGCGCAGTTCACATGCGACCGTTGACGGCGACGTTCACGAAATTGTGCTGACCATCACGGTCGAAGCCAAGGACGATGATCAGACGCTGTTCCTGGTCGAAATTCAGCAGGCCGGCCTGTTCGAAATCGTCGGTTATGACGGCGAGGAATTGGCGGCTATCGCTGGCAGCTTCTGTCCGAATATCCTGTTCCCATACGCTCGCGAGGCGGTTGCCGCGACAATCCAGAAAGGCGGTTTTCCGGAGTTCGTTCTGCAGCCGATCAACTTCGATGCCCTTTACATGCAATCTAAGCAACAGGCCGCTACGGCACAGGCCGAGGCAGCGGCCCCGCAGACGGAGACACACTAATCAGCGTGTCGGCCCCGAAAACCATCGCTGTCATCGGCGCTGGTTCCTGGGGAACCGCGCTGGCGCTGCAGTTTGCGCGCGTCGGCTGCGACGTGCGACTCGGCGGTGTTGTTGAGATCGACCTGCTTGAGGGGATGGTCGACGACCGCGAGAACAAGCGCTACCTGCCCGACATAGCATTCCCGGACAACCTGACCGCGTATCCCGACATCGGGGAATGCCTCCAGGGCGCGCGGGATGTTCTCGTTGTGGTTCCCAGTCACGGACTGCGTGACACGTTGACCACGATCAAGCCGCTGCTGGGGCCGGACTCCCGGGTTTGCTGGGCCACGAAAGGCTTCGAGCTCAGCACCGGCAAACTGCCTCACCAGGTAGCCGCCGAGGTGCTCGGCCCCGACTTCCCGGTTGCGGTTTTGTCCGGGCCGACGTTCGCCAAGGAGGTTGGCGCCGGACTGCCGACCGCCATGACGATTGCGTCGAACGACAATGATTTCGCCCGCACACTGGCTGTCGCAATCTCAAGCGATAACTTCAGAGCGTATACCTCCGACGACATTGTCGGCGTTGAAGTCGGTGGTGCGGTCAAGAACGCGCTGGCCATCGGGGCCGGTATGTCTGACGGCCTTGGCTTCGGCGCCAACACGCGAATTGCACTGATTAACCGTGGACTCGTGGAGTTGATGCGCCTTGGTGTCGCGCTCGGCGCGAAAAAAGAGACCTTTATGGGGCTTGCGGGCATGGGCGATCTCGTCCTGACCTGCACGGACAACCTGTCGCGTAACCGCCGCATGGGGCTCGCGCTTGCCGCCGGCAAGAGCGTTGCCGAAGCGCAGGAAGAAATTCAGCAGGTTGTCGAAGGCGTGAAGGCCGCCAAAGCCGTACACGATGTTGCCGAGCAGCTTGGCATCGAAATGCCGATCGTCAACCAGGTCTACCGAATTCTCTACGAGGGCATAGAGCCGCGCGAGGCGGTCGAAGCGCTGATGAGCCGCGAGCTCAAGCCGGAGTCAGAGCAAATCTAACAAGAAGGGGGGCCGGCATGCGTCGAATGCTGTTCATAACCATTGTGGCTTTTATCGCAGGTGGGACCGCGCAGGCACAACGCGCCTATGACGTCGACATCCTGGCCGAGACTTTCGGCTTCGACGCCAGCACCCGCAAAACGGTTCCTCTTGAGAAATTCATGCAGGGCTGCCCGGCGCGCGACTGTATCCCATCGATCGACAGCCCGAAGTACGTTGCGGCGAATGATGCCCGTCATATCGCCGACGATGACCTCGTCATTACACTGGCATACGAGGGCGAACACTTCGCCTTCCCGACACGCATCCTGGATCATCACGAGATTGTGAACGGCACATTTGCCGGTGAGCCCCTGGCCATTACCTGGTGCCCATTGTGCGGCTCCGCGGTCGGCATCGAGCGAACTGTCGGTGACACCGTGACAACCTTTGGTGTGTCGGGGGTCCTGTATAACAGCGACCTTGTTTTGTATGACCGGTCAACTGAAACACTATGGGAGCAAATCGAGGCAAAAGGCGTTGTCGGCCCCATGACCGACGAGCAGCTTGTCCTCGTGCCCGTTTCGATTGCGAGGTGGTCACGGTGGTATTCAAAGCACCCTGACACGCTCGTGCTCTCCACCGATACCGGCTTCGACAAAGACTACTCGGTGGACCGCTTCGCCGAGTATCGCGAGTCTACTCGCCTGTTTATGCCCGTCAGCGCGGAAGACGATCGCGTGCATGCAAAAACTGTCGTATATGGCTTTACGATGGAGAGCGGCGACTTCGCCATTACGGAATCCGCGTTAGCCGACGAGGGAGGCCTCGAGGTCGATGCGGCCGGCAAAAGTGCCGTTGTCACGCTGCACGAGGACGGCTCGGTGAGCATGTTGCGCGACGGCGAGACGCTCCATCCGATACGTCTCTTCTGGTTTGCGTGGTACACATTCCATCCAGAGACGCAGCTGGTGATGCGATGAGCGGGAACACGATCTTCCAACGGTGGCTGCTCCCCGGCTTCCTGTTTCAGTCCGTGATCATTGGCGGTGGCTACGCGACCGGGCGTGAGCTTGTGGAGTTTTTCCTTTCGGCCGGCCCGCTGGGGGGGCTGGTCAGCATACTGATCGTGACGGTCGTATTTAGTGTCTGCATGGCGATTGGTTTCGAGCTGTCGCGCCTGACGCAAGCATACGATTACCGCACGTTCTGCAAGCAGCTGCTCGGTCGCGCATGGGTTATCTACGAGATTCTCTTCGTTGCGCTGGTACTGCTGATTCTCGCGGTCCTGGGCGCCGCCTCCGGCGAGCTCGTCAGCACACACTTCGGCGTACCGCCTGTCGTCGGCACCATTACCCTGATGGCACTCATCGGGCTGCTGGTCTTCTGGGGTACGTCGGTTATTGAAAAGGCGCTCGCCGGGTGGTCGTTTCTGCTGTACGCCGTTTACGCCGTGCTGATCTTCGCGTACCTGTCGAAGTTCGGTCATAAGCTTCCGGCGATTCTGGCGGCTGACGATTTGAGCGGCCCGTGGGTGCTTAGCACGATTCGCTATACCGGCTATTCGCTCACGGCGATCACGATGATCCTGTTCTGCGTCCGGCACATGGAAAGTCGGCGCGACGCCTTTATTGCGGGCGCGTTTGCAGGCCCTATTGGCATGCTCCCGGCGATATTATTCCTGCTCGGCATGAGTACCAGCTATCCGGAGATACTCGAGGTGCCGGTTCCGGCTGACTACATGATGCAGCAACTGAGTCTTGGCTGGATGACGCTGCTTTTTTATATCGTTGTGTTCGGCACTTTTGTCGAAACGGGCACGGCGCTTATTCACTCGATCAACGAGCGCATCGACCACGTGTTTCTCGAAAAATCCCTGCAGATGCCGCGCTGGCTCCGGCCGGCGATTGCCCTCGTTACGCTGTTCATTGCCGTGGTCCTGGCTGACCGGTTTGGCATCATCAACCTGATTGCCAAGGGCTATGGCTCCCTGACCTGGGCATTCCTGCTGGTTATTTTCGTGCCGCTGGTAACGGTGGGGGTTTGGCGAATCTCGCAAGCACGCGACATAGCGTAGCGATTTTGAGATCGTCTACTAAACTCATAATAAAACCAAAATAGAGGGGCGCTCAAAATGGACCGACGTAAGTTCTGCAAGACTACGGTGGCAGCCGGCATTGCTGCTTCATTTCCCGTGCTCACCGCGTGTGGCGACAAAGTACCGGCCGCGACTGAAGCGAACACCAGCATCATGGGTATTTCCCTCGACGGCGCCGAGATAGAACTCGAAAGGGCTGCTATCAAAGAGCTGGGCGATGCGCTGACCGGACCTGTCATGTTGTCCGGGCATCCGGATTACGACGGCGCCCGCCGCATCTGGAATGGCATGCACGACAAGCGACCGGCACTCATCGCGCGCTGCCTGTCGAATGAAGATGTCGCACACGCAGTCACGTTTGCTCACGAGCGCAACCTGCTTACCGCGATCCGCGGTGGTGGTCACAGCTGGCCTGGCAAGTCCGTTTGTGACGATGGCCTGATGATCGACCTGTCTGCCATGCACAACGTAGAGGTCGATGCGGCCGCGAAGTGTGCGTTCACGGGTGGCGGCGCGTTGCTCGGTCATCTCGATGACGCGGCTCTGCCGCATGGGCTGGTAACGACAGCTGGCGTCGTATCGCATACCGGCGTCGGCGGTTACACAACCGGCGGCGGCTTTGGGCGGCTCAATCGCAAGTACGGCCTGACAATCGACAACCTTATTGGCGCAGAAGTCATCACAGCCGATGGGCAGACTCTCCGGGTAAGCGCCGACAACGAACCCGATCTCTTCTGGGCCATCCGCGGCGGTGGCGGCAACTTCGGTGTTGTCACGCAGTTTGATTTCCAGTTACACGAATTCGATCGCAACGTGCTGTCCGGTATGATCGTCTGGCCAATCGCGCAGGCGCGTGACGTACTCGAATTCTATGCCGAGTGGCAGGGTCGCCTGTCGCGCGAGATGTACACAGGGCCGGCAATGATCACGCACCCTGAACTGGGCAATGTCATCGCGATGGAGGTTGTCTACAACGGTGATCCGGCTCAGGGAGAGAAAGAACTGGCACCTCTGCGGGCGCTCGGCACACCCGTCGTCGACGGTGTCATGATGCAGGATTACAAAGTCATGCAGACCCAGGAAGACGCAGCTGTGGCACACGGCATTCGCTCCTACGCAAAGAACGCAATGATCGGCGAGTTTACCCAGGGCTTGGTCGACGACATGGTCGATGCTTACATCGCTGATCCGCGCGCCGCGATATTCACGCATACCTGCGGCGGCGCGGTCGGCGACTTCAGCGAGACCGATACCGCGTTCCCGCATCGCAATGCGCAGACCATGATCGTGTTCTTCACGGGCTGGATGGACCCGGCGGAGGATGAGGAAGGCAAGGCCTTGTGCCGCCAATGGCATGCGGCGCTCGAACGGCATTCGGGCGGCTACTACGACAACATCGAGCAGGAAGGCGACACGCGTGTCGCCCGCAACTTTGGCCCTAACTACGAGCGCCTGCGGCAGATCAAGTCACAGTACGACCCGGATAACCTGTTCCGATTGAACAGCAATATCGCGCCGGCCTAGCGCCCCCCGGGGAAGCCCAGTTGGCGCCATGCCTCGAAGACAACAACCGCAGCCGAGTTTGAAAGATTAAGGCTGCGGTTGCCTTCCTGCATGGGAAGGCGGAGGCGTTGCCCAGACGGCAGCTGGTCAAGCACGGTCTGCGGCAGCCCGCGGGTTTCCGGGCCGAACAGCAGCGCATCACCTTCCTGGAATCGCGCCTCGTCGTAGCGCGTCGAGTTCCGCGTGGACAACGCAAACAAACGCGGATCACCCAGCGCCTCAAGGCAGGCGTCCAGGGATTCGTGCGTGCGCACGGTAACGAACTCGCGGTAATCGAGACCCGCCCGGCGCAGACGCTTTTCGTCGAGGTCGAAGCCGAGCGGTTTCACCAGGTGCAGGTCTGTGCCGGTATTCGCACATAATCGAATTATGTTGCCCGTGTTCGGGGGAATCTCGGGTTCGTAAAGAATGATGGAAAACATTTGAGGTAGAATGCCGCCGCGATGGCTAACAATCCACTCCATACTGAATTCTGCGGACTGTCGATGGCCTCCCCGATCGTGCTGCTGTCCGGTTGCGTCGGTTTTGGCGAGGAGTACACCCGCATCGAGGGCTTCTCCAACGGCGACGTCGGTGCCGTTTGCCTGAAAGGCACAACCGGCGATGCGCGCCTCGGCAACGCCCCGCACCGGGTGTACGAGACCCCCGACGGCATGCTCAATGCTATCGGCCTGCAGAACCCCGGGGTGGATAAGGTTGTCGATGCCATCCTGCCCGGCCTCGATTTTTCGGAAACCCGCTTCATCGCCAACGTGTCCGGCTCGACGGTCGAAGAATACGAGCGGGTGACGGAGCGCTTCGAGGATTCGGATATCGACGCGATCGAAATCAACATCTCCTGCCCGAACGTTAAGGAAGGCGGCGTGGCGTTTGGCAACGACCCCGAGATGTCCGCCCGCGTGGTTGCGGCCTGTCGCAGGAAAACCAGCAAACCACTGATCACCAAGCTGTCACCCAACCAGACGGACATTCAGACCAACGCCCGACTGTGTGTCGAGGCGGGTACGGATGGTTTCGCGGTCATCAATACCCTGATGGGTATGGCGATCGATGCCGCGACGCGCAGACCTGTCATCGGCAATCTCCAGGGCGGCCTCTCGGGTCCTGCGATCAAGCCGATCGCGCTACTAAAAGTGCACCAGGTGTACCAGGTTGCGAAAAACCACAACGTGCCGATCATCGGGCAGGGCGGTATCACGACCCCTGCTGATGCGATCGAATTCATGATTGCCGGCGCTTCGGCCGTTGGCGTGGGAACGGCGTTGTTCTACGACCCACTTGTATGCAAGAAGATCAACGCCGGGCTTGCCGACTACGTTACGTCCAGCCAGTTCTCTTGTGTCAGCGAGCTGGTCGGATCGCTGGAGACTTAGGGCGACTCAGCGGATCGGCTTCATGGTCGGCGAGCTTGTTGATGCGCGCACTCAATCGATGTGCAGCGCCTTCATCTTGCGCGCGAGGGTGTTGCGGCCCCAGCCAAGCAGCTTGGCGGCGTCCTGACGATGACCGTTTGTCTTTGCCATTGCGATTTCGATCAGCGTCTTTTCGAATTCGGGGAGCGCCGTGTCGAGCAGTGGCTGTTCACTCCTGGTTATCTGCCCCTCGGCCCACGCGGCCAGCACCCGGGTCCATTCTTTCGCCCCGCGTTTTAACGATTCGCTGCCGCCGAGGTCGCTGGGTATGTCCTGCGACGAGATGACGCTGCCCGGCGCGGTTACCGTTAATCGCCGTGCCGCGTTGACCAGCTGCCGCACGTTCCCGGGCCAGCTGAAGGCCTGCAGTGTTTCGATCGCATCAGCATCCAGGCTCTTGGGTGGTGCGCCCAGCTCCTGGCCGGCCTCGGCGAGGTAGTGCTGCAGCAGTAGCGGGATATCCTCACGGCGATGCCGCAGTGGCGGCGTGTTGATGCGGATGACATTGAGGCGGTGATAGAGGTCTTCGCGGAAGCGCGACTCCTTAACGGCACGCGCGAGATCCTGGTTGGTTGCCGCGATCACACGCACATCGACCTTTATCGCCGCTTGACCGCCGACACGATAGAACTCGCTTTCAGCCAGCACACGGAGCAGGCGCGTCTGCAGGCCGGGCGACATGTCACCGATTTCATCGAGGAACAGGGTGCCGCCGTTGGCCTGCTCGAAGCGACCGATGCGGCGAGCGTCCGCACCGGTGAACGCGCCCTTCTCGTGACCGAACAGCTCGGACTCGAGCAGCTCGGCTGCAATCGCTGAAGTGTTCAGCGCCACAAACGGCTTGTTGGCACGCGGACTGTGGTCGTGCAGCGCCCGGGCCACGAGCTCTTTACCGGTGCCGGACTCGCCGGTGATCAGCACGGTCATACTGGAGCCTGACAAGCGGCCGATTGAGCGGAACACCTCCTGCATCGCTGGTGCCTGTCCGATCATTGACGCCATTTGGCCGGGTGGTTCGTCCGCTTCTGACTCTACGCCGTTTAGCCGCGCGGCCTTGTGCACCAGGTCGACAGCCTCGTCGATATCGAAGGGCTTGGGCAAATATTCGAAGGCGCCGCCCTTGTAGGCAGCAACCGCGTTTTCGAGATCGGAGTGCGCTGTGATCACGATAATGGGCAGGTCCGGGCAGGTGGTTCGGAGTCTATCGAGTAACGCGAGACCACTCATGCCCGGCATGCGCACGTCAGTAATCAAAACATCGGGCTCGCCGCCCGCGATCGCCTCGAGCAGGTGTTCGGCGCGCTCAAAACTGCGCGTTTCCATGTCGGCCTGCTTAAGCGACTTCTCAAGCACCCAGCGAACGGACTGGTCGTCGTCGACAATCCAGACATTTAGCGGACGCTTAGCCAACGTTGTTCACCTGTTTGAGTGGAATACGCATCATGAAAACGGTCCGGCCTGGCCGACTGTCAAATTCGATCAGGCCACCGTGTCGGCTGATGAGCTCTTGTGCTGCGGGCAGGCCGAGGCCGGTACCATCGGGCCGGCTCGTGACCAGTGGGTAGAACACCGAGTCCTGCATGTCGGTGGGAATTCCGGGTCCGTCATCTTCGATTTCCAGGCTCGCGATGACCCGATGGCGCACATTGCCGATCGTAAAATTGGTAACGGCGCGGCTGCGCAGGGTGATGGTGCCCTGCCCATCAAGCGCAGCGGCGGCATTACGCATAAGGTTCAGGAATGCCTGCACCATCTGGTCCCGGTCCAGATCAATGAGGGGCAGCCCCGGATCGTAGTCGCGGTGGATTGTGAGCCGTCTGTCGTCCTCCGCCTCGATAATGCGGACTACGTACTCCAGCAACTCGTGCACGTTTACCGGCTGCTTGTTGGGCGGTCCACCGGGGCCGAGCAGGGTATCGACGAGCGCGGCGAGACGGTCTGTTTCGCTGATGACAACGTCTGTGTACTCGCGCAGCTCCGCCCCTTCAAGCTGACGCTCGAGTAACTGTGCCGCACCGCGGATTCCTCCGAGTGGGTTTTTAATCTCGTGAGCAAGCTGGCGAATCATTTGGCGGCCGGCGCCATGCTGTATCAGCAGAGCATTCTCTCGGCTGATCTGCATGCGTCGTGTTACGTCGGTAACCTCGACCAGCAACCTGGCGTCGTCGATGGCGACAGGCGACACGTGGCAGTCGATGGTGCGTTCTTCCGAATGCACCTCGGTAGGTGCGAGCCGAATCTCATTAGCGTAGTGGTCCCCGGTAACCGCAACGCGGCTCAGAATTTCGCGCATCTCCGGTTCGTCGTCAACGAGTTGCAACAGCGACTTGCCGCGAGCGCGCTGCCAGCTGATACCAAGGATGTTTTCTGCTGCCGGGTTCAGGTCAACGATGAGCAGATGCTCGTCCAGCAGGATGACGCCCGCGCTCAGGCTGTCCAGAATTCGTCGTGAGTTGCCGTGTAGCGGGCCGTCGCCCGAATCGTCGTTACCTAGCGAACGCTGCTCTGTTGCACGTAGAAGCGATTCGCTCGGGAGCGAATCATCATCCCGCCCGTCTCGTCCAGCACTTCTGCCTGGAGGTTGTGAACGCCGCGGTAGACGTCCTGCAGCTGGAAGCTCGTGCCGGCCACCATCTGGGGTGTCCCGTCGAAGTAGATCCGTACCTGGTGTCCGGGCTGCAAGGCCGGGCTCAGGGACAGGGAAACGTTGAGAACGCCCTCTATGTTCCATAGCGTTTCTTCGGCGCCGGGCGATGCGACTTCGAGGCTCTCGTAACGAACCGTGGCGCCACTGTCGTCAGCGGGGTCTGTGTCAGCATTGCTGCTGGTCGAGCGACTGCGGTTCGAGAGCGACTGACTGGAGTTGGGTTCGTCAAGGACGACAAGTTCTGCGCCCGGATGCGGTCGATCAGAGTAATGGACAACGCCTTCTTCGTCCGTCCACATCCAGGTATCCGCAACGGCGAGGCCGGCGGCAAGGAGGGCCAGCGAGACGAGAATCGTTCGTATTTCCATGCGCTTAGCATAGCAGTGTAGGCGTGTTTCCGGCTAGTGACCGGGCGGTAAAAAATGCCGCCCGGTTCACGGTTTTGGCCTTTAAAGGCTGTAGTACATGTCAAATTCGACCGGGTGCGTTGCCATGCGCAAGCGCGTGACGTTGTCCATCTTGAGGTCGATATAAGCGTCGATCAGATCGTCGCTGAATACGCCACCCACCTTGAGGAAATCGCGATCGCTGTCGAGGGCGCCAAGCGCCTCTTCGAGCGAGAATGCGACGAGCTTCAGTTCCTTTTCCTCCTCGGGCGGCAGGTCGTACAGGTCCTTGTCCATGGCGTCGCCCGGATGAATCTTGTTCTGGATGCCGTCGAGACCGGCCATCATCAGTGCGGCGAAGGCGAAGTACGGGTTCGCGGTCGAGTCGGGGAAGCGCACCTCGATGCGGCGCCCTTTCGGGTTGGCAATGTAGGGAATCCGAATCGAGGCGGAGCGATTGCGCGCGGAGTACGCAAGAATCGTCGGTGCTTCGAAACCCGGAACGAGGCGCTTGTAACTGTTGGTCGACGGGTTCGCAAACGCGTTGATCGCTCTGGCATGTTTGATGACGCCGCCGATGTAGTAGAGCGCCGTTTCCGACAGACCGCCATAGCCGTCACCTGAGAACAGGTTTTCGCCGTCCTTGAACAGCGACTGATGCACATGCATGCCGTTGCCGTTGTCGTTGACGAGCGGCTTGGGCATAAACGTGGCGGTCTTGCCGTACGCGTGCGCAACGTTGTGCACAGCGTATTTCATGATTTGAACCTCATCGGCTTTGCGGACCAACGTATTGAATTTAGTGCCGATTTCGCACTGGCCGGCCGTCGCGACCTCATGGTGATGCACCTCCGTCGTTACGCCCATTTCCTCGATTGCGAGGCACATCGAGCCGCGAATATCGTGCAGTGAATCAACCGGCGGAACCGGGAAGTAGCCGCCTTTGACGGTCGGGCGATGACCCGTGTTGCCGTCTTCGTAGCTGCGATCGGTGTTCCAGGCGCCTTCCTCGGAGTCGACCTTGTAGAAACACCCCTGCATCGTGTCGTCCCACGTAACATTATCGAACACGAAGAACTCGTTCTCCGGCCCGAAGTAGGCGGCATCCGCCACGCCGGTCGACTGCAGGTAGGCCTCTGCGCGCTGCGCGAGTGACCGAGGACAGCGGTCATACCCGAGCATCGTGGACGGCTCAACAACGTCGCAACGAATGTTCATCGTCGATTCATCGGGGAAGATGTCGAGGACGGCCGAAGCCGGGTCCGGCATCAGGATCATGTCGGACTCGTTAATGCCCTTCCAGCCAGCGATCGAGGAGCCGTCGAACATCTTTCCATCCTCGAACAGATCGTCGTCGATGGTGTGTGCGGGCACCGTTACATGTTGTTCTTTGCCAATCGTGTCCGTGAAACGAAAATCGACGAACTTGACCTCGGCCTCTTTAATTAGGGCCATTACCTCTGCGGCTGTCATGGGGTTTCCTCCGGTATTCATGCAGTCAAAAAAAGCGACCGCAGCATGCGGTCCATTAATTCTCGTGATTGCATGAATTGTGCCAAAATGGGGCGTAACATAAGTAACTGTTTTTTATAGGTTTACGATAGCGTGCGACGCGCTGTCCGCACCATTATAGTGCACAAGGCCCTCGCTTCGCACTATTTTAGTGCGGCCCTTGGATTGGCCTCGACCGGGCCCCATCGCGATTGAGCCTGAACGCCCTCTACAGCACCAAAAGTCGTTATACTGCGCGCCTTTACCACCACTCGAAACACCCGAATGAATACCGAAACATCGCCCGCGGCGCTGAGCTTCCAGGACCTGATCCTCAAGCTTCAACAGTATTGGGCAGAGCGTGGCTGCGTGATTATGCAGCCCTATGATATGGAAATGGGCGCAGGCACGTTCCACCCGGCAACCTTTCTGCGCGCCGTTGGGCCGGAGCCATGGACGGCCGCCTATGTACAACCCAGCCGCAGACCGACCGATGGTCGTTACGGTGACAATCCGTTCCGCCTCCAGCATTACTACCAGTACCAGGTCGTACTGAAGCCCTCGCCGGATGATATCCAGGAAATGTACCTGGGCTCGCTCGAGGCCATTGGCATTGACCCAACGGTACATGACATTCGTTTTGTCGAGGACAACTGGGAGTCGCCAACGCTTGGTGCGTGGGGCCTGGGTTGGGAGGTCTGGCTAAACGGCATGGAGGTTACCCAGTTCACCTATTTCCAGCAGGTCGGTGGCCTCGAGTGCCGGCCCGTAACGGGCGAGATAACCTACGGCCTCGAGCGTCTCGCCATGTATCTGCAAAACGTGCAGAGCATTTTCGATCTCGTCTGGACAGACGGTCCGCTGGGTCGCATCACTTACGGCGACGTCTATCACCAGAATGAGTTCGAGCAATCGAAGTTTAATTTCGAGGAAGCGGACGTCGACGAGCTGTTCAGGACATTCGATCATACCGAACACGAATGTGAACGACTGATTGAGCTGGGGCTCGCGCTGCCGGCTTACGAACAAATGCTGACGGCATCGCATACATTCAACCTGCTCGACGCGCGCCAGGCTATATCCGTTACCGAACGACAGCGCTTTATTTTGCGGGTCCGCACCATGTCACGATCGATCTGCGAAGCGTACTACGCGAGTCGCGAGGCGCTCGGCTTCCCCATGGTCGAGTCGGTTGCCAAGGGAGGTTCGTCATGAGTAAAACGGACGACTTTCTCGTAGAAATCGGTACGGAAGAGCTGCCGCCAAAAGCGTTGCGCTCCCTGATGGACGCGTTCGGCGCAAACCTCGCAGCGGGCATCGCTGATGCACGACTCTCGCATGGCAAGATAAGCAGCTACGCGAGCCCGCGGCGCCTGTCTGTAATGGTCAGGGCGCTCGCACACGCACAGGACGATCGCTCCGTTCAGCACAAGGGCCCGCCCACAAAGGTTGCCTTTGATGCGGACGACAAACCCACCGCGGCGGCCACCGCCTTCGCAACCAAGTGCGGCACGACGGTTGACGCGCTTGAGCGGATCGAAACCGACAAGGGCGAGTGGCTTGTGTTTAATGCCCTCGAGCGCGGCAAATCGGCTGCGGAATTGCTACCGGAACTTATCGAACGCGCTCTTGCGGCCCTTCCCATTCCCCGCCGCATGCGCTGGGGTTCGGGCGAAGCCGAGTTTGTGCGTCCCGTACACTGGATTGTTTTGCTGCACGGCAAGAACGTTATCGAGGCATCGGTCATGGGCATCGAAGCCGGACAGGAGTCACGCGGTCATCGCTTCCATTCGTCGGGCCCGGTTTTAATTCCATCACCAGCGGATTACCTTGACGTGCTTGAGCACGAGGGCTACGTCATCGCCGATTTCGAGCGGCGGCGGGAGATGGTTCGCGAAGGTGTCGATGCCGCAGCAGAACAGGTCGGCGGCTCTGTCGTAGACGGCGAGTCGCTGTACGATGAAGTTGCCGCGCTCGTTGAGTGGCCCGTGCCGATCGTCGGCGCATTTGACGAGCCCTTCCTGGAACTGCCGCGTGAGGTTGTCGTATCGACGCTGACCGGGCACCAGCGCTATTTCCCCGTCGCCGATAGCGGCGGCAAGCTGCTGCCGCACTTCATTACGGTTGCCAACATACAAAGCAAGGACCCCGAACAGGTGATCGAGGGCAACGAGCGTGTCATTCGCCCACGCCTGGCGGATGCCGCATTCTTCTGGGACAGCGATCGCAGGACACGTCTGGCTGATCGTCAGGAGGCCCTGCGCGACGTCGTGTACCAGCGTGACCTCGGCAGCGTTTTCGACAAGAGCCAGCGCATCGCCAAGCTGGCGGCCTGGGTTGCCGATGCGCTCGGCGCGGACGCCACCGTCGTAACGCGCGCCGCCGACCTGGCAAAATGCGATCTCGTGACCGGCATGGTGGGCGAATTTCCAGACCTGCAGGGCACGATGGGCCGCTACTATGCGATCTCCGACGGCGAGCCCGAAGCGGTTGCCAATGCGATCGCCGAGCAGTATCAGCCACGCTTTGCCGGCGATTCGCTTCCCGACACCGTGGCGGGACAGATTCTCGCGATTGCGGACAAGCTCGACACGCTCGCGGGCGTCTTCTCGATCGGCAAAAAGCCGAGCGGGAATCGCGATCCGTTCGGCTTGCGGCGCGCCGCCCTCGGTGTCGTGCGCATTCTCATTGAGTGCGGCATCGACGTTGACCTGAAGGCCATGATCGAGCGCGCCGTCGCCAGCCAGCCCGACGGAAAGGTCGACGCAGAAGCGCTTGCTACCGATCTTTATGCGTTCATGAGTGACCGCCTGCGCGGATACTGCCTGGATCGCGATCCGGGTCTTGGCGTTGAAACCTTTGAGGCCGTGATGGTTCGCGAGCCGGCATCGCTGGTCGACTTCGACCGGCGGCTGGCCGCCGTGCAGACCTTTGCGCGCCTGGAGCAAGCCGCCAGCCTGGCGGCCGCCAACAAGCGTATCGCCAACATCCTGCGCAAGGCGGGCGACCCGCACGGGCTCAGTGTTGCCACCGCGCTGCTTGACCACGATGCCGAACGCGCGCTGCACAGCGCTCTCGAAAATGCGCGGAAAAAGGTAGCCCCGATGCTCGAACAGCGTCGATATGCAGAGATCCTCAACGAACTGGCAAATCTACGGGACCCGGTCGATCGATTCTTCGACGAGGTGATGGTCATGGCCGAGGACAACGCCGTGCGGAACAACCGTTTGGGGATGTTGGGCGAACTTCGCGCCTTATTTCTCGACGTTGCCGACATTTCGCGGTTATCCATAGGCTGATATGGCGGCGGGACTCGGTGCTAAGGGCCTTTTGATCCTCGATCGTGATGGCGTGATCAACCAGGACTCCGCCAGCTTCGTAAAGTCTCCCGATGAATGGCTGCCGCTGCCGGGCAGCATCGCCGCAATCGCGCGCCTGAGCCGCGCCGGCTACACGGTAGCCGTTGCGAGCAACCAGTCCGGGCTCGCCCGCGGCCTGTTCGATCGCAAGGCCCTGCGCGCGATGCACCGCAAGCTGCGCCGGCTCGTGAGCAACGAGGGTGGCAGAATCGACCGCATTGTCGTGTGCCCACACGGCCCTGACGATGGCTGCAGCTGCAGGAAACCGAAACCCGGCTTGCTTACACGATTGGCGCGCCATTATGGCGTGAGCCTCGTCGGCACGCCCGCTGTCGGGGACTCGCTACGCGACCTGCTGGCCGCCGCCGCCGCCGGTGCCACACCCATTTTGGTGCGCACAGGTAACGGCGAGAAAACCCTGTTGAACCTGCCTGTCGCAATGCGCGACGTTCGGGTCTATGACGACCTGGCGGCGTTCGCGACGGACGCGTTGAGAAGGTAAATAGATGATTCAATGGTTGCGCTCACTGCTGTTCCTGGCCTTCGGGTTTTTGTCCGTCATTGTCTATGCTGTCGTGGTAATGCTGATGTTCTGGGCACCAAAGTCGTGGCTGCATGCGCTCGTCGTCCACTACTGCAACCTCGCTCTCTGGGCCGGCGACTTTTTCTGCGGCATGAAGGTCGTTGTCGAGGGGCAGGAAAACATACCGGAAGAGCCCAGCGTTATTATGATCAAGCACACGACCGCGCTTGAGACCTACGGCCATGTTCCCTTCTTTCCGACTACTGCGTGGGTGGTCAAGCGGGAGCTGACCTGGGCGCCGATTTTTGGCTGGGCCATCGGCCTGGTGCTCGAGCCCATAGCGATCAAACGCAGCGCTCGCAGCAATGCGGTGAAACAGGTCATACGCCAGGGAAAGAAAAAGCTGGCAAACGGCGTGTGGGTGACGATTTTTCCGGAAGGCACGCGCATGCCGCCTGGCGAGACTCGCAAATATGGGGTTTCCGGTGCGGCGCTCGCCCAGGAAGCGAACGTGATGATCGTTCCGGTAGCACATAACGCGGGCGACTTTTGGCCGCGCCTCGTGTTCACCAAGCGTCCGGGTCTCGTGCGTTTTTGTATCGGGCCACCGATAAGCGCGCAGGGGCGCACGCCCAGGGAAACCAACCTCGTTGTGCAGGAATGGATAGAAAACAAGATGCTGGAGATCAGCTCAACCTACCAGGAACAGCAGAAGACCGAATGAACTACCAAAGGAGTTCGCTCCCCCTCGGCTCGGCCCTGCTGGTCTGTTTTGTGCTCGCGTCCTGTGCCTCGACGCCGCCCGAGACACTGGAAGGCTCGCTCGACCTCATTCACGCGCGGGCGCTGAAGCGGCATGTCGCATGGCTCGCCCACGACGACCGCGAAGGCCGCATGACCGGTGAGGTCGGTTACGATCGGGCAGCCGAGTACGTGGCCGAGCGGCTGGCTTCGATGGGCGTCGAGCCCATGGGCGTTGACGGCTGGTATCAGCCCGTATCGCTGCGCTCGTACAAGGCGACCGGCGAGGCGAGCGCTTTTATTCTTCATGCCGCCGATGGCGACGAAGCGCTTGTCTACCGGGAGGCGTTCTCCGTGCAGCCGGACCCGGTCAAGACGTCCACGCAGGTTCGGGCCGAGGTTGTCTACGTTGGCTATGGCGTACATGCGCCGGACCTCGGGTATTCGGATTACGCTGGCGTCGACGTGAGCGGCAAGATCGTTGCTCTATATGGCGGTGCGCCAGACGTGCTTGACGGCGAGAAGCGCGCATTTTATGCGGCCTCGAGCACCAAGCGTGCGGAGCTGGTGTCGCGGGGCGCAATCGGAACGATTTCGCTTCGCTCCAGAAAAAACGAAAAGGACTCGCCCTGGGATGAGGTAAAAAAGCGCATCGGCACCCGTGCGTCCATGACTTGGATCAACAAGGCCGGCGAGGCAGCGCGTCATTTTCCTGAGATCCAGGGTCAGGCCTTTGTCAGTCCGCAGGCGGCCGAAACGTTGTTCGCGAGCTCGCCTCTGAGTTACGAGGAGTCGCTGGATGCGATGGCGGCCGGCACACCCGCTTCCGTCAGCCTGGGTGTTGAAGTGACTATCTCGGGAGAAACCACACACGCTGCGCTGACAAGTCCAAATGTGGTGGGCATCGTACGCGGCACAGACCCAACGCTTGCGGACGAGTACGTGGTGTATACCGCCCACCTCGACCACGTCGGGGTGCGCGAAGAAGATGGGAAACAGCTCATCTTCAATGGCGCCTATGATAACGCGATGGGCGTGGCCCTGATGCTCGAAACGGCCCGAGCTATCGCTGCAGTGCCGCCGCCTCGCTCGGTCGTGTTCATTGCGGTTACCGCAGAAGAAAAGGGTCTTCTCGGTTCCGATTTTTTTGTTAACGACCCGACGGTTCCACGCAGCGCGATCGTCGCGAACATCAACCTCGATATGCCCCTGTTTCTCTATCCGGTTGCCGACCTGGTCGCCTTCGGCTCGGAGAACTCAACCCTCCAGGGGGTCGTCAGGGTTGCGGCCAACGCGGAGGGCTTCTCACTGTCACCAGACCCGGTGCCCGAGCAGAATCTGTTTGTGCGCAGCGACCAGTACTCGTTTGTTCAAAAGGGCATCCCGGCCATTTACCTGGTCCCCGGGTTCACGTCGCTCGACGACGATGTCGATGGCGAGGCTGTCTTCCGAGATCACATCAAGACCCATTATCACGAGCCCAGTGATGACATGAGTCGGCCTGTCGACTGGGGTTCAGCGCTGCGGTTCGCTCGCGCCCACACGCGGATCGGCTACGCCATTGCGACAGACGCTACGAGACCGACGTGGCTTGAGGGCAATTTCTTCGGCACGCGCTTCGCGCCGCCGTAATCTGGTTAGCGTTCGCCGCCAACGGTTCGGCCCAACACCTTGATCTCATCGGCCTGTTCGGGCTGCAGCGCATAAATCGCCTTGATACGACAGCCGCGGAACGTATCGAGCTTTGGATACAGTGCGCGTGGGTCCTGACGAACATCGGGTTCTACGCCGCCATCAAAACGTCTTTCGCAGCGGCTGAAGTACTCAAGCAAAAAGGCCTCTCTGCGCGTGCTGACGATGACGTATAGATCGCTGACGACGCTGGACGAAAGCGGGTTCATCGTACGGATGGACCGTACCGACGCAAGCTCGTTGACTTCAATGAAGTCTGCGATAGCCGTTTCCTCCCGGCGCTCCTCCTTTTCATCCGGTGCCGCACAGGCAGTCAGCAGCATCGATGCGATAATTAAAGAGGTAATTCTGGTGCTGCTCATTATCGATCCTCGTACAGGGTCTCTACCCAGGAAATCGCATTGGGAAACGCCTCAATCCAGCGCTCGATATCAGCGCGCATTGCCTCCGGCGCCCGCTCTCTTTCAATACGAACCTTATCCGCCTTGCCGCCACCGTAGCCTTCCGGCATCAGCCAAAGCCCTGTAAACGCGGCGAACGTGAGGTCCGTGTAGTTGATCTCATCACCTCCCAGCAATGACTTCCGGCCATCGGTGAGATCGGCATTGATGTCCGCCAGCAGCGTTTCAATGCGCGCTACTGATCTGGCGAAGTGCGTGTCATTAATCTTGAACGAGAAGCGGATCATGAATGCCAGAAACGGAAAGATAACTCGCAGCACGACACGCTGCCACGCAGGTGTTGCGGGGCTGTGGATGCCCCAGGCGTGCAGGGTAAGTTCGCGGTCATGCAGCATGTGGTAATAAATCCAGATCTGCAGGCTGGTGCCGTAGCCGTCGAGCCGCTGCTCGAATGCCACACGTTCCGCGGTTGGCTCAAGAAACGCCACGCGCTCGGGGCGCTCTGGCAGGTAGCGGCCATAGATATAGCGGAGAATATCCGGCGAGTTACCAATGACGGACCGAACTATGCCGGTCCTGATTTTCAGTTGCGGAACGGTGCGTCCGCGAAAATACGCACCCAGCGTCCCGCCCGCCGTTCGTTCTTCGTAGTCAACGCCGAGCCGGTCGAGACTCCAGCGAACCTTTTCTACAAAGTGGCTGGCCGAGATGGTGGCGAGCTGGAGCTCGGGGCTGCGCTCCGGGGCGATGATGCCGCTCAGGGTGATAAGCCAGCGGCACAGCAGCAGCAGGATGACAATACCTGCTGCTGCCACGACTGAAAGTCCGTACCACGCAACAAAGATCGGCGCGATAAAAAGGATCGCCGCGAAAATCAGTGTGCGATTGTCGGTCACCGTCTTACCAGATCTTCACGCGTTCTTCGGCTGGCAGGTATAGCGCATCACCCTCCTCAACATTGAATGCCGCATACCATGCGGGCACATTGCGAACGGGGCCGTTAGCGCGATAAACACCCGGTGAATGCGGATCCGTCGCGATCTGCTGGCGCAGCGCCTCGTCACGGGTGATTCCACGCCAGACCTGGCCGAAGCCCAGGAAGACACGCTGCGCACCGGTGAAACCATCGATGACTGGTGGCTCTTCACCGTTGCGAGACATGTTGTAGGCGAGCAGGCCGATCGTGATCCCGCCGAGATCGCCGATATTCTCTCCCTGCGTGAACTCGCCATTGACAGCAAGATCCTCGAAGGGCATGAACGCGTCGTACTGTGCTATCAGCGCACCGGTGCGCTTGTCGAACTCGGTGCGGTCGGCGTCGGTCCACCAGTTGCGCAATACGCCGTCGCCGTCAAATGTGCTGCCCTTGTCGTCGAAGCCATGGCCGATTTCGTGGCCGATCACCGCGCCAATCGCCCCATAGTTCACCGCGTCGTCTGCTTCCAGGTTGAAGAACGGGGGTTGCAGGATAGCGGCCGGGAACACGATCTGGTTCAAGGGTGGGTTGTAGTAGGCGTTAACGGTCTGTGGGTTCATGCCCCATTCTGTGCGATCAACCGGCCCGCCCTGGCGATCGAGCTGACGCTTGTATTCGGCGTACGCGGCGCGCTCGATGTTGCCATAGTAATCGTCTGCCTGTATTTCCAGGGCCGAATAGTCGCGCCACTTATCCGGGTAACCGATCATTGGCGTGAATTTCGACAGCTTGTCGAGCGCCTGTACTTTGGTTTCCTCGCCCATCCAGTCGAGCTCTTTGATGCTCTTCTCGTAGGCCTTCACGAGATTTCCGACCAGCTCGAGCATGCGTTCTTTTGCCTCGGGCGGAAAGTGCTCCTTGACGTAAACCTTGCCAACGATTTCGCCGAGCAGGCCATCAACAGTCGAGACCGCGCGCCGCCAGTCGGGGCGCTGCTCTTCGGTGCCAGACAAAACCTTTCCGTAGAACTGGAAGTTCTGCTCGTCAAATTCACGCGTGAGGCGCTCGGCCGTATTGTTGATCGCGCTCCATGTCAGGTAGGTCTTCCAGGTGTCCAGATCCGTATCGGTCATGATGCCGTCGAGGGCCTTCATGTAGTCAAGCGTGTAGACAACGATCTCCGGAAGGTCCTGGATGCCAATCTCTGACAGGTAACCGTCCCAGTTGAATGCCGGCATGACCTCTGGAAGATCGGCGAGCGCGAACTTCTTGTAGTTGCCCGCGTAATCGCGTGCCTTTTCTTTGGTCATGTTTTCGGCGGCGAGGCGGGTTTCAATTGCCATGACGGTCTGCGCGGCGGCGGCGCCATCCTCGATGCCGGCAAGGTCGAACATCTTGCCGACGTGTTCAACATACTTGGTACGAAGTTCTTCGGAGGTTTCATCGTCCTTGAAATAGTATTCCCGATCCGGCAGGCCCAGCCCGCTTTGCGCAATCAAGATCGCATACTGGCTCGGGTTGAGGAAGTCGGTCAGCTGCTGCGCCCCGAATGGCGCATCAAGCCCGCGCTTAATTGCTGACGCGAAGTAGACCGCGAGGTCGTCGTGGTTGGAAATGGCGTTGATGCGATCGAGTTCCGGCTGCAGCGGCTCCAGGCCGCGTGCTTCGCGCGTGTCCCAGTCGAGAAACGAGCTGTACAGGTCGCCGACCTTTTGTTCGTCGGTCCCCTTGGCAAAGTCTCCGGTTGCGGACCTCTCGATAATTGCTTTGACGGCCTCCTGGGATTCGTCGCGCAGAATATTGAACAGTCCGTAGCGCGCCTTGTCGGCCGGCATCTCGGTCTCTTTAACCCACGTTCCATTGACGTAGGCGAAGAAGTCGTCGCCCGGCCGAACGCTGGTGTCCATGCCGGCAAGATCGACGCCAGAGATGAGCGGCTGTGGCGACTCGGTAACCGGGTCCGCCGCTGGTTCCGCCGCTTCCTGGCCGCACGCGGCCACGCACAGCAGCGCGATGGCGCTGATAAATAGTTTTTTCACTGTGTTTCCCCTTGAAAGATAGGTCGCGACCGGCCTGCACCGGGCGCGTATTTGCTCGTTTTTTAGGACTCGTTACAAATGAAATAATTCAGTCGAGATTGCGCGTCAAACGTCGAGGTTCTCCACCGTCAGAGCGTTCTTCTCTATGAAATCCCGGCGCGGCTCAACCTGATCACCCATGAGCGTGGTGAATATCTCGTCAGCCTTGACGGCATCTTCTATCTTCACCTGCATGAGCCGGCGAGTTTCCGGGTTCACCGTTGTGTCCCAAAGCTGGTCGGGGTTCATTTCGCCGAGACCTTTATAGCGCTGAATTGACTGGCCGCGGCGGGCCTCGCTCATTAGCCACTCAACCGCATCGGCAAACGACTCGATGGACTGCTCTCGCTCGCCGCGCTTCACGAAGGCACCCTCGGACAACAGGTCGTTGAGCTTGGCGGCCAGCGCCATGATGTGACGGTATTCGTGGGTACCAAAAAACTCGCGCGGCAGGTAACGCGTGGTGCCGAGACCGTGTTGAACCTTGGTAATGGCAATGCGTACGCCCTCGCCATCTTCGTCGCCGCGCTCCAGCTCGGCGCTATAGCTTCCGCCGCCGCCCTTCTCTGCGCGATCACCGGTGTGCTTCGGTAACGCGGCACTCAACTGCTCCGCCCACACGCTCAGCGCATCGAGGTCTTCCGCATCGGCAGCGCTAAGCTCTGGCAGATCGCTAATGCAGCGCATTACGGCTTCGGCGTAGCGATTGGATAGCCGCGCAAGAATATTCTCAACCGCAATATATTCTTTTGCGAGCGTTTCGAGGCCAACGCCGGTTAGTGCGGGTGCGCTCGCATTGACGTACAGGGCGGCTCCGTCCAGCGCGGCGTTGAGCAAATATCCATCCAGTTCGACATCGTCCTTGACGTAAACCTCCTGCTTGCCGCGCTTGATCTTGTACAGCGGCGGCTGCGCAATATAAATATGGCCGCGCTCAATGAGCTCCTTCATTTGCCGATAGAAGAAAGTTAGCAGCAGGGTCCGAATGTGTGACCCGTCGACGTCGGCATCGGTCATGATGATGACGCGGTGGTAGCGCAGCTTGTCGGGATCAAAGTCATCCCGGCCGATACCACAGCCCAGGGCCGTTATCAGCGTGCCCACTTCAGCGGATTGCAGCATCTTGTCGAAGCGCGCCTTCTCCACATTAAGAATTTTTCCCTTGAGCGGCAGGATGGCCTGCGTGCGTCGATCTCTCCCCTGCTTGGCGGAGCCGCCGGCGGAGTCGCCCTCGACCAGGAACAGCTCAGACAGCGCCGGGTCTTTTTCCTGGCAGTCAGCTAATTTGCCCGGCAGGCCCGCGACGTCCAGCGCGCCTTTGCGGCGGGTCATTTCGCGCGCCTTGCGCGCAGCCTCCCTGGCGCGGGCCGCATCGACTATCTTCGACACGATCGCCTTGGCTTCCTGCGGGTTTTCCAGCAGGAACTCTTCAAGGCGCGCCGCCATCGCCTGCTCGACAATGCCTTTAATTTCAGATGAAACTAATTTGTCCTTGGTTTGTGACGAGAACTTCGGGTCCGGTACCTTGACCGACAGCACCGCCGTCAGGCCCTCTCGGGCATCGTCCCCGCTCGGTGTAAATGAATCTTTGCGGCTTGAGAGCTCTTTTTCGATATAGGAATTCAGCGTGCGCGTCAGGGCCGAGCGGAACCCGGCCAGGTGGGTGCCGCCGTCGCGCTGCGGTATATTGTTCGTGTAGCAGAACATGTTTTCCTGGTAACCGTCGTTCCACTGCAGCGAAGCCTCCACGCCAACGTCGTCACGCGTCACCGAAAAGTGAAACACGGTGCTGTGGATCAGCGTCTTGTTGCGATTGAGGTGTTCGACAAAAGCCTTGATCCCGCCCTCGTACTCGAAGACATCTTCCTTGTCTTCTTCGCGCTCGTCGACGAGATGAATGCGCACGCCGGAGTTCAGAAAGGACAGTTCACGCAACCGGCGCGCCAGGATGTCGTAGTGGAACTTGATGTTGGTAAATGTGCGGGGGCTGGGCTTGAAGCGCAGCGTCGTACCCGAGCGGTCGGTGTCCCCCACCACGGCCAGCGGCTCCTGCGGCTCGCCGTGCACGTATTCCTGCTGGTGGGTCTTGCCGTCGCGGTGGACCGTAAGGACCAGGTGTTCCGACAAGGCATTAACGACGGAGACGCCAACGCCATGGAGGCCGCCCGAAACCTTGTAGGAGTTGTCGTCAAACTTACCGCCCGCGTGCAGGACGGTCATGATGACCTCTGCCGCCGAGCGCCCTTCTTCAGGGTGCATATCGACCGGAACACCGCGGCCATCGTCGCTGACCGTGACCGACTCATCCGCGTGAATCGTTACCGTAATCGTGTCGCAGTGGCCGGCGAGCGCCTCGTCGATGGAGTTATCGACAACCTCGAAAACCATGTGGTGCAAACCGGTACCATCGTCGGTGTCGCCGATGTACATGCCCGGCCGCTTGCGCACGGCCTCCAGGCCCTTTAACACCTTGATATTACTGGAAGTATATTCTGTTTGGTCGGTCATTCGAAGTCCTTTCAATACAACCGGCGCATTGTATCAAAAACGGGGATACGAAGTACCCTCAAAGCGTTATATTTCAGGCCTTTTCAGGTGTTTTTGAGGGGGCTGAAGACACCGTGTTCCACGTGAAACATCGCACTACCGCCGGGAACACTCAGCGCCCCCTTATCAAGGCTCGTGGCAACCACCTGACAGCCCAGCCCGAGAACCGCGTCCAGCAGTCGCGATAGCGAGTCCGCGTCCAGTTCGGCTGCCGGATCATCAAGCAGCAGCAGCAATGGCCGCTCCAGCGCGGTCTGCGCGGTATCCGTCGCGGCCAGAATCATGGCGCTGGCCAGCAGCTTTTGCTGACCGCGCGAAACGAGCTTCCGCGCCTGGCGCTCGTCGAATCGAATCCTGAGGTCTGCGCGGTGTGGGCCCTGTTGTGTCGAGCCCAGGTGGAGGTCTCGCTCCAGCCCCTCCTCCAGGGATTGCTGCAGCTCCTTGTCCTTCATCCAGCCCTGTTGATACTCAAAGCCAAGCTCAGTACCCAGCAGCGCGAGCCCATATTCCGCGAGGCTGTCGGTGGCGGTCTCGAGCGCCCTGCGTCGCGACGCATCAAGAGCCCGGCTTAATTCCACAAACTCCGTGTTCCAGCTCTTCAGCGCCGCGGGAGTTGCCCCGGCCTTGAGTGCCGCGTTCCTTTGTTTCAGCGCTCGCCGAAATCGGCGCCAGGTGTCAAGGTGGTCGTGTTCCACGTGGAACGCGATCCAATCCAGAAACCGTCGACGCAGCTCTGGGCCCCCCGCCACCAAATTATGAACCTCGGGGTCAACCACCTGCAGCGGCAACGCGTCCGCAAGCGCCGCCACCCCGACGTCACCGCTAC
>JAIBDF010000083.1 GCA_024679535.1 Chromatiales bacterium
ATGCATCGAGTTCGGGTCGCGATTCAATCCAGTCAATTACGCGGCGGTGACGCTGGATCGTCTGGCGAATTGCCGGCTCAGGATTGACCAGGTCTTCAAGCAAGGTCCTGCGTTGCACCGTATCGACAATCACCACCCCATAGCCGTTTTTGGCAAAATGCGTCGCGAATGGCCTTACGAGATGTTTTTGTCCATTCAGGATTGGCAGCACCATCGCAACCGGCGCAGGGGTGTTATTGATCTGCTCGTAGTACTCAAAGGTAATCGGCGAGTCATCATCGAAGCCATCAAGACCCGCTTCCATTGAGCCCTCGTAAATACGGTACGAGCGCTTCTCCTTGATCAGGATAAGTGAATCGATAACGGGTGAGGATTGATAACAGAACTGCGCAGCATAGGAGCGCGGGAGAGGATCCGGTGTCTTGTAATCGGACGCCAGATTCGCGTGCGATGCACATCCGCCTAGATAGCCGAAGGCTACGGCAACGCAAACACTTCGGTAAATAACGGCAGCTGCACGTCTGATACTTGACCGTGTATTTCTTTGCCTCCAAACAGGCGCTAAGGGCTTTCTTGAAGTTTTCAATTTTATCAGCGGAGCAAGCTGCTTCGGAGGCCGCGTATTGATCAGCCTGTTCGGCAGTCTGCGCCTGATAGCGGCGGGCTGAACGGCGCGAGTGAACAGCGCCTGCAGCGGCGCCTCGCGATGCCTGCTGGCTGGATTGCTTCTGGGCCTCTGCTTGCTGTCTCGCGTACTCAGCATCTTTCTTGGCCTGGAACGGATCGTAACCTGTATTGCCGACAGCCCATTTGTAACACTCACCTTCGTCTTTCGATTGTTGGTCTGATGCCTGCCCATCGCTCGGGAACACATAAACCTCGAGCGTTGCCGCCTGTTACCCGTCAACACCTTTGGAACAGAGTTAGCGCTGGTTTAAACACACTGATCTGCGTTGACTCCAAGCGCGTTATGCCTTTGGTTTCGACATCCAAAACCACCAAACGATCAATGCAATGACAGCAATACCAGCCAGGTTCACAAGCACGATGTTCATGGCTCAGCTCCTCGCCTTCAGGAATCGCAGACGATTTGCATTGCTAACGACTGTCAACGATGACATCGCCATGGCACCTCCGGCGATCATCGGGTTGAGCAATATGCCGATAAATGGAAACAGCACGCCCGCTGCGACAGGGATACCGAGCGTGTTGTAGATAAACGCGCCGAACAGGTTCTGCTTGATGTTGCGTACGGTCATCCTCGAGATCCTGATCGTGTCCGACACGCCGTGCAGCGAACCACCCATCAACGTGACATCCGCGCTTTCGATGGCCACGTCAGTACCCGTGCCGATGGCGAAGCCGACATCTGCGCGCGCAAGAGCCGGCGCATCATTGATACCGTCGCCGACCATTCCGACCAGCTTTCCCTGTTGCTGCAGACTGGCCACCATCTCTGCCTTGTCCTTTGGAAGTACCTCCGCGAATACCTGGTCGATACCAACCTGCCTGGCGACCGCCTTAGCCGTGGCTTCGTTGTCTCCGGTCAGCAGAACGACCCTGAGCCCCAGATCATGGAGGCGCTGAATCGCTTCTTTCGAGTCCTCTTTAATGGCATCGGCAACGCTAATTATGCCGACCGCATCGCCGGCCACAGCCACAAACATCGGCGTCTGTGCCTTGTGAGTAAGTGCGGTTGCTGCATCTACAATGGAACTGATGTCGATATTGCGTTCCCGCATTAACTTGTGATTGCCCAGTATCACCTGTTTGCCATCAACCGTTGCTTCGACCCCGCGGCCTGCAACCGCGGCAAACCGTTCTGTCTTAAGCAGCGAAACCTGGCGATCACCAGCCGTATCAACGATCGCTTCGGCCAACGGGTGTTCCGAGCCCTGTTCAACGCTCGCGCCCCATCGCAAAATCTCCTCCTCACTCCAGTCACCTGCCGGGATGATCTCGGTCACGCTGGGCTTACCCTCGGTCACGGTACCGGTCTTGTCGAGAATGATCGTATCGAGGCGGCCTGTTTGCTGCAGCGCATCGCCGTTGCGAATCAGAATTCCGAACTCGGCCGCCTTGCCGACGCCAACCATGATGGATATTGGCGTCGCCAGACCCAACGCACAGGGGCAGGCAATGATAAGGACCGTCATAGCGGTCACGACTGCCAACGTTACGCCCTGCTCCGCCGGACCAAAATTGAACCAGGCCAAAAACGTAACAACCGCAATAATCATGACGGTCGGCACGAACACGGAGGCCACCTTGTCTGCCAGGCGACCGATCGCCGGTTTGGAAGATTGGGCAACGCGGACCATTTCTATGATCTGCGACAGCACGGTGTCCTTGCCTATGCGCCTGGCCTGGAAAAGAAATGAACCGAGCTTGTTAATGGTGCCCGCAACGACCTCATCGCCCTGTTGTTTCTGGACAGGAACAGGCTCGCCCGTGAGCATGGATTCATCGACGGTGGAATGCCCTTCGATAATCACTCCGTCGACCGCAATGCGCTCGCCGGGCCGCACCCTGATAGTCTCCTCAAGGCCGACGTCTGCAATGGCGATATCCATCTCAGCGCCATTACGAATCACGCGGGCGGTTTTCGGCTGCAGCCCTATTAGTCGCTTGATCGCCTCGGATGTCTTGCCGCGGGCGCGCATTTCCAGCGCGGCGCCGAAATTAATCAGGGCGATAATGATCGCGGCCGCTTCGAAATAGGCATGCTGAGCAGACACCGGCACCCACTCGGGCCACGCGATAATGGCCATTGAAAATAGCCACGCCGTGCCCGTACCCAGGGCAATCAAGGTATCCATGTTGGCACTGTGGTTACGTGCTGACTTCCAGGCGCCGGTAAAGAAGTGTCCACCGGAATAGACGAGGATGCCAAGCGTTGCCAGGCCTGTTGCCAGCCAGAAGATTCTGCCGGAAGTATTTCCGAGTTCGGGCAGCAGGCCGGCCATGCCGAAGACGAACAGAGGAACGCCAACAACGGCAGCGATCAGCGCTTTGCGCAGCAGCGTCCGATAGTGCGCCATCTCCGCGGCCTCTTTCTCGCTTTCGTCGTCCAGTCCCCGCAAAACCGCGGCGCCGTAGCCCGCGCCAACAACGGCCTTAATCAGGTCGTCAGCGCGCACATCACCATCGACGCTTGCCGTGCGCTCAGCAAGGTTAACCGAGGCCAAGACCACGCCTTCGACATTGTTCAGGGCCGTTTCGACACGCGAGACGCAACCAGCGCAGGTGATTCCTGTTAGTGACAATCGAGTCGTGTTCATGACGCTCTCTCGAAATCGCCCTGTTCCAGGTAGAGAAACATGGCGGCGGACATACCGGTCACACCAAACAACATGGACATCACGATGATCTGGTATTTCGCAGCGACCATCGGTGACACGCCGGAGAGTATCTGCCCGGTCATCATGCCCGGTAGGGATACGAGGCCAACCGCGAACAGGGAGTTGATAATGGGAATCAGGGCCGCCTGCATTGCAATGCGACGCGCTTCAGGATAACTGACACCCCGCGCCACCTCCGCCTGCACTCTCTCCCCCGCCAGGCTGATCGTGGTCATGGCGCCGGCGAAGATCATGCCGGCCAGCGGGATGAGATAGCGTGGATCGAACCACGGCTCGATGCCAATAACGACCTGGCTGACGAGTGCCAACGTCAGCAGACCGCTAACCGAGATCGAGATAAACGCATTGCGGTAGACCCGAGGGGACTTGTTGTGCAGCGGTTGCATGGAAATCCAGCTCGAAACGACGAGCATGAAGCCCAACACACCGAGCACCACGCCGGGCTCGCCGGTTTCGAAGATGTAGACGAGCACATAGCCGATGAGCAGCAATTGCGCCAGCATTCTTGCGGTCGCGTAGATGCCATTACCGACACCCGCCGACCAGCGCCACATGATGGCAAGAACAATAAGCGTCGGCACGAACGCCAGGGTCAGGCCCGACCAGGTTATCGATTGCACGGCAGCGTTCATTTCGTATCCTCTCGGCAACTGCACAAGCAGTATACTGATGCGTAGAGTATTAACACCACGGGAGACTCGGGATGACCATGTTGCACGCAGGCATCGGACTCTGGTTCGTTGTACATGCATTTCCTTCGGTTGCACCTGCGAAGCGAGCCGCTCTGCAGGAATCCATGGGCGAGCAACCCTACCGCGGTGTGTTCTCGCTGTGTATTCTCGCCGCCCTGCTCCTGATTGTCTTCGGCTGGAAGTCCGCGGTGCCCGCCGCAATGTACGCGCCGCCGCTGGGGCCAGGCCTGTTGAGCTCCGCATTGGTTCTGGCCGGTCTGATTCTGTTCTTTTCCTCGCGCGTCAACGGACATATCAAACGCATTCTGCGGCATCCACAAATGACAGGAACGTTTCTCTGGGCCATCTCGCATCTACTCACCAATGGCGATAGCCGATCTCTTGCCTTATTCGGATCGATGGCCGTCTGGGCCGTGTTCGAAATCATCATGATAAATCGCCGTGAAGGGCCCAGAACCGGCGCAAAAACGGCCTCCGGCAAGTTCGATATCATCGCAATCCTCATCGGCGTCGTCGTTTTTGCGGTCGTCGGCCACTTCCACCAGGCCTTGTTCGGCGTCGCGGCCATTGTGATTTAGTATTGTTTTTCAGTTAGTTATAGCGGTACTCAGCTGTACATCAGGACTTCCTAAGCAATAATCTGAAGTTGCTCACGGGACCGTAAATTCTTCAGAGGAGACTTTCCCTAGATTCGACTCATCGGTAACGGAGTCGCATCATGGGAATTCTAAACAAAGGTATCGCGGTAACAGGCATCGCACTGCTCATTACGGGCTGCGCATCCACGCCTGGAGACACGCCGTCAACATTCACACGTAAGGCGAGCGGCGTCGGCCAGGCTGGGTGGGTCTATGCACGCTCCGTCTACGAAAACCCGGTTAATCGCCCGGTGTCACATTTCGCCTCACTCGGCTCACTGACGATGAAATCTACCGCTGGTCTGTTGCGCCGGATATCGCTCAGCACTATCGAAATGCCTGCCCTCAACGGACCGATCCCTGCGCTCGGCAATGGCGAAGCGATGGATCTCGTCGCGTTCGAAGACACCCTCGATAAAGTGACCGGTACTCGACAGGATCTCGGTCGTATCGAGTTTCTCGTCGATGGTGATGAATATTTCGGTCGCCTCATGGAGAGTATCGACAGCGCCCGGGAAAGCATCGATATCCGCACCTACATTTTCGACAACGACGACTTCGCTGTGGCGATGGCTGACGAGTTGCGGCAGCGATCGGAAGATATCCGGGTACGTATCATGGTCGACAGCATTGGCAACATGCTGGCGACGCAAGCCGACGCGGAGTCGCTGCCGGACACGCACGACCATCCACTGTCGATAAACCGCTACCTTGAGCGTGAGTCCGATGTAAAGGTCCGCAGCATGACGAATCCGTGGTTCACAGGCGATCACACCAAAACCACGATTATTGATAAGAAGACAGCCTTCGTCGGCGGCATGAACATTGGCCGCGAATATCGCTACGACTGGCACGACTTGATGATGGAAGTGACGGGGCCCGTGGTGGACCAGTTGCAGTTTGAATCCGATAAAGCGTGGTCGCGCGGCGGTCTGCTGGGTGATTTCGCAAATGCCCTTCGGTTCCTGCGCGGCAAGCAGGAACACGCCGCGCGCGACGGCTATCCCGTCCGTATTCTGCAAACCAGAAACTTCAGTTCGGAGATCTACAAAGCGCAGATTGCCGCTATCCAGAACGCGAAAAAGTACATATATATCGAGAACGCCTACTTTTCCGATGACCGCACGATCTACGAACTCGCCCGCGCCCGACGCCGAGGCGTCGACGTCCGCATCATTATCCCTGCGCGCGGTAATCACGGTCCGTTAAATGCGAGTAACAAGGTCACGATAAACACGCTGCTAAGACATGGTGTCCGCGTCTACGAATATCCGGGCATGAGCCATGTCAAGGCGGCGGTCTACGATGGCTGGCTCTGTGTCGGTTCGGCCAACTTCGACAAGCTAAGCCTCAAGATCAACAAGGAATTGAATCTGGCAACGTCTGACCCGGCGACGGTCAATGCGCTGCTCGAGCAGGTGTTTTATCCGGACATCAGCATGTCGCGGGAGATCAAGGATTCCGTGGAAGTCACGTTTGCTACCTATTGGGCCGAGATTGCAGTAGACGAACTGCTGTAAATGCAATTAGAGTGCTAGACTAATACCGTATTTGGCGTGAGGAGCACATATGCAACTGGCGTTACTGATCGGCGCCGTGATGCTACTGGTGTTGTGGCTTTACGTGCGCAACCGGGGTTCGTCCAAGAAGACGTCTGTGTCTGAGAAATCCAGGTCGCCGCAAGATACGGCGTACCACGCTGTCTCGATCAAGTTTGACGCAAAGGCCTGCGAAGCCGCAAAAAAGATGAGCGGTCGCCGCTTTCTGTCGAATGCCGCGCCCCGGTTACCACTACCTGATTGCAATGCCCTCGAGTGTCGCTGTCGTTTTGCACATCATAAAGACCGACGCGTGGCAAGAGATCGGCGCAGCCCTTTCGGGGCAGCCGGGCAGCGCGGTGGGACCGGGTCTTACGAAAAAGAGCGAAGGGAGAATCGAGACCGACGTAAGAACACCGATCTCGACGAGTCCCACTAGCCGTACTACCTAGTAGCCGTAATCGGCAACCATGACCTGGTAGTTTTCCAGCTGAACCTGATACTGAGCGCGCTGCTCGTACAGATCCCGAATCTCTTCCTCGAGCCTGCCCTTGTCTTCCGACAGGTCCTTCAACTCGGCGAGCAGAATTATTCGTTGCTCGGTCGTTGTTTCCTTGTCGATGAGCGCTGCCTCCGCATGGAGAATTGCGTCTTTTACTCCCTTGACCTTGTGCTGCTTCGACTTGATAGCTGAATCCGAGTCGCTTACGTTTCTGCGCAGGGTGTATAGCTGATGACCTACGTTGTAGGCATCGAGAAAATCTGCTTCCTCATTCACCGGGCAAACACCGTAGTAGCGCCCGCCGTTAACGCCCACATCGAAACCGCGCCCGGGCTGGCAATACTCAATCAGCCCCTGCTCGCGACCGGCCTGGTAAGACCCAAAATTAGCTGTAATGCCATGTTTGGCACACGCCTTCCGATGACTTGAGAAGCGGTCTGTCGTGTAGCCACGAGCGCCATCTTCAAAGCCGATCGCAGACCAATCCGTAGCCACGCATTCTTCGCTGCTCATCGTGGCGCAGCCGGTCATCGATAAAATGACAAGCGCCGCCCCAATCAATTTAAACCTGTTGTCCATGGCGGTCTCCAGTAGTGTGCCGTAGCCAGACATAATGCCAACGGTATCCGTATAGAAGACGAGCTACCGTGATGACATTCACATATACGCGGGTAAGCCTGAATAGGACCTGAAAAATAGAGTATTTTGTCGTTCTCTACACGGCAGTGTGACCTGTATCACAGAGCACCCATGCGACGCCCGATACCCTGACAGCACTTTAACGAAAACTTCAGGACCAGCCGCATGGATATTGACGCGATCAGCGCAGCAGCTACCGTTGCTCTGACAAGCACAATCCTGTTTTTGTTGGTCGCTAAGTCATGGAGCGCTCTCAGCCGCAACGTCGGCTCTACTCCCAGTTTCGCGGACAGCATCATGCATGAGGCCGCGCAGCGATTCCGGGACGAACTGGACCACCTGTCGAGTTCACAGGCCATCTACCTGAGCGGCACCCTCGTATTTCTCGTCCTGTTTGCGGCTGCTTACATACTGAAAGCACAAAACCTGTTTGCCGGCTATCCCTCGTGGCAACTCTGGCTGCAGATCGGATTCCTGACGCTGGCTGCCGCCTTCGCCGCCTGGCGCCTCGGCCGTACGATAATGGCACGGCGTCACGTGAGCTTTGTTCGCGATGCCAACGTCGCTGTCGGTCATCAACTCCAGCGGATATCAATAGGAACCAACCGTGTATTCCATGACATCAAGACGAGCGCCGGCGTTGTCGATCACGTACTCGTCGGTCAGACCGGGATCTACGCGATCAACGTCGTTGCCCGTCGTAGCGCAAAGAATGGCGAAGCGGTACTCACAGGACATGAACTGTCTTTCTCGAATAACGGCCATGCGATTCCAATCGTCGACGTTACGAAGAGCACCGCTCGACTCGAGAAAGAAATTTGCCAACTGCTGGGCCACAAGAGTCGGGTACGCTCGGTCATCGCCGTTCCCGGCTGGGACATCGGTCAACAGGCCAGTGATCGCCACCTGCTTGTAAACGAACGCACCATTGCAATGCTGCGTGGCTGGAAAGACCAGTCGGACTACCTCATGAATGACGATGTCGACCTGCTGCAGAAGGAACTCACGGCGCGCTGCAGCCGCAAATAGTTCCTTACGAGGTTCCCTGCGCCGCTTCCTGTAATTGACGCTGCGCGTCGGCAAACTGATGCGCGGCCTTTTCCAGGTAGGTGGCTGCTTCGCCTTCATAGCCATCCGCCGACGCCGACCACACGCGGTTTATATAACGCTCCCCGGCGGCAAAACTGCTCATGATGTCGGCATAGGTCTGTAATCCGAACAGGTGCACCATGCTGCCGCGCGCATCCGCAAACCGCCGCAGGTCGTCACGTAGCTTGAGATCTATCCGATCGCGCAATTCAGCGCCTCTCGTGGAACTGTCGCTCACGATGTCACCCAGATCCGTCACGATATTCTGCAGGGATTCACGCAGCTCGCCACGATTGACCTCGAGCACTTTATCGGAGCGAGCATGGGCGGAAGCCTGTGTCTTCGCGATGACGAGTCCGGCGACCGCAATGACAGCCGCCCCCGTAAACAACATCCAGTTCACGTTCTGCACATCAAGTGCCGTCGCGTAGGCACCAGCAAGGAATCCTGCCGCCAAAAAAATGTAGCCAATGTTCTTCATGTCATGTCCCCTACGAAGTCATCACTATTCGCAACGCATCGCCAACGCCGACGAGTGCCTCACCCACAATGAGACCGGCCGCAATCGGAATGCCAACCTCCTCACTCCAGGTCTTGCCATTAGTGCGGTCGGTTAACTCGCGTGCGAGCGTCCCGAGTGAGTACGTCAGAACAATATTGAACGGCAGATAGAAACCCAGTCCGACGGTAATACCGAGGCCACCCATCATCGCTGACAAAATGCCACCCATGACAGCACCGGCAGCATATTTCTGCGTTGGAACGTCACCACCCATGATGCCGTCGATCGTGCTGGCGAGGGCCTGCGCCTGTGGTGCGGGCAATTTATCGCTGCCGAGGCCATGCGATTCATTGAGAATGAAGATCACGCCGATCACGACGATCGGGCCGAGCCATGCGCCGGCAAATTGACCGATCTGCTGCATGCGGGGCGTCGCACCAACGAGGTAGCCCGTCTTGAGGTCAAGCATCAAGTCAGTAGCCTGCGACATTGCGACGCACATTGCCGCACCGACCATCAGCGCCGCAATAATTGAGTCATCGCGCTCCATGCCGAGTGCCTGCGTCAGTACGATCAGCAGGGTAATGCCAACCAGCGTCATCCCTGAGAGCGGTGACCAGTTGGTGCGGCCAATGGCCTCCGAAAGAATAATGCCGGCCATCCAGATCCACAGGGTACCAAGCAATGCCATGGCAATGCCGCGACCGATGCCGACAGACTCGGCCGACGTCGCCGCCATAATGCAGAGCAGGATTGCGGCGCCAACGACTGCGAAATAAAGCAACTTGATCGGCATTTCATCGCTGGAAGCACTGGTCTCGACCTGGGCCGCTTTTTGCATCGACTTAATGGCGCTGACAATCAAAGGCGACGCCAGTATCACGCCCATGATGGCACCACCGATCAGCATGCCGATGCCAAATGGACGGTACAGGAGCAGCCTCAGCGGACCCGGCTGGTTGATCGTTTCTCCGGCAGCGTCCAGCGGGAAAGCCCCCATGGCCGAGAGCATCGGCGACAGAAACCAGTAGGCGACGAAGCCGCCGATGATAAATGCGATGCCACCACGACCCGCAATGAACCCGACGCCGATCGTCATGAGAGACAGGTACCAGATGCCGTTCATATATTCGGGCAGCCCGATCAACGCACCAAGATTCCAGTTGGAAACCCCGGTCTCAATCGTCGTGAAGTGCACCAATGCGCTGATCAGCGCCGCACCGAGGAGAATGACCGCCTTATGGACGCCCGCGCCGGGTGACTTCAGAATCGTCGCCACAGCTACGCCGCCCGGATAGGTCAGGCGCTCATAGTCAATCATGTGTTTCCGGAGCGGAATAATAAAGGCGATGCCAAGGAAGGCGCCGGCAATACAGCCAAACGTCAGGATCACTGGATCGAATTTGTCGCCGAATCCCAATAAGAAAATCGCCGGCACAGAGAACATCATGCCCGAGGACGCACCGTTCACACCGGACGCGATCGTCTGAACGATGTTGTTTTCAATGATGCTCTTGCGGCGCAATATGCCACGTAGAACACCGAAGCCGAGAATGGCCGCGAGCTCAGATCCCTCGATCGAGAAACCGAGAATGAGCGCGGCATAACCGATCGACACAGCAATAATACAGCCGATGATCCAGCCGACAATTAATGCAATCCAAGTGAGCTCCGGATACGGCCGGGCTACTGTAGATGGTGAATTTTCCACCCCACTCCCCTCTTGTTATTTGCGCGCCAGACTACCACAGTGGTTCGAGACGTGCCGCCAGCTGATCCTTCTCGATAACTTCAACGAATTCATCGGCCATGGCCTCGCAGGCGGCAACGCATTGCTTCCAGATTTGCACGCGTTCAGCCGGTTGATAATTCACAAAATCGGATCTGTCCGGAATCTTGCCGTTAGGGAGCCCGGCCACGAATTCATCGGAAGGACTGATCAGGATGGTGCGATCCACATTGCCCGGTTGTGGCCGTCGCCACTTGAGGCGCTTGTCGAACCAACCCGGCACAATACGACCGTAAAAATGCGGGAACAAGGTAAGACGCTCTTCCGCGCTGTGCGGCAAATCGAGGTGATAATCGATGGCGCCACCGTCGCGATACACACCCGGTCTTGCGCCCGCAATATCGGGCACACCGGACAGGACCAGCGGTATCGAACCCGTCGCTACGATAGCGTCGCGCAGATTGTCGCGATGCAACTCGACTTGTTGCAACGGAAATCCGGTCGCATTGAAAAACGGCGGCACGTCGCGCTTGTCGTAGAACAGTGCGCGTTCGAACGACCAGCCCAGGGTCGAACGACTAACCGTATTGAACAATGCGGCGGATACCAACCCCAGCGCCAGCAGCGCCTTGTTCTCCGACGCGAGAATATGGCGACTGCGAACGGTCATGACGTGCGTGCGAAACAGTGAATTTTCCAGGATCTCTGATGCCCCGCTCTCACCAAGCACATGATCAAGGATCTCCCGCGTCTTCGCCGTAATCTCGTGAATGTCGGGTTTCTGGCTGTAGGTCTGCTCGAGATAGGCCCGTTCGAAGCGCTCTATCGCTGCCAGCGGGTCGGCCTGGCCATAGCAGGCGAATCGCCACGACCCGATCGAGCTGCCGATCAGATGGACCGGCCCGACCAGCTTCGGCACCACCGTTCGCAGAATCGCGCGATCGAGCTGGCTGAGAACCAGCCATTTCGCGCCACCCGATGCGCCCGCCAGCGTTCCGACCGACGATATGTCGAATCCGTGCTGGCGAACTGATCTAAGGGCACCTGCGCCCGCTTTGAATGTCAAAGAGAACGAATTCACAGTTTGAGAGTTGTATAAGGGTATTCAAGCGATATGAAAGGCTATTATAGGCGCAACTTCAGGCCGGCGGTTCTTCAAATGATCCGAACTATTCTGCCCTCGATCGCGGCGGTGCTTGCACTCGCGTTCGGTACTTCGGTCCGGGCCGATACGGACGAGCCACCCCTGTACGTAGGCCCAACCGGTTTCGATTCAGGTAACTGCCTCGATCCGTTGTCGCCATGCCAGTCGCTTGACTTTGCGCTGCAGCGTGTGGGCAAGAATGGTCGTATCCGTGTTGCCGCGGGTAATTACACGCTGAGCAACCCTGGCGATGTGTTCTACCTTGTGAGCGGCGCTATTGATGTGCGCGCCGACGATGGCGCCTCGCTGATCGGCGTGCCGCACGCATTTGCCGATGATCTGGCCGCACGCGGATTCCGTGTTATCGCAGACTCGAAAGGACTGGGTCGCGAAACGGCCGACAAGCTCGAAGGGACCCGCACAGCGGTGAGCACGAATGCATTCGCAACGGCGTGCGTCGGCGGCACAGCCGCGGGCTTCCCCTGCACTAACGTCAATCTGCAGGCCCATGTCGCTGATCGCACAGCCACCGGGCGGGGTGCCGATATCTGGGGCTTCGTCGATCTCAATACCAATCGCGAATACGCGATCATGGGGTACAGTACCGGCACCGCTGTCTACGACGTTACTGATCCCACAAATCCGCGTGAAGTTGGCTTCGTTGATGGCCAGCGGACAACCTGGCGCGACATCAAGGTCTACCAGTATTGGCATGCGGCCGACCAGCGCTGGAACGCATTCGCATACGTCACCGCAGACAACGCGTCTGACGGACTCTTTGTTTTGGACCTCACCCGCCTCCCGCACAGCATCACCCGCGCCAGTTACCCGAGTGATTTTGCCGAGGCACATAACGTCTACCTGTCGAAGACGGATTTCAGCACCGGTCTGGCGCTGACCGATGACACGCCGGTACTGGTTATTGCCGGCTCAAATATCAGCGATGGGCGATTTCGCACCTACTCGCTGATTAATCCGGCATCACCTGGGTTCATCGCCGCGCCTGCAACGCCAGCCGGCCAGCCTGGCGGCAACCGTCTCTATATGCACGATGCAGCCTCGATGACTGTGACCGATGCCAGGAAGGACACACAGTGTGCAAATGCGGGTGCTTCCGATTACTGCGACATACTTTTCGACTTTAACGAATCGACCCTCGATATCTGGGACATCACGAATCCGGGTAGCCCGGTCCGACTCAGTCAGACGCCATACAGCAACGCCGGCTATTCGCATTCAGGTTGGTGGTCAGAAGACCAGCAGTATGTATATCTGCAGGATGAGCTCGATGAGCGCGATAGAGAGCTCGCGACGACGCTGCGGGTCTTTTCGATTGCGGACCTGAGAAACCCGACACTGGCGGGCACCTGGACGGGTCCGACCCGTGCAATCGATCACAATGGGTTTGTTCGCGGTAATCGCTACTACATGTCCAACTATGCTCGCGGGCTTACAATACTCGATATCTCTGATCCGACCAGCCCGACCGCCGTCGGCCGTTTCGATACGTTTCCCTCGAGTGACTCAACTGGTTTCCCCGGTGCCTGGGGTGCCTACCCTTTCCTGCCCAGTGGCAATGTGCTGATCAGCGATATCGACAGCGGTTTCTACATTGTCGAAGACAACACGCGCAATGTTGAGCAGGGGACATTGTCGTTCGCGGCGGCGTCATTCGCCGCAGACGAATCACAATCGGCAAGCATCCCGGTGCAACGCCTGGGCGGTACGACGGGCGCTATCAGCGTCAATTGGGAGGTCTTTGGCGCCAGCGGCTCGCTTGCCGACGTGAGTGTCGCGCGCGGCACGCTGAACTGGTCAGCCGGCGATTCAACGGACAAGCTCATCAGCCTGGGGCTGGAAAATGATGGTATTACAGAAGGCCTCGAACGGCTGATGATCAAACTCACAGCCCCTGGCGACGGTGCAACATTGTCCTCGCCGAGTATCGCCAGCGTTTACGTCAGCGATCCGGGCAGCACCGCCTCGCTCGGCTTCGCAACCGATCGGATTGCCGTTACCGAGCGTGGCTTTGGCATCGCCGTTGCAGTCATTCAGCGCAGCGGCAGCGCGGCCGGGGCAGCGTCGGTGAACTATGCGATTACCGGCGGAGACGCAGTCGCTGGCGGCGACTACACGGGTTCGGCGGGTGGCACGCTGACCTGGGCCGATGGTGACGCGGACGCCAAGTGGATCGAATATGAAATCAATGACGACGGAACCGGCGAAGCGGATGAGTTCATAGAACTCACGCTGAACAATGCGAGCGGCGGCGCACTCGGCATGAACACATCTCTGCGTATCGACCTGCTCGACGGCACCGGATCCAATGCGGCGCCGAACGCGGTGGCCGGGGCCAGTCAGACAGTCAGCATTGGTACGCTGGTTACGCTGGATGGTGGCAGCTCTAACGACCCGGATGGCGACGCATTGACGTACCGGTGGACGCAGACCATGGGGCCGACTGTGCCGCTGAGTAATGCTGATATGGCCAGCGCCTCGTTTACTGCGCCCTCGGTGACGTCGGATACGCTCTTACGCTTCAACCTCGCGGTTACAGACCCGGACGGTCTCAACGACTC
>JAIBDF010000037.1 GCA_024679535.1 Chromatiales bacterium
CACTGAATACACCAGGAGTTTCGGCACACTGCCCATGCGGCCATCGCGCCATGCGAAACCGAGCTGGTGTACAGCGAGCCACACCCAGACATAGTTGGTCCAACCCGGCCAGCGAATATCAGCCGCAAAAAACAGTATGTCGATGATTACCGCAACGGCGGCCAGCGCCCAGAACGACAGAAACCCATACCGTCGCCAGAATTTGTAGGCGATGGGCGCAAGCAGCGCGAGCGTAATGTAGATAGAAAGAAACCAGGTCGGAATTAGTGCGGCCTGCGACGTAAAGACGATGACGGCCGGACGAACGTCCATCATCTTCATTACGCCGGCGACGACACCCCATGTGATGATCAAAGCAAGCAGCGGCGTTACCAGTCGGTGCAGCCGAGCTATCAACCAGTCGGCATACTCCTGCCCTTTGCGCTTCGCACTTTCGAGTGAAACGGCATTCGAGTAACCACCCACAATAAAGAAGATCGGCATCACCTGGAACCACCAGGTTAGCCACTGTGTTTGTGGATGCGATTTAAGAAGATGTCCGGGGGTAAGCTCACCGTCGACATACCATGCGGTGGCTATCAGCCAGTGTCCAATGACAACAAACAGTATTGAGATGGCGCGCAAAAAGTCGACATAGCGATTTCTATCGACCGGTGTTTTCGCTGCCATTTCGCTCGCTACTGACCAAAGTTTCATTGGCACTCCTTCGTAAAAATGCGGACTCCGGCCACCATATCACTATAGGATAGAGACATGCGCATAGTCTGGAACAACCTCGCATTACTCTTCCTGCTGCTGTTGCCCTTTAGCGTGTGGGCTGCCGAGCAAACGCCGCCAGCGTGGCTTACTGAGAACTGTCCGGAATGTGTAGAAAAGGCGACCGAGAAAACGGGCACCTACATTCTCGAGAAGGGAGAGGAAGCACTTCTCGGGCGCGCCTGGTTGACGCAAAACGCTGTTCGAACTATCGATGTCCAGTACTTCATCTGGAGCAGCGACAACATTGGCACTCTTGCTGCGGAACAGTTGCTGAGTGCGGCAGAACGCGGTGTACGCGTTCGTGTCCTTGTAGATGACACGCTCATTGACGCACAGGACAAGACCTTGCTTTTGTTGTCAGCGCACCCGAATTCTCATATCCGTATCTACAATCCCAATCTCAGAGTCGGCGTGAATTTCTGGCAGCGTATGGGCAACGCCTTTACACAGTTCCGCTCCGTGAATCAGCGGATGCATGACAAGACTGCGATCTTTGACGGCGTTGCCGGAATCACCGGCGGACGCAACATGGCCGACGAGTATTTCGACTTCGATCACGAGTACAACTTCCGGGATCGTGACGTATTGCTTCTCGGACCCGCCGTGACGGAAATGAGCGAGAATTTCGAAGAGTTCTGGAACAGCGAGTTTGCGCATCCCGTCGAGGCCCTGCTTGACGATGTTGGTAGTGACCTGACGGCGGCAGAAGTAAGGAAAAACTCCAGTGCCCTGCACGCCTATGCGGCAGACCCAAAGAACTTTGAACCCCAGATTCGACAAGCCATCGTCGGGGCGCCCGGAAGGTTTCCCGCTATCGTCGATGCCATGTCCTGGGGAGACGTGTCCTTCATCAGCGATATCCCTGGCAAGAACTCGGGCGAAGAAGGCCTGGGCGGCGGCGGCGAATCGACGGAGCAACTGATAGCTGCGGTTAAGAATGCCAGGTCGTCGATCCTGATCCAGTCACCGTACCTGATCATGCCCAAGGGCGGCATAGAGCTGTTCGAGGAACTCGTCGACCGTGGCGTGCGCATTCGCATCTCGACAAACTCACTGGCATCAACCGATAACCTGCCAGCGTTTAGCGGCTATTACGGTCAGCGCCACGCGCTCCTCGAAGCGGGCGTCGAGCTATATGAATTCCAACCCTACCCCGCTATTCGCGACGCACTGATCGAACGTTACCCACGAATCGCCGTGAACAACCCGGTGTTTGCGATTCATGCGAAGAGCATGGTCATTGATGACACGACTGTATTTATCGGCACATTCAATCTCGATCCGCGCTCGGCTAACCTGAACACGGAAGTGGGGATGCTTACCGATAATGCCGAGCTCGCCAGGCAATTGACGGAGAGCATCGAGCTGGACATCGATCCAGCGAACAGTTGGCAGGCTACATCCGACTTTAATCCCGATACTAATGTTGGCCGCATGAAGCGAATCCTCATGTGGTTCAATAGCATCCTGCCACTGGAACCCGTGCTGTAATTACGCCGCGCTCCGGGTGGACGTTTGTCCGAGAAACCGCGACAGGTGGCCAACGATATCGCGCACGTCATCCTCGATGCCGTGAATGAAGCTCGATTTGCGCCGCCGCATCATCGGCAGACCGAGAGCATATAACCCGGGACTGGCGACAACGCCACCGTCGTGTCGTAATCGTCCCTTGCCATCGAGCACGGGCACTTCGAGCCAACTGTAGTCGGGGCGGAATCCAGTCGCCCAGATAATAGTGCGAATCGAACCACCATCCAGTTTCAGCACCAGGGCCGGCGACTTATCAACCTGCGTCGCATCGAATCGCTCCGGCGCCTCACAAAGAATGGAGTTGCCGAGCACCCACTGGTCGATGGCATCAAGCAGCCGATTCATCTTCAGGTCGGCCAGCGCGCAAACATTTCGCAGGGAACCGGAAAACTGTGCGACGCCGTTATTGATACCCATCAGGCGACCGACAATCCGGGCGCCACCTTTCGCAAGGTAGTTCAAATCCAGCATGCCGGGTTCATGCGAACCGACGAGCTGCGGCGACGGTAGGCCACGCGCACGAACCAGGTCATCCATCTCGTCGTAGCGCTCGTTCATAATGCCCGTGCGATCCATCCAGAACTGAATATCATGCCCGCGATAACTGCGCGGGATACGAACGTGCTCACCTGCCGCGATCGTTACCTCATGACCAGCCCGCTGCAATTCGTCGGCAAGCTGCAGTCCTGTAGCCGATGCACCGACAACCAGAACACCACCGGGTCTCACACTCTGTGGTCCACGGTACTGGTGAGGCGTAAGTTGTGAAACGGCGCCGGGAATCATGTTCGCGATGCCGGGCACGCTGGCCTTGTTGCATGCGCCACTCGCCATGATCACGGCACGTGCCTGCCATTCGCCTTTTTCCGTGACAACGCGGTAGCCGTCGCGATGACGTCGCACAGCCGTAACCGCGGTCATTGTCCTGACGGGGGCCCGGGCGTGCCGTGCATAGTCTTCAATGAAGTCCACGACTTCCGGCATGCTCATAAAGCCATCAGGATCGTCGCCGGCGTAGCTGAACCCGGGTAAACGGCTCTGCCAGTTGGGCGTCAGGAGTTTCAGCGAGTCCCAGCGTTCCTTGCGCCATGAGTTTGCGATCTCACCACGTTCGAGGACCACATGGTCGATCGATTGTTCGCTGAGACAGTAACTCGCGGCCAGGCCGGCATGGCCGGCACCAATGACGATAACGTCAGTGGTGCCGACAAGCCGAGCGCTCTTGTCGAGATTCGCGATCACTTGCTGACCTCAACGTGAACGTTGGTCGGGTTCGTAATAATGTCGAATACGGCGGAGCGTTTCTGCGACTGTGCAATCAGGGCTGCAATATCGTCGTCGGACGCATCAGCATCAATCGTGTACCTGACCGTGATCGAATCGAAGCCGTTGCGAACATCGCCGTCGATTCCGAGGATGCCCTGGATATCCATCGGTGCTTCCAGCGTGGCCTTGACCGAGTTCAGCTGGATGCCGCGATTCTGCGCAACCGACGCGATACCGGCCGTCAGGCAACCTGCCAGGCCAACCAGTATGAACTCAACCGGCGTCGAACCGTTATCCTCGGATGCAAAGATCTCAGGGTGGTCCGTGTCGTAGTTGAACTGGCGGACGTGACTCTGCTCTTCGCCGAGCCCAAAGAAGCCCTCTATATTCGAGCGTGTGTGCGTACCACCCTGCCACTCACTCTCAGCACGCCACACAAACTGGGCGGCCTGAGGCGCCTCGGTCAGGGCCTCACGTGCGCCCAGCAATGCTTCTACGTTGACGCCATTATTGACTGTTGCGTTTACTTCACTCACTGTTTCTCTCCTCAAATCGGCAGCGGGATTGCTGCGTTGCGGAGCGAATAGTGCGCACCTGGCGGGTTTCAGACTTGACCGTTGGCTGACTTTTTCGTGACTTCCGAAATCGCAATCAATATCAAGGAGTTAGCGGATTCATGACCTCGTCCGGGCCACCTGAAACAGGCCTTCCGACGGTCAGGGCTGTGCGAAATGCCTCGTCGAGTGACATAAAGCCCGCGTCCGGCATGGAGCCTACGGCGTCCAGAACCTTGGTGAAGAACGCCCGGCCGGCGGAGACCGCGGCAATATCGAAAACCTGAGCATCCGTGTAGCCATGCTCCTTCAGGCGCAGGGCATCTGCCGCCACAATGGTCGATGCGTCGCGCGCGACCTTGCGCGAGAACCGCATCATTTCCAGCTCGGCATCGGTAATCCCTGCAACCGAGCTCTGCTCAGCAAGCGCAACAATCTCTTCCTTGCTAAAGAAAGGCGTCAGCGCATTGCCATGTGCAAGCGAGCAGCTTGTGTGCTTCAGCTCGTGCGCAGCGGCGAATGTAATTAGTTCAAACATGCGCTTGTCCATCGGGCGCTTCAACTCAGCCAGCAGCTTCCCCCACCGCTCCATCACGCCGGGACGATGGCAAAACGACTTGGCGTAGTTGGGTACGTAGCCCCAGGCCTCTTGCTGGCGTTCGTACATCTGGCGAACTTCGCCTGTGGCATCGTTCACGGGTATGGTATCAATGTAGCTCATATCAAATTCCTCCTGTAATAAATCTTATGAGACAGAAGCACAACGATCCTGACCGGGTGCGGACCATTCTATGACCAATGTCGCCAAACACTAGGATAGCTACACGCTCAACCTGTTTGCTGGTTCTTGCGCTCGCAGGTTGTGCCAGTACGCCCGACCCGTCAATGTTCGACGCCGCATACGACAACCAGGCTGGCTTGACCTTTTCCCCTGATGGCCAAACGGCCTACTGGTTTGCCTGGGATGGTGACTGGGGCAGCAGCTCGGCGGGACAAAAAACAATCTTCATGGCGACCAGACATGGCCGGGGCTGGACGCAGCCGCTCGCCATGCCGTTTACCGGTAACCACTCGGATGAGGATCCCTTCGTATCACCTGACGGTCGCTGGCTTTACTTCGTTTCCGCACGCCCTCCTCATGAGGGTGGCGAGAAATCAAATAGCGATATCTGGCGCTACAATCTGGATGAGCCAAACACTCTGGAGCGACTCGCGATCAATTCTCTCGCTACTGAATTTTCCCCGGTGGTGACCGACTCGGGAGCCCTGTACTTCGCATCGTCAAGAAAAGGCGGACCTGGGCAGGGTGACATCTATCGCGCGGATACTGAGGAAAACGGATTTGGGGAACCGGTCGTACTCGGGTCCGCCATCAACAGCGCGACGGGTGAATGGAACGTCTGGGTATCTCCCGATGAAACCCGCATGATATTCGAGGCATCACAACGATCAACGAATATTTCGGTGGCGGGCGACCTTTATTACAGCACACGCACAGCATCGGGCTGGTCTGCTGCAAAACCGCTGGAAGGCTTCAATAGTAACGGCAGTGACCTGCTGCCGCGGCTCCATCCAGATGGCCAAACGCTCTTCTATACAACAGCCCCCATCGGCGGTAACGCTGCTATTATCGCAACGAAATTCCTGGCGGAGGATTAATTAATGCAGCGCTCCTGGCAAACCCCGCACAATTTATTGGTCCTGATGTCGATCGCTATGCCGATTGCGTTCAGCGCCTGGGCTGCGTTGCTTAATAACTTCGTTGTTGAGCGGGCCGGATTTACTGGCATCGAGATTGGCATTTTACAGAGCCTGCGTGAAGTTCCGGGGTTTCTTGCCTTCACAACGGTCTTTGTTCTGCTGATTCTCAAAGAACAGACCTTTGCGGTACTGGCGCTTGCACTCCTCGGCATTGGCGTCGCGCTGGCCGGCTTTTTCCCAACTGCGCTTGGGCTTTATCTGACTACCGTCCTGATGTCGACGGGCTTCCATTACTTCGAAGTAGTAAAGCAGTCGCTGGCATTGCAGTGGTACGACAAAGCAGAGGCACCGCGTGCCTTTGGCAAATTGATCTCCGTCGGTTCGATTACCTCCCTGATCGTCTATGCCGTGCTGTGGATCCTTCTGGAACCGCTCCAAATAGACTATGTCTGGATATTCCTGCTCGCCGGCGGGTCCTGCTGTGCCCTCGCTGTATTCATGTGGACAGGGTTTCCGCGATTTCGCGCCGAGCATAAGCAAACCCAGTCACTGATTTTAAAAAAACGCTATTGGCTCTTCTATGCACTGCAGTTTTTTTCCGGCGCAAGGCGACAGATCTTCATGGTTTTCGCCGCGTTCCTGATGGTTGAAAAATTCGGCTACTCCGCCGCGCAGGTCACGACGCTGTTCCTCGCCAATTACGCATTCAACTGGCTGTTTGCCGAACGCATCGGCGGACTCATAGGTCGAATCGGGGAGCGCAAAGCGCTTACGATCGAGTATGTCGGGCTGGTTGTCGTCTTTACTGCCTACGCGTTTGTCGACAATGCCTACATCGCCGCGGGGCTCTATATCATCGATCACATGTTTTTCGCACTTGCCATTGCGATCAAGACCTATTTCCAGAAGATCGCAAGCCCCGAGGACATCGCCAGCACGGCCGGCGTCTCATTCACGATCAATCATATCGCCGCTGTTGTTATTCCCGCAGCTCTCGGCCTGGTCTGGGTCGTGTCCCACTCCGCCGTATTCCTGGTAGGTACCGGCTTCGCGCTTTGCTCGCTGCTTCTGTCGCAAAATATCCCGGCGCGACCCGTTGCGGGTAACGAGGTGAAGTGGGGGCTTGCCCGCGCAGACGCTTAGCGCTCAGCCCGGCGGTAGACGAGTTTCTCCTCCGACACCTTGTCATCGTTACGAAACACCAGGTAGCTGTGGATTTCATCGTCGCTGACGCGGTAGAAACTGGCTCCGGAAAAATGCACAGCACCGGGTTCGGCGCGGACAAGACGAAAGGTAAGGTAGTCTTCCTTGTCTTCCCAGGCCGTGAAGTCCGCGTTGAAGTGCTTAACCTTCATTACCAGTGAGCCCTCTTCTTCGGCGAGCAACATCAGTTCGTAGAAGCGCACTTCGCCATCGCCCATGACCTTGAACATACCAACCATGGTGCCGAGCGATGGCGGGCTCCACACTTCTTCAAACGTTCCGCCGAACGCCTCGCCGGTCCATGAGCCTACCAACCACGAGACGTCGTCCAGCGTGCCCGGGACCCGCGTCTCGGGGTCATCAAGTGCAAATGTGTGTTCTGTTTTCGCTGTCTGTGCAATCGCGGCACCTGCGAGCATCAGAACACCGCACACAACGACCAGCCTGCCAAATGTTCTCGTCATTTCCCCACCCCTTGCTTCAGTCCTGGTCAGCAAGCCACACGACCTCATGCATTTTCTCAAGCCCCGCCTCCAGAAATTTGGGCGGGGCATTTCCTGTGTCGTCGACCCACGCATGGCGCCGCAGGCGCGGCCAGGACGTCGTCGCCTCAGCGGGATCGATTGAATACGGCGGTCCGTCGCAAACACTCTGATCGTACTCAACGGTAATAACAAGCTGCGCGGCGTCCTTGGTCAGCAGTGACGCCGTATGCTTCGCGTAGTACGGTCTCAGGTCTGGCGACATCGCCACGAAAGCACCGCGGTCGTAGTGCGCATCGAAAGGTCCTTCCCGAAATTTAAAGTAATCCCCGCAGTACAGACTGATGGAGCGATCTGTTGCCCGGTAGTGCCGAAATTCTCCGTCAATCGCCTCGTATTCAATATCGTTTTCCTCAAAGAACGCAGCGACGGCGATCTCTGATAGTTCGACGCCGACGACTTCGTTACCCCGTTCCTCGAGCCATAGCAGGTCGGGCGTCTTTCCGCACATGGGCACCAGCACCCTCTTTCCTGACCATTGCCAGTGTGCACGCAGGTTTCGATTTCCGGATGGTTCGTGCCATCCGGTTCGGCCAATCTGCCAGCGCTCCAGCCAGGGCTCGTGGCTCACGGATGAATGCCCATGAGTACGCGAACGTGTGCTTCAGCGCAGCGGGCAAGGCTATTGAGTTCATAACCCCCTTCAAGTGCTGAAACGATCCTGCCCGACGCAGACGTGTTAGCGACCTCAACAATGCGGTCAGACACCCAGCGGTAATCTGCATCCGTCAGGGAAACCTGGGACATGTCGTCGTCGCGATGCGCGTCAAAACCGGCGGAGACAAACACAAGCTCTGGTGCAAATGCATCGAGTGCCGGCAGCCAGTGATCGGTGACAGCGGCCCTGAATTCCTCAGTCCCAGCGGTTGCATTCAGCGGCACACTGATCCGGTTCGGCGTGTTCTTCCGAAGCTCTGTAAACGGATAAAACGGATGCTGGAACGACGAACAGAAGAGAACCCTGTCTTCTCCGTCGAATATCTCCTCGGTCCCGTTGCCGTGATGCACATCGAAGTCAACGATTGCGACCTTCTTCAGACCATGAGCTTCCAGCGCATGCGCCGCACCGACCGCAATATTATTGAACAGGCAGAATCCCATCGACTGGATACTTTCGGCATGGTGACCGGGCGGCCTGACGCCACAGAAGGCGGAATCGATATCCCCCTTCATGACCCTGTCGACGCCAGCCACAACCGCCCCTGCGGCGCGGTAGGCAGCGTTGAGTGACCCTGAGCTGACAACCGTATCGGGATCGAGGCGTACATGACCGGATTCCGGTATCGCTGCGCGGATACGCTCCAGGTATTCCCCGGGATGGACACGCAACAGTTGCTCCTCGGTGACCAGCGGAGCGTCGATATTGCGGAGGACGCTGTCGAGCCCCGAGGCGACCAATCGGTCCTCAATCGCGAACAATCGCGAGGCATTCTCCGGATGCCCGGTCCCGGTATCATGGGCCCGGCAGTCAGTATGCGTGATGTACGCGGTGCGCACCGTGGTTCTCCTTATAGGCCTCGTGCGGCCATACAATGTACAAAGCTTATTGCCATTATAGATAATCTGCCGCAGGACCTGTCGTGAACTCCCACTATCTCACCTCCTTGTTTACCCCCGGGAGCATTGCCCTCTTTGGTGCCAGCGATCGCGAAGACTCGGTCGGCGGCATTGTCTTCAAGAATCTGCTGGACTCGGACTTCAAAGGTCAGATTTACGCAATAAATCCGGCGCGCGATGTCGTCCAGGAACAGCCGGCGTACAAGTCGCTGGATGAGATAGACGGACCGATCGAACTCGCGGTCGTTGCTACCCCGGCGCCCAGCGTGCCAGACATCGTCAAGGCCTGTGGCGAGCGCGGCATTCAAATGATGCTCATCCTGTCGGCGGGCTTTCGCGAGACGGGGGCCGAGGGCCGGCGACTGGAGGATCGCGTCACACAAATGGCGGGGCGCTACGGCATCCGCATCATGGGGCCCAACTGCCTCGGCATCATCCGTCCGGACATCGGCCTCAATATTACGTTCGGCAACAACAATGCTCAGCCCGGCAATCTCGCGCTGGTGTCGCAGTCCGGTGCCATCTGCACCGCGATCCTGGACTGGGCCACCGTTAACGAAATAGGATTCTCGGCGGTTGTATCGACCGGTATTGCCGCGGATCTCGATTTCGGGGACTATCTTGACTACCTCGCGACAGATCCGAACACCAAGGCGATCCTGCTCTACATAGAAGGCGTGTACGATTCACGCCGCTTCATGAGCAGCCTGCGTGCCGCTGCGCGCGTCAAACCCGTGATTGCGCTCAAGGTTGGCCGACATGCCGCTGGCGCCGAAGCATCAGCGTCCCATACGGGCGCACTCGTCGGAAGTGACGACACCTTCTCGGCGGCACTTTCCCGCTCCGGTGTGCTGCGCGTCGAGACCGTGGGCCAGTTATTCTCCGCAGCGCGGGCGCTGTCTTCGATTCAGCACCGGCAGCGAGCGGAACGCCTCGTCATCATCACTAATGGCGGCGGTCCGGGCGTAATGGCGGCTGACCGTGCCGAAGACCAGGGAATCGAACTGAGTTCGCTGAGTAACGACACCATGGATCGTCTGAACGCAGTTCTGCCGCCGGTCTGGTCACACAGCAATCCGGTCGACATCATTGGTGACGCACCACCAGAACGCTACAAACAAACCATCGAAATTTGTCTTGCGGACCCGAACATCGATGGTGCCGTCGTCATACTCACGCCACAGGCGATGACCCGGCCGACGGAAGTCGCACGGGCGGTGATCGATGCCGCCAGGGAGAACGGCAAACCCGTCATGACAAGCTGGATGGGCGGCGCCCAGATCAATGAAGCCCGCAAGCTGTTCAATGCAGCACATGTACCCAACTACACGACGTTGGAGAATGCGATAGACGCGTTCTCCTACCTCGCGCGCTATAACCGTAATCAGCGCATGTTGCTGCAGACACCCCAGCGCCTGAGCAGAGGTAAGAAAGCGCCTGATGCCGACGGCGCACGACTTATCATAGAGTCAGTTCTGGACGAGCAGCGCCACACGCTCACGGAACCGGAATCCATGGCAGTACTCAACGCCTTCCACATTCCGACTGTTCGCAATGGCATCGCGCGCTCCGCCAATGAAGCACTCGTATTAGCTGAATCGATCGGTTTTCCAGTGGCCATGAAGGTCCTGTCCACGGATATAACCCACAAGTCCGACGCGGGCGGCGTGCGACTCAATATCAATTCGGCACATGAAGTTCGCGGTGTTTATCGGCAGCTGCTCGACGAGGTAAAGAGCAAGGTCCCGGATGCCAAGATTTCGGGCGTCACGATCGAGAAGATGTACCGCAGCTCGAACGGGCGCGAACTCATGATCGGTATAATCCGGGATCCCGTCTTTGGCCCGGTGATCAGTTTTGGCAGCGGTGGCACCACGGTCGAGATCATGGGGGACTCTGTTATCTCCCTGCCGCCGTTGAATCGCCGGTTAACCATCGACCTGATCAACCGCACGCGCGTTTCGAAAATGCTCGGCGAGTTCCGCAACATGCCGGCCGTTGACCTGGAGCAACTGATCGATGTGCTGTTGAGCGTATCAGGCATCGCGTGCGAGTTACCGTGGGTCCAGGAAATGGACATCAACCCGTTGATCATCGACGACCAGGGTATCGTTGCGGTCGATGCACGCATCATGGTCGATTTTCCAGAGCCATCGACAGACCGGTATCACCACCTGGCGATACATCCCTACCCGACACGGCTGGTGAAGACGGCGCAGTTAAACGATGGCACCGATATCGTTATTCGTCCGATCCGACCAGAGGATGCCGAGATCGAAGCGAAGTTCGTCCGCGAATTGTCAAAAGAGTCGAAGTACTTCCGCTTCATGAATTCGATTCAGGAACTGAGCCAGGAGATGCTCGTTCGACTCACGCAGATCGATTATCACAATGAAATGGCGCTCATCGCCGTCAGGCCACTCGACGATGGCGAAGATCAGATCGGGGTTGCCAGGTACTCGACCAACGTCGACCGCAGGAGCTGCGAATTCGCATTGGTTGTGTCGGACAAGTGGCACGGCAAGGGTATCGCCCACCTGTTGATGCGTAGCCTGATGGAGGTCGCGCGGGATCGCGAACTCGAGGTCATGGAGGGCCAGGTGCTGAGTGACAACAAGCGAATGCTCGAGCTGATGAAGTCACTGAAGTTCAAGATCGACATGGATCCGGAAGACAGTGCCATCAAGCGTGTGGTCGCAAAGCTGCACACATCGGATTAACGGGAGCGGTGCGAGGCAGGATAGTGACACGGCTCGTCTAAACAGGGATACTGCGCCGCCTTGTCAGCCGCAGAAAGTCCACCATGTTTCGCAACGTACGTTTCTACTCCCTCGACGGTGAATGGCCGGATTCCGAAGAAGCCTTGTCCGCAAATCTGGAAAAAGCCGGATTCGAACCCTGCGGCCCGTTCACGGAACGCAGCTCCGGCTTTATCGCCGTCGATGCGGATAGCAGTGACTCTCTGGCACGTCGCATCAATGCTGCGGACCTCTTCCGCCTTCGCAGCCAGTCGCGAGTGCTGCCGCACGCGGCCGTTAACGAAGAACTGGAGGCGCGCATCGAGGAGTACCGCGAGCGCATGCAGGAACCACCGCCTCCCAGGGAAAAGCGCCGACTCAAGGCTGAGGCGCGCGATGAACTGCTACCCAAGGCCATGCTTAAGTCAGACAGGATCTGGGGCTACTGCGACCTGAAGGAGAAGGTCGTCGGGATCGATGCGGCCCTCGAGTCCGGCGCTGAGCGATTCCTGCGGCGGCTACAGGCCGCCAACGACCGCATGAACCTGCAACCTCTCCAATACCAGAAGCCCTTCGACGAACTGTTGACCAAGGTTTTTCTCGGCGGCGCGCCGGGCCAGTTTTCTGTAGGCCGTGAATGTCGCATGCGGGACGCGACCGACACCGGGTCGGTGGTGCGTTGGACCAACTTCGACCTGAGCGACGGATCTATTCGCGATCATGTCGCCCACGGCATGCACCTGACGCACCTTGAGATCGTGTACGACAACGTCATGAGTTTCGTTTTGAACGAGAATGGCGTCATCACGAAGCTGAAGTTCCTCGGCATGGATGATGACGGCGAAGACCACAACGACCCGCTCGCACGGCTCGACGCGGAGTTTGTGGTGATCACTGGTACACTTCGCAGCTTACTTGGCGATCTCAAGAAGCTGCTGGGCGGATCGCCACGCACCTGAGGTAGCCAGGCCACCGAGATCAGCAATCTATGACCAGCGAGTCCGTTCATTACAGCGTGCAGGACCAGGTTGCCACCATCCGCATCGACGATGGCAAACGCAATGCGCTGTCGCCGCAGGTTCTCAGCGAGATCTATCGGGCGCTCGATCGGGCTGAAGCCGATGGCGCGATAGTAATACTGACGGGTCGCGAGTCCGTCTTCTCGGCCGGTTTTGATCTGAAGGTAATGAAACGCGGCGGGATGAACGCTCTGCGCATGCTCCGGCTTGGTTATGCACTCACCGCTCGCGTCTTGTCCTATCCTTTCCCGGTCATTGTTGCCTGCAACGGCCATTCAATGGCGATGGGTGTATTTCTTATGTTGTCGGCTGATTACGTGATTGGCAGTCGTGGCGATTTCAAGATTGCAGCGAACGAAGTCGCAATCGGCCTGACAATGCCGCGCGTCGCTGCTGCCATGCTGAAGCATCGACTCAACCCTGCTGCGTATCAACGCGCGGTGGCTTTATCGGAGTTTTTTGATGTCGATGCCGCATTAGGGGCGGGCTTCTTCGATGAACTGGTCGTTCCCGACGAGCTATTGCCGCGTGCCACGATGCGGGCGGAAGAATACAAAGAGCTGGATCAAAAGGCACATACGGTGTCTAAACGCAGGATTCGCGCTCGGCTCGTTCGAAACATTCGCTTCAGCATTCCATTGGACTTGCTGGATGCAGCACTACTTGGCCTCAGGCGTTAAGGCCTGGATCAGGAACTGATTACCAGGTGCACCTCGACGTCTCGGAGCAAGAAAAATTTTCCGCGGCACTGGTAGAGGTTCTCTTTGGTGCTAACACCATTCGCGACGCGACCGACCCGTAGTGTCGGGAATCCAACAGCACCAAAACCGTAACTTTTTGTATCCGGGCCGCCAGCCCGCATGGCGGTAGGTTATTCTTTTACTTTCTCATGAGTGTCGAAACAAACAAAGTGACGAGCGGCCGTCCTGCGGAGCTCAAAGCCGTTGGCAATCCGGAAGGCAAAGGGGTCAATGGTGTCCTGCTCGACTGGCGGCGGACTGAGCCGCGTGGCGTCGTAGCAAAGCCAGAACGTCAGGTGCTGGCTGAGTTGTTCACGTCGATGCTTGCGCTCTCCGCGACGTTCAAGTACCGACCCGCCCCGGGAAAATTGAATTACCTTTACTGGATACGTGGGGAGTGGTCTTTGAGCCTGATTGGGCCGGAGGAGTGGTCTGGTGAGCGTAGTGCAGGCTTCGCGGGCACTGTGATACTGCAGCGCGACATGACATGGACGATCGAACTCTCGGATCGCCTCGCTGACAACAAGCAGATGGCAGATGCAGTTGGCAATTTTTATAAAGCGTTTACCGAGTCCCTGAACACAGATCGAACGCTCGAAGAAATTCTGCCTTTTCACTTCGGCCGTCTACCGTATTTCCAACGGCTACATGCGAACGCGTTAAGCCGGTCGCTGCGTGCATCGTGCGCTCTGGGCGGGAAGACGCCCGTTAGCTGCAGGGAATACTGGCGACAGATGCTGCCACGACAGCCCCTCGCGCTTATCGGCGTCGGTGAGTTGAAAGGACAACCGGACGATCTGACGCACGAATCAGTTTTATGTTAAACGCACAACTCTATTTAGCAAGCAGAGGTAGCTTTCGTCTATACTAATTTGCTACAAGCGCTGCCATAAAAATAATTAATAACTTTCAGAGGGGGAGCAAGAAATGAACAGAAACCTATATTTATTCCTCATCGTTTGCCTATGCATCGGGTCCGGCACCGCGCTGGCCGACGTTTCCGGCCTTAACGCGGATGCAATGAGCGAACTGCGAGCCGCGGGTGTCGACAAATACCTGGGAACGTCGCAGTCTCAAAAAAGCGAAGACGGCTTATGGACCCGGCATGATTTTGATCCAAATTATGTGCCCGATGATACTTACCCTTTAGGAGTACGCCCCGACGGCCCGATTTGTATTGCGGGCACAAATTACTCGGTGTTTACCCGGCAGGGTGACCCCAAAAAGCTATTGATCTTCCTGCAGGGTGGCGGCGCCTGCTGGCAGGGTTTCTACAATTGCAATGTCACGGCAGAAGCCCAGTCACCTCCCGCAAATGGTCCTTTCCCCGGTGTCTTTGACCCCACGAATCCTGACAACCCGTTCGCGGATTACTCGGTTATCTACATGCCGTATTGTGACGGTTCGACCTTTGGCGGCGATAACGATGTGAATGACCCGGACTGGCAGGCCTTCCTGGAGGACAGGCTGGAAATACCGTCGGGATTTGGACCGCCGACACGTCATCACCGCGGGCTCCGTAACGTGAGCGCCGGTATGGATGTCGCGAAAGACATGTTCCCACGGGCCAAGCAAATAACGGTCATGGGCCACAGTGCCGGTGGCGTTGGCGTTGCCGCATTCACACCGTTCCTGACGCGCTTCGCCTTTGGTAATAACACCAAGCTCACTGTCTACAACGACGCCGGGCCGATTGCGGTCAACCTCGGCACCGGGTCGCCTCCGGGTAACGGATCGTTCCCATTCGGGTGCGCTGACATCCCTTGCTTTTCAGTCGTTGCGCGGGCATTTGACTGGCAGTTCCCGCAGTTCTATCCGCAAAGCTGTATCGAAGACGGACGCTGTAATGCCTTCGGCCAGCAAACCGGGATTATCGATTGGCGACTCGACAACGATTCGACCATCCGCGAGGCGTTTTATGAGACGGACTCTGACCGGACCAATCGGTTCTTCGCACAGGGCGACGGCACTCTCATGGATCCCGAAGTCTATCGTGAACTGATTCTCACCGAGCACGGTGCGCTAAACGAGGCGCACCCAAGGCGTTACAAGCGCTTCATCGTCAGCGGCGATGACACGCACGGTGCCGTTCAGTTAACGGCTGGTACGCCCAATTACCCTGCAGATCCATTTTCTTTCTATAATCGGGAAGCTAACGGCACGCCGTTGACCAAGTGGGCCACTGAATTTGTTCGCATCGGGCAACGCCAGTCGCAGTTTGGCTGGAAGGATCTCGTTGAGGACTACGTTCCAGTTGATATTCCGTAGAGTTTTTACTCGAAGACGAACAGGCCCCTCACTGAGGGGCCTGTTCCGTTTTAGATGACCCAAACTAACAAGGTCCCGACTTTCGATGTGTCGGGTAAGCACTTTGTTTCCTGCTAGTTCGGCAGTAGGTCCGTAGCCGTATTGGCGAGAATATACACGCCCACTACTATCAGCATGTAAGGCGTTAAATGCTGCGCGTAGCGATTTATCCAGTCTTGCAGCCCGGGGTGCCGTACACCGTACAGCGCGATGAAGAGGAACATCACAGCCATAACCGCCAGCGTCAGAACAATCAGGACATCTCCACCGGGCATCGAATCGGCGAACAATGCGCCAAATGTAACCAGGGTGTCAGCACCATTGCCGACCTGACTAATCAGTGTCGCCATAAACACTGCCCTACCGCCACCGACCAATGCCATTGCGCCCGTCGGTACGTCAGTTTTTCCCCAGCGCAACCGAACAAGCTCGATTGCGCCGATAGAAACGGGCACAAGGCCGAGCAAACCAAGATACTCAACAGGCGCAGCGCCTGTGGCTGCGCCTATCCAGAAACCGGCAAAGCCGAGAATCAACATACATAGGAGGTAGCCGGCTGCTACGAACCATGTCTGGTTGCGGTGACGAGCCAACAGGGTGACGAGCAACGCCAGGTTATCCAGGTTAGTGGCAATGTATGCGGCAGCCGCCACGGGGATGATCGTGAGCATGCTGTTCATAGGCGGGCTACAGTCAGTTAGCAAGCCGCAGCGGGGATGACGAGCCTGGAGGAGATCGATAGATCATCTTCGGCTCCAGGCAACCTGAGCCCGGAGCCGAAGACGTGACTAAGCGTCGTCCTCGCCCAACAGGGCCTCTACACCCTCGCGCAAAATCCTACCCCACTTCCGCCCCAGGCGACGCACTTCTGCCTTGTTCGAAACACGGTTTGACTGCGTCATTCCATTAGCTTGTTCTGCCGCACGTCGGTCTACGGCCCGGGCGAAAATCGCATTACTCATCGAATCACGCACGTCGAGCACAAGTGTCGCTTCGCCGACCCTATCTATGAAAATCACGCTACGACCAATACCTTCCGGGGGCACGCGCGATACAACATCCAGCAAGCCGCCGCGGACGATGAGGACATCAGGCCCGGGTTCATCGACGATCGTAAACTTGCTGCTTTGCGCCATTTCGTCTCTAAAGGCCGCTGCGATCTCATCTTCGAACAGCTTCTTGGTTGCCGCATCCAGCTGAAACTCGGTTTGGGAACTTGTCGATCTTGACAAAGCGCCTGCTCCCGCACGTCCGCTGTACGCACCCTCTACCGCTCGATACTCAACACCGACACCTTCGAACATGATCTTGTTGTAGCCGGAGAGATCAATATCGGTTCTCGCCCAAACGGCATCCAGAACGGTTTTGTCGAGGCGCGTCAGTCCGTCGTGCGTCACCTCCGCATCGGGTCCAGTTTGAAACTCTGGTGTAGACGTGCAGCCCGCGAATAAGGTAACTAGCCCAATTACTGCTGCGACATTTAATTTTTTCATGTATTTCCCTCGCCCTCTAATATGTTAAATACCTGCTTCCGACTTTCAATATACTGAACCTGACAGAGCTGCGCCAGCGCCGAAAAAACTCGCTCATACTCCAATTGAGCATTCGAACTAACCCAGTTCAAATACACTTCTTTATAATCTTTCGCTCTATAGCTCGCGGATCATCGATCAACTCGTAAAAGTCATCAATATAGCGAATCAACTCTTTCCGCTCGCGAGACTCCAGTCCTTCCTGATTTAGAACCAGCGTGTAGATCACGTCACGGCGATCTCTGAATCGCGTCAATGAAGCCTCCACGTACTCGTTATTGCCGCATCGGCCACGATACACTCTCTGCCGCACGCTGCGAATGCGAAACCGTTTATTAGCAGCCGCATACGGCGCATCTACGAATCCCGACTGATCAAAGTCGTAGGGAATGGCGATGATTGGATCAGTGCCGTTGCCAAAAAGCACATAGTTGTGGCAGCACCCTTCGTCCGGCGCACCTGCAACTGGAGAGAAATCTGTATTCCCAATCAAAAACTCAAACACTGACGTTAGATTCAGCCTGTCCGGCTGAATCGCTGCCACCGTTGTTCGCTCAACTTTCAGATCTTCCAGACCGTAACGTGCGCCCAGTCGATTCTTGTGTTCAATCAGAAAAGCGTAACGCTCCTGCGCTCCGTCATCTCCCTCGGTATTGACGAATTTAACCCGCAGCAAACGTACCCGAAAACTCATGTCTGTAACAGCATTCAGCAAACGGTAGGCAAGATATTCCCTGAGCACGATCTGTTCGTACCGTTCAGAGTACTTGCAGTGAATTACCAGCTTCAGCTTATTCTGCTGATCGAATACCGTCCCGTCCGTTTGCTTTTTCCGCAGATTCAGGAGTAGCGGCGGGTAATCGCAAATTTCGTGTCGAAAATGTCCGCGCGTGCGGATTTCGAGGTCAAGTTGAACGACGGTACCATCGGCTTGGGTGTACTGAATAACACCGGGCAGATAATCGTCCTTCGGCCGCTCCCGGACGAGCGTCGTCAAAGGTGCTGTAATGGTCATACTGAGTATTTCGTCGCTCCGAAATAACGGGTCTGGCTCCTGCTTCATCTCAGCCGACGCCGGGAGCGCCACGAGTGTAAGCATGGTGAGTGTTCGGTACAGCAGATGCATTAGGTGTCCTCGCGACTCTGCTTCACAGGAGTCTTTCGATTGTATCCTTTTCTGATACCGAAGCCGGCAACGCGGAGTGCTTTCTAGCGAGCCGTCCTTCGTCTATAGGGTTTCTCCCAAAATCAACGTGCCATAGCAGCACGTTCGTAAAGCAGAAGAACAAGGCCATGACAGCTGCAATACCAAGGTGGCCGATTCCTGCCGCCAACCCGATGCAAATAGGCAGAACCATCAGGGCTCGCACGAAGTTCTTACGAAAGCCGATCTCTCTCCTCGTCGCAACGTAGGTCCAGGTAATCGGAAGCATGACCAATAGCGTGCCAACCAGGCTAAGTGCGAGAAACAGGACGATATTCGCTATCTGGTTAGGAGTTGGTAGCGGCTCAACGGTGGCATTGTTCGAAAGCGACAATTGGTCGGCAATAGTCTGTTCGTCAACGTCTATTTGTGCTGCTTTAAAAGCAGTCGTACCACCCATTGGCATGACTGACAATAATTCTGGTCTCATTGTGCCAACCGCAAGTACACTGCCGAATAGAAAAAGAAAATAGACGGTAAGACGCAGCATGAGACGCTGCGTAGAAATTTCATGCCTCATATCGGTAACTCTCAAAGCGCGGTTATGCGTTGGGTTGTTCAATCGAGTAGTTATCTGTCTCGTGATTGAAACTCATAAGAGGAGAAGAGGCGATCGCCCAGCCACGGCTAGATCAAATATCAAGATGCCAATCCACAGTGCTGCCAGATTTAGTCCACTTTTCGTACTTGCATTCCATTCTTCCGTACGCAACACAAAATGGAGTTAATTCCAGGCGTAAATATAGCTCAGCGTGAACATCTGAAAATCGCCGCCCGACTTAGTAACGACTCCGGTACTGACGCTGCTTCGAATCGCATGTCTGCGCCTGAATGGAAATGCCACTGTCACACCAACTCTTGAATTCCGTTGCAGGTTCGCCTGCGCGCTGTCGCCAACGTTCGTTCGACCGCCTACGTAGAAATTTCCGTCCAGTGATGCCCAGAAGCCGGGGCGAATTCGTTTGATCAGGTGAAACTCGGCGGACAGGATCGGGTCTTGTTTCCGCGTCTCGCCGAGAAATGCATCGTTATCGCCGAAAAGCCATGCGCCGAGCTCGAATTCAAGAAGCCACGTTGGGCGCAAAGGCCAGATCACGCCAATAGCAGGCTTTATTGACCAGCGGTTCGTACCGATATTGATTACCTTGTCCACGTCGTAATCACCGGTTGGCGCCTGCACCAGCACGCTTGCCCCCACAATTGTGCGTGGCGCGTCCCGTAACGCCCGGAATCCCGCCGCGTCCATACTTGGTGCGCCCTTTATGTTGTAAGCCAGGCGTAACCTGATATCAGCCAGGCCCGATGTGTTTCGGCGACGGAACTCGCCCTCCACCAGACCTTCGGTCTCCCCCCGAGAATAGGGAACACTCACCTGCAAAGCCGCAGTTCTCCCCGCCAAACTAAAACTGCGCTGATAGGACATCTGCAGGTAATTGATATCGGAGTCAACACCGGTCAAGGGCAAGGAGGGATCGGTAACAATATCACCCGTCGATCTCTGGTAAGAAACGCCGAAAACGTTGGTGCCGCTCGGAGTTGGCCAGTAAGCGCGTGGTGTTAATTCCTGCGCACAGGCGACCCCCGACACGCCACCACACAGCACCTGCAACGCCGCGGATATTAACAACAGGCGTGAGATGTCGGAGCGCAATTTTTTCCTATAAGTCCGAATCAGTACAAGCACCAAACACGTTTACCGCAACTCCGTCACGCGCCACAGAGACTGTCATATGACCGCCCGCCTCTTCGATGACAAAACTAAATGCGCGTCCGCCTTCAAATCCCTGCAGGTAGATTATTCCGTCATTTTTGAACACGGTGGAAAATGCGGTTGACCGATTTTCTGCACTTGCCTTGGTCGTTGATATCGTCTTCTTCTTGGTATCAATAATCACAAAGCTGGGCACACCGAGCTCTGCTGCCGACGCCGCATAACAAGCATCACTTTCAATGCAGATTTGCACCTGCGCCGCAGCACAGATCATCTTATCGACACCATCGAGGTTATCCGCCTGCACCAGTCCGCCAGCTAATAACCCGGCAGTAGCAATCGCCAGTTTTTTCATTGAAGTTTCTCCTAATTTGAAATTCATGTGTTTTCTCTGCCGACTTAGAAATCGGCTTTTAAGAAGAGCAGCCCACCGTCGTAGCGCCAATCCAATGTGCCGGTAAGGTCAATATCCTCGACGCCAACATCGATAGTGACACTATTGATACCCAGGCCCATAGCAACGCGGTCGAACACCTGATAATCAATACCTGCATACAGATCTATCAGTGAGCCACTGAAAGCGTCGTATTCGAGTGCGAAGAATTCGCTGCTCGCCCGGAACGTCCATTTCTCTGACATCTTATACTCGCCTCGCAGGCCTAAGACAGGCAGGGGCGCGGTGATGTCACCTCCACTTCTTGCTCCGATGCCGTCGGCAGAAAGACGAGTGCCGATATCTGCAACGTAAAGACCGCCCGTCAGACCGACAAAACCCTTGTCCCGGTTCATGAACGAATAGGTGTAAGCGAGCTTGTAAATATTCAGATCGAAATCGCCCACTACCGTTGTGCTGATTGGGTAAATTGTGCCGTTCCAGTCGATTTGGGTATCAATCACTTTGTTGGATGATCGGGAAAGATCGAAAGCGCTGACATCGATACGATGCTTGTCGCTAAATTTATAGTAACTGTCTATCCGAAATACTGAGTCAGAACGATCCAGACCCAGGTCCTTCTCCAGATCCACGGGGGTTCCCGATGGATTGCCCGCAATGCCAATCCGCGTATCGCTGTGTCGGTCGGTTACGAATAAACCAAGACTCATGCTGAACTTGTGATCTTCCTTCGCCACAACGTCGCTACTCGCCGTCAACGACAAGACAACAAATAGTGAGACCGACAAGTAGCTACTCGCGCTTGGTCTAATACCGGACGCTCTCATTCGCTAATCCTCTTTCGATTCATTTCGAGCTTGGGACATCGAAACCGCCGGAATCAAGGACTTGCTGCCCAAGTGAATAGCCTGGCGTTTCGCTGGCTGGAACTTACTGGGCTAGTGCTTAACCATGTACTCTTTTGCTTCAAGACAGACGCTAAATGCGTTCTTGAAATTTGCGAGTTGCTGCTCGGTTGCCTGCGCTCGGTCCTCAGATTGTGCCGCAGCCTGTTGTTGCGCCTGTTGCTGCGCTTCCCGGCCCTGCCGGCGACCACGTACCGCCCCGGCCGCTGCGCCCCATGCAGCACCCTCGCTGGCGTCATCGTTTGCAATCTCACCGATTAATGCGCCGGCAGCCGCACCGCGCAGGGCGCCCCGCGCGCCAGAACCCGCACCCGCCTGCTGCGCGGCTTGCTGTTGCGCGTCCGCTTGCTCATTGTCGGCCTCTTCTTGCTTTGCAAGCTGAAACGGGTCTGTGCCGGTATTGCCGACCGCCCATTCGTAGCACGCCGCCTCGTCTTTCGACTGTTGAGACGAGTCCTGCCCTTCAGCAGGAAAAACAAAAACATCCATGGTCGAGCCCAAAGACTGGGTTTGCGCATTGACCGCGGTAGACAGCACGCAGGTTGACAGGATAAGTAACAATCTCTTCATCGGTGTTCTCCAAATTCTCTATTCATCATAGCCGTCAAAATCTTGTCCCGGGGATATATTAGGATACTTCTTCATACTGACTGCAAGGTCAGTGAGGATACTCATAACAGGCTTCATAACCCAAAGATGGGCGTAGCCTTCCGCAGCCCATAGCTCCCGGGTTTCGCCGGGATCATTCCAGATATCAAATACTTGCGCAAATGTATGCTGGAAAACCGGCGAAAACGAGCCCTCCGCCGTCAGAAAGTGAACCTTCATGCTGCGCCACTTTACGGAAAAGACATTATCGCCAACGTAAGTGACTATGTATTCCCGGTTCGACTTGCTCTGCGTTCCAACCAGAAAATGAGACTGATCGACGCCATCGATAGGACGATCCTGGGGTATTCGATCTTCTTCGCCAACAAGATTCGCCAGAGTCGGCAACCAGTCCAGGTCTGACATACCGTGCATTCACAGCTTTACAGCAACTACTACTGCGGGGGGAATCCGACAAGGATCGCATCCACAGCCGCCTGAATCGTCGCACCTGAATCTTTACGGTCGGAGTCGCTGATTGTCTTACTGGCAACACCGTGCCAAACCGGACGGCGCCCTTCTACGTCGAAAACATCTATCGCGAGCATGCCCTCGGTGTACTGACGAACGGTCGTTTCTGTGCCATAGCCATAGTAAGAGCCACCCCAGCCACCCCAGCCACGCGGATACCCGTAGCCCGCATAGCCTGCGGACATGGATGGATAAGAGTCGACTTTGATCTCATCTCTGGACCCAACCGTAAAAGACAGGGCGAAATCCGCCGATTCCGCGTCAGGAACAATCTTGTATCCTTTTGCTCCCAGTGCGCTCTCGATGGTGACCATTATTTGCGATTCGAGCAACGGGCTTGGAATACGCTCGACCGAACCCACTTTCATCGGATGTTCCGATATCCAGGCGAATGTTTTGTAGGCGGCGAAATCATTCGCCGGATCGTGATCATACGTGGCCTCAAACCCGGTCGCACAACCACCAAGCAGGGCGGTCGCGACAACGGCCGCAAAGCGGATAATTATCTTTTGCATATGCATTGCCTCTCAAAAATTGAACGTATAGCCGATAGTCAGGCCTGAAAAAATCATCATATCCAGCTCTGTCCGGACAGCGCCAGACGAATTCTCGTCGTCGATGCCGAGCATCCGGAAGCCAACGAGAAACTGGTTGCCGTTGGAAAACTCACGGTGAAAATCAATATCCATGCCCAGTGCAAGATCAGACCCGCCAGCGCCAGCATTGGCTCGAAAAACCCAACTCCACTTGTCACCAAGACTATTATGGAGTCGGACGCCAATGAACCCATCCGTCCAGTCTGAAGAACTTCTCACGGAAGGCAGCACTGCCGGCCTCAACGATCAGGGCATCCAAATCGGCCGCCAACGTGCCACCAATTGTGTCTTTCGCTTCATCTTCCTCGAGCGCCAGATAAACCAGGTCTGCGAAAATACCGTTTTGTCCGGAATTCCCTTCGAGCCTGAGCAACGCGCCTCCCTGCAGGACATCGACAAGGTCCTTGAAGTCCACCGACACATCTGCGTCAATGGGGCCTACCGTGACGCCACCATCAATTCCAGCTGCCCACAGGTACGGGGTAATTCCCCAGTCCCACCCGTCAGCAACAGCGGAACCCTGAGCAGTAAATAGAATTGTCAGAAGAAAGATAGGCCTGTATTTCATTTTCCAGAATCCGATCCAGCAAGCGTGATCTGAATCGTTGCAGACAATCTCGTAATCGGCAAGAGCTTTCACCGCAAATACACCTGCATTTACACCCTGTGGAACCATGTGGCCGCCGAGAAAGTCAATCAGTATGATTCTATGCGCATCTACTAATTAGTGGGGTTCATCAGGTTATGAAGAAGTTAATTGTCTTGTCACTGGTTCTTGTATCCATTGTGGCCACTCCCGCCTTTGCAAGGGAAAAGTCCGATGTGATCTGGATGAGTAATGGCGACAGGATTACTGGTGAGATTAAGCAGCTCGAACACGGAAAACTCCGCCTCAGTACTGACTCGTTTGGCGAAATCCGAATTGAATGGGACGATATATCTCGGATAGAGAGTGACTTTGAATTTCAATTTGAACGAACTGACGGCACGCGCATTACCGGGACTATCGATAAAACGCCCGAGCAGCAGACGATCACCCTGAACAATCAGGAAGAGACGGTCACGTTTGCGCATGAAAATGTCGTCCGGATTGCCCAAATTGAGAATACGTTCTGGAACCGCCTTCAGGGATCTCTGTCGTTCGGCTACAGCTACACGAAAGCGAGTAACGTAGCGCAGGGCAATCTCGGTTTTCGTGCGACACATCGGACCGAGGTTCGGTCGTTTTCGTTGGACGGTAGCACCATCGTTACCAGCGACCAGCAAAACGAAGGTACTCAGCGCTCCAGTCTCGATTTCTCTATGACGAGGTTCCGGGCGAACAGATGGTTTAATTCGTATCTTCTCGGATTCGAAAGTAACGATGAATTGGGGCTTGAACTTCGAACCAGCGTCGGCGCCGGATTCGGCCGGTACCTTATTCAAACAAACGTTGCGGAACTCGCGCTGCTGGGTGGACTGGTTGGTACGGCAGAATCCCTGCAGCCTGATGAGTCTTTACCGGCTTCGCCATCCAGTCAGGAAAACCTCGAAGGCCTTCTCGGCCTTGAGTATTCAAGGTACGTTTATGACCATCCTGCCGTCGACCTCTCTGCCAAGCTCGCGGCGTTTCCAAGCATTACCGATTCGGGTCGCACCCGAGCGCAGCTGGACCTGAGTTTGCGTTGGGAGGTTATTACAGATTTATTCTGGGACCTTAGTTACTATAACTCCTATGACAGCGACCCACCGTCCATCACTCAGTCAAACAGTGACTACGGCGTTATAACTTCAATCGGGTATTCCTTCTGATTCGCATCGTATCAATCGCTTGTCTCGCACTATGGAGCTCTGCTGCAATTGCACAGGACGCCACAACGGACACTCGCCCTGGAATCGCCCCGGATATTCGTGAGGATGAGACTAACCTGAAGTTGCAGCGTGGCGACTTCGTTGTCGTACCAATCCCGATATCCAACCCGACTCTGGGCGATGGACTGGTCGCCGGTGCGGCGTATTTCTATCCTCAGACCGCAGAAGAGAAAAAACTGCAACCCGCTTCCGTAACTGCTGCGGCGGGCATGTACACAAGCAACGACAGCAAAGCACTCGCGCTGCTGCAGCAAAACTACTGGAAAGACGGAAAATGGCGATTTACCGGAGCCCTTGGCGCCGCTGATCTAAGGCTGGGCCTGCTGGCTCCGGATCAGACCTCAAGCGGACAAAGCATCGACTGGCGAATTGAAGGCTCTTTTTTGTATGCCAAGCTTGCCAGAAAGCTCAGGGGAGACTGGTATGGCGGCGTCCTGACACGGATGATCGATGCCAAGCAGAGTCTTGAACTTCCGGTGACGGAGTCGGATCTGGAGAACGAGGCTCTGGATACCGGGTCTGATATTCGTGCGATGGGGTTAGGCGTGTATTTCGAGTACGACACACGCGATATGCCGTCAAACAGCTACAGCGGACGCCATCTGAAGGTCGATGCACTATTTAATGATGAGGCGATCGGCAGCGATTCAACCTACCAGTCTTACTCTGCAGCGTTCCGTTCCTACCACAATCTGGGTGACTCGGTCGTTCTGGCCTGGGAGCTGCAGGGATGTCATCGGGGCGGCGGCACACCACTTTGGGATGCCTGCGTGATCAAATTGCGGGGCTTTTCGGCCACCGATTACCTCGGCAAGGTTAGCGGCTCCGGTCAGGTCGAGGCACGTTGGCGGCTGAACAAGCGCTGGGGATTGGTCGGCTTTGCCGGTACTGGCTACGTCGGTAAATCCTTTAGCGGTATTCGCGACAACGAAACAATCCCCAGTTACGGTGCCGGTATTCGCTTCATGGTCCTGCAAGCCAAACGCATAAATCTGCGCATCGACTACGCTCGATCCACAGGCAGCGATGCGATCCACATCTCCGTCGGCGAAGCGTTCTAGAATCAATCAGTCATGGTTCGTGATCAAGCACACGTATCGCCAATCTGTCGATATCGAAAGGCTCGTCGGTTGCGACGTCGATGGTGCAATGACGCTCATCGACGTCGATCGTATCGGCATGCTCGAGCTGATAACGAAGCACCGCAACGTCCGCTTCGGACGAGTCAGCGCTTTCATGTTGCCTGCTATCCAAACGACGATGTAACTCTTCTCGCGCCGCGCTGACGCTGACGATCAAAAAGTCGCTGCCGACTTTTTCGGCCAGGGCGCGGAACCGATTGCGCTCCGCACGATCAAGGAACGAGGCATCGACGATGACATTGTGTCCTGCCTCCAGAATATCTTCAGCAAGGCCCAACAGCCGCTCATAGATATCGGTGCGCGAGTCCGGTGCATACAGTCCCTCTCCCACCGCCGAGCCGCTGTCCTCCGTTTCTGTAAGGCCGTGCATACGTTTACGCTCGATGTCCGAGCGAACACGAACGGCAGGCAAGCGCAGCATCAGCTGCTGCGACAGCCGGGTTTTGCCGGACCCCGAGAGGCCATGCATGAGCACGAGACGTGGCCTGCCGGCGTCGATCCAGCGAGTGGCTACAGCGCAATAGTGAACTGCTTCCTCGAGGTCCTGCAGGCGCTCAACGTCCTGCGCTCTTTCGATGCTGCGGATCGCAGCGATCTTGGCGCGAATCAGTGCGTGATAAACCACATAGAGCCCGAGCAGCAACACGCCGGCATAGTCGCCACTGCACTCGAGATATCGGTTGATAAACGCGTAGGCGAACTGCGTCTCTCCGCGGGCCACGAGGTCCATGACCAGGAAACTAACGTCGCTGATGACATCAATGTTGCGCAGCTCGACGCTGAACTCGACGCAATCGTAGGGCACGATGCCCGACGGCAGGCGCACCAGGTTTTTCAGATGCAGATCGCCATGGCACTCGCGCACAAAGCCGTTCTCGTACCGGTCGATCACCAGTTGGCGACAGTCGTTGAGGCTTTCTCGCGTCCATGACAGTAGCTTATCCAATGCCTCTGCATCGGTACCCTCGTGCAGGAAATCGAAGTTATCGAGCATCACCTGGCGGGTCGCGGCGAAAAACTCGGCGGCACTCAATAACGTGTACGCGGGAACCGCCGCGTGCGTCTTCGCGACGGTCTCAGCGAGGCCGAACATGTCGGCAGCATCAAGCCGCCCGGCCACGAGCTGCTCATCAAGCTGCGCGCTTTGCGGGAATTGCTTCATTCTAACGGCGTACTC
>JAIBDF010000042.1 GCA_024679535.1 Chromatiales bacterium
AAGCTCGGCGCTCATCTTCGAACTGTCCAGGGAATCAGCGGGACCCGCTTTGCCGTGTGGGCGCCCAACGCGTCGCGCGTCAGCGTCGTCGGTGACTTCAACAGCTGGGATGGCCGCCGGCACGTCATGCGACTGCACCCGGCTAACGGCATCTGGGAAATATTCCTGCCGGGTGTCGGTAGCGGCGCGCTGTACAAGTATGAAATCACGGACGCGGATGGAAAACTCCTGCCACTCAAGGCCGATCCCTACGGCACGTTACACGAGCCGCCGCCGGGAAATTCATCGGTTGTCTTCGAGAGCGGTTACGCATGGCACGACGACGACTGGCTGCACCAGCACAGAGCCGGACCGGAACTGGATGCCCCGACGAGCATTTACGAGGTTCACCTCGGCTCATGGCGCCGCAAGGATGACGGCAGCTACCTGACCTACGCGGACCTTGCTCGAGAACTGGTGCCCTATGTGGCCGACATGGGTTTCACACACATCGAGTTGCTCCCCGTAACGGAACATCCTTTCGACGGTTCGTGGGGCTACCAGCCCATCGGGATGTTCGCACCCACGCAGCGGTTTGGTAACCCCGACGACTTCCGTGCCCTGGTCGACACCTGCCATGCACAGGGCATCGGCGTCATCATGGACTGGGTGCCGGCACACTTCCCGGGCGACGAACACGGGCTGCGTCGTTTTGACGGCACAGCGTTGTACGAACACGCGGATCCGCGGAAAGGCGCACACGCCGACTGGGGAACCCTGATTTTCAATTACGGCCGCCGCGAGGTTATCAACTACCTGATCGGCAATGCGCTGTACTGGATCGATGAGTTTCACATTGACGGCCTGCGAGTCGATGCCGTCGCGTCGATGCTTTATCTCGACTATTCGCGCGAGGCAGGTGAATGGGTGCCGAACGAGCACGGTGGCAACGAAAACCTCGAGGCCGTCGACTTCCTGAAGCGCCTGAACACAGAATTGCATGCACATGGCGCAACTTCGTACGCCGAAGAATCGACCGCGTGGCCGGGTGTGTCACGGCCGGTTGACCACGGCGGCCTGGGTTTCACCTACAAGTGGAACATGGGCTGGATGAACGACACCCTGGCCTACATGTCGGAGGACCCGGTACACCGCAAGTTCCACCACGACAAGATGACTTTCGGTCTCGTGTACGCATTCAATGAGAATTTTGTACTACCGCTATCCCACGACGAGGTCGTGCACGGCAAGCACTCCATCCTGGGCCGCATGCCCGGCGACCGCTGGCAGCAACTGGCAAACCTGCGCGCCTACTACGGGGCGATGTTTGCGCATCCTGGTAAGAAGCTGCTGTTCATGGGGAACGAGATCGCCCAGGAGAGGGAGTGGGATCACGATCATTCGCTCGACTGGCACCTGCTCGACGACGCCGGACACCTGGGAATCCAGACGCTGCTGCGCGACCTAAACCGGCTGTACGTGAATACGCCGGCGCTCCACGAGATCGATTTCGACGACAAGGGCTTCGAGTGGATTGACTGGAACGATCGCGACAGTAGTGTCCTCAGCTGGTTGCGGCGCGATTCGCGTGGCCACTTTGTCGTCTGCGTGACGAACCTGACACCACTGGTTCGCGACGGCTTCAAAGTGGGCGTACCGGAGAGCGGCGTGTATCGCACACTTCTGAATACCGATGACGAACAATATGGTGGCAGCGGCGCCGGCACCCGGACTGTCACCTCAACCAACAACGGCCAGCACGGCAGATCGTTCTCGATCGAGCTGACGCTGCCGCCGCTGGCCACGATCTTTCTGGAGAAAGAATGAAATCCGCAAAACCTGAAAAACAGATTGGTGATCGGGAGTTACTGCAGACAACGGACCTGCCGATGACTGCCGACGCGATCCTGAGTGATTTCACTCACTATTTCGGGCGCATGTTGGGACGGCGCACCATCAAGATTGATTCACCGTTCCTGTACCAGTCAGTGGTGTATGCGGCTCGCGACCGGCTGATGGAACGCTGGCGCAAAACGCGCAATGCGATCGAGGTCAACGACTCGCGGCGCGTTGCCTACCTGTCGCTTGAGTTCCTGATGGGCAGGCTGTTGCGCAACGCATTGCTGAATCTCGGCATTGAAGACGAAACGACCGAGGCGCTTGAACGCATTGGCCTGGATCTCGAAGACGTCTGCGCGCGCGAAAGGGATACAGGTCTCGGCAACGGCGGCCTGGGGCGACTCGCCGCCTGTTTCCTGGACAGCTGTGCGACATTGTCGCTGCCGGTCGTTGGCTATGGCATTCGCTACCAGTACGGCATGTTCCACCAGCGTATCGAAAACGGCTATCAGGTCGAGGAAGCCGACTCCTGGCTGCGTGAGGGCTTCCCGTGGGAAATCGAACGCATCGAGTATGCGCAGACCATTCATTTTGGTGGACGCAGCGACGTGCAAATTGATGCATCGGGCAAGTCTCGGCATGTCTGGGTCGATACGCATGATGTGCTCGCTATTCCATATGACATTCCCGTGCCGGGATTTGAGAACGATATCGTCAATACCCTGCGTCTCTGGTCGGCCGCCGCACGCAACGAGTTTGACCTCGAGGAGTTCAATGCCGGCAGCTACGCGGACTCGGTCGCCTCGAAAAACGAGGCTGAGAACATCACGATGGTCCTGTACCCGAATGCGACGACCGAGAATGGTCAGGAACTGCGACTGCGGCAGCAGTACTTCCTCGCGTCGGCGAGCCTGCAGGACACCATTCGTGACTGGTGCCAGCGGCATGGCAACGACTTCTCCGAGTTCGCTGCCAAAAACTGCTTCCAGCTCAATGACACCCATCCAGCGATCGCTGTTGCCGAGCTGATGCGCCTGCTCATCGACGAGCACGGCATGGATTGGGACGATGCCTGGGATATCACGCGCAACACAATGGCGTACACCAACCACACATTGCTGCCCGAGGCGCTCGAGATGTGGCCGGTGTCGATGTTCCGGCGCCTGCTGCCGCGCCTCCTGGACGTTATCTACGAGATCAACGCCCGCTTCATTGCCGAGATCAGCCAGCACTGGCCCGGCGACACCGACAAAGTCCGCAGCATGTCACTGATCCAGGAGGGTTCGCAGCCGATGATTCGCATGGCGTACCTTGCAATCGTTGGCAGCTTTTCGATCAATGGCGTTGCCGAACTGCACTCCCGCCTCCTGCGTGAAGGCTTGTTCCGCGACTTCGCCGAACTCTGGCCACACCGGTTCAACAACAAAACCAATGGCGTGACGCAGCGCCGCTGGCTCGCCGCCTGCAACCCGGGGCTGGCGTCGTTGATCAGCGAAACCATTGGTGACGGCTGGAAGACCAACCTCGACGAACTGGACGGTATCCGGGGACGGGCCGATGACCCTGACTTCCAGGCACGCTGGCGCGCCGTCAAGCTGGCGAACAAACAGAGGCTGGCCACCGATCTCGAAAAGAAAACCGGGCTCGCGGTATCTACGGACATGATGTTCGATGTGCAGGTCAAACGCATTCACGAGTACAAGCGCCAGTTGCTAAACGTCCTCCACGCAATTCACCTGTACGATCGAATTCGCCGCGGCGACGGTGACAACCTGGCGCCCCGCCTGATCATCATCGGTGGTAAAGCCGCGCCGGGCTACGTCATGGCGAAGTCGGTCATCAAGTGTATTAACAACGTGGCGCGCGTGATCAATTCTGATCCGGCGATGGCCGGTCGGCTGCAGCTGGTGTTCTATCCAGACTACAACGTATCGGGCATGGAGAAGATCTGCACGGCGGCCGACCTGTCCGAGCAGATATCGACGGCGGGCAAAGAAGCTTCCGGAACCGGCAACATGAAGTTCATGATGAACGGGGCTATCACGATCGGCACGCTTGACGGTGCGAACGTGGAGATCCGTGAAGCTGTTGGCGACGAGAACTTCTTCCTGTTCGGCAATACGGTTGAAGGGATCGAAGCGCTGCGCGGTAGCTACGACCCGCAGGCCATCATCGATGGCGACAATGATTTCCGACGCGTCATGGATCTGCTCGAAAGTGGTCACTTCAATCACTTCGAACCGGGCATCTTCGATTCGATCATCCAGTCGATCAAGGAACCTGCGGACATGTGGATGACGGCGGCGGACTTCCGCACTTTCATCGATGCCCAGGCAGAGGCCGGCAAGGCATACCTGGACGAGGCCCACTGGACGCACATGAGTATCCTGAACACGGCCTGCTCGGGTCGATTCTCGACAGACCGCACGATGCGCGACTACAACCAAGACATCTGGCACGTTGAGCCCGTATCGCTCGAGTCTTCATGATCGAGACAGGGCGACCTGAAACTCTCGGCCCGTCACCTGATAAGGATGGGACGAATTTCGCGGTGTACTCCTCCATCGCGGAACGGGTGGAGCTGTGCCTTTTCGATGAAGCCGGCGTGCAGGTCGCACGTCACGACCTGCCTGATTGCTGCGACGGCGTGTGGCATGGGTATTTGCCCGGCTGTTCGGAGGGACAGCTCTATGGCTACCGCGTGCACGGGCCGCACAACCCGGAGCGCGGCCTGCGATGTAACGCGAATAAACTACTCGTCGATCCCTATGCGCGCCGTCTGCAGGGTGATTTTTTCTGGACCGATGCGGTGTTCGATACGAACGATGAGGACAGCGCCGGCAGTGTGCCGTTGAGTGTCGTTACAGGGAACGGTGCGCCGGCCGAGCATCAGAAGCCGAGCGTCCCCTGGGACGAGACGATCTTCTACGAGTGCAACGTGCGCGGCTACACGATGCGACACCCCGCTGTTGATGAAGTAGACCGCGGCAAATTCTCGGGGCTTGGCAACAGCAGTGTGATCGAGTACATCAAGGCACTTGGTGTGACATCCGTCGAGTTGATGCCCGTCTACGCATTTATCGACGAACACCACCTCGCGAAAATGGGTCTGCGCAATTTCTGGGGCTACAACAGCATTTCATTTTTTGCGCCCATGCCACGTTACGCAAACGCTGCAGCCGACATCGAATTGCGCGACATGATTCGCTGCATTCACGATGCCGGACTCGAAGTCATTCTGGACGTTGCCTACAACCACACCGGCGAGGCGGGCCATGATGGGCCCACTGTCGGCTTTAGGGGCATCGACAACCTCACCTACTACCGAACGCTGCCGCATGACCCTGGCGCCTATATTAACGACACCGGCTGCGGCAACACACTGAACGTCGAGCACCCGCGTGTACGGCAGATGGTTATCGACAGCCTTGCCTATTTCTCGGAATCTATAGGCGTCGATGGATTCCGCTTCGACCTTGCGACAGTTCTCGGGCGCCGGCATCACGGTTTTTCAAAGGGTCACCCATTGCTATTGGATATCAGCAACGACGCACGACTGGCGAACGTCAAACTGATTGCCGAGCCCTGGGACCCGGGCCCGGGCGGCTACCAACTTGGGAATTTTCCGCCGCGCTGGGCGGAGTGGAACGACATCTATCGCGATGGCGTTCGACAGTTCTGGCGAGGCGATGCCGGCAAGAGTGGCGTGCTGGCGAGACGCCTGCATGGCTCCGCCGATATTTTCGAAGCGAGTGGCCGCGGACCTGTGGCCAGCGTGAATCTCATCACCGCACATGACGGTTTCACGCTGCGTGATTCTGTCAGCTACGTCCATCGACATAATGAAGCAAATGGCGAAGACAACCGTGACGGACATTCGCACAACTACAGCTGCAACTACGGCGTTGAGGGTAACAGCGATAATGAAGAAATCACTCGTCGGCGTCGCCGCCACAGTCTGAATTTGCTGGCGACGCTGCTCATGTCGCAGGGCACTCCAATGATTCTGGCCGGAGACGAATTCGGCAATTCGCAGCAAGGCAACAACAATGCGTATGCGCAGGATAACGAGACCGGCTGGCTGGACTGGTCGAACCTTGATGCGGAACCGCTGTTCGCCGAGCTGACTCGCGAACTTGTCTGGCTACGTCGGGAGACACCCCTGTTGCGTCTGCCTCAATATGTGCATGGTGAACTGGAGCTTACAGAAGGGACCGTGCGTATTGACTGGATCAACCAGTATGGTGATACCAAGCAGGAAGCGGAGTGGGCTCACAGCCGTGCATTCACAAAGGTGATCACCTGCAGCAGGCCCGACGGGAGCGAATCAGCTGTCGCTATTTTGGTCAACGCTCACGACCACGCTGCGGATATGCGCTTGTCACGCAGTGAGCGTGTGCGCGACTGGCGCATCGCATTTTGCAGCGCCCGGGAAGAACCCGAGATATCCGACGCGCGCAAGGTCACATTACCGGCACAGTCGATCGCGCTGCTGGTTTCCGGGTAACGCCTATAGCGGCAGCGCCGTTGAGTACTTGACGCGCCGTAACACAAATGTCGAACTTGCGGACCGCACCGCCTCGTGGCGCAGGATCTGCGAATTAAGAAAGTCGTTGTAGCTGTCCATATCGGTCGCCACGACCTGCAACAGGTAGTCGCGATCGCCCGATACCGAGAAACACTCCATGACCTCAGGTAGCAACGACACGTGCCGTTCGAAGCTATTTCGATTCTCGTCCGAATGCTCCGTCATGGCGACGAGGACCAGTACCTGGATATTGAACCCGGCGATTTTCGGATCGAGCAGCGCGACCTGCCGCTGGATCAGGCCAGCCTCCTCGAAATCCCGAAGGCGGCGCCAGCACGACGTACGAGACATCCCGACAATCTCCGCAAGCTCGCTTTGATTGCGCGTCGTGTCGCGCTGCAGTTCATCCAGCAGGCGGCGGTCTGTACGGCTAAGCTTCATTTGCCCATATTACTTACTATTATTATATTTTTGAAACATCTGTTACGTTTATTATCTAGAAAAGGAGCATTTTGGACTCCTGTTTTGTAATAATCGCTCATAATGTCGAAAAGATTTTTACGCTCCCCCGATCAGACAGAGGACTGAGATATGCCGGATCTTTTCGACAACCCCATGGGACTCGATGGTTTCGAGTTCGTGGAGTTTGCGGCACCCGACACGAGTGTGCTCGAGAACGCATTCACGCTGCTCGGCTTTGTCGAGGTAGCACGCCACCGCTCCAAAGACGTCACCTTGTGGCGTCAGGGGGGCATCAACTTCATTATCAACAACGAACCGAGAAGCCAGGCCTGGTACTTCGCGCGTGAGCACGGCGCTTGCGCCTGCGGCATGGCGTTTCGTGTCAAGGATGCCCATAAGGCTTACAACCGTGCGCTTGAACAGGGCGCTCAGCCCGTCGAAATTCCGACCGGCCCGATGGAGATTCGCCTGCCCGCTATCAAGGGTATTGGTGGTGCGACCGTGTACCTCATTGACCGTTACGAGGACGGCTCATCGATTTACGATATCGACTTCAATTTCATCGAGGGTGTTGACCGTCATCCGGCAGGCTGTGGATTCGATATCATTGATCACCTTACGCACAACGTGTATCGCGGCCGCATGCAATACTGGGCCGACTACTACGAGAAACTCTTCAACTTCCGCGAAATTCGATACTTTGATATCAAAGGCGAATACACGGGACTCCTGTCGAAAGCGATGACCGCACCCGATGGCAAGATTCGTATCCCTCTCAATGAAGAAGCGTCCAAGGGAACCGGCCAGATCGAGGAATACCTTATGCAGTTCAACGGTGAAGGCATCCAGCACATCGCCTTTTCCTGTGATGATCTGTTCGCTTGCTGGGACCGTTTGCAGAAGAATGGCATTGAGTTCATGACCGCCCCGCCCGAAGCCTATTACGAAATGCTGGAGGAGCGCTTGCCGGGCCATGGCGAACCGATCGATGAACTGCAATCGAGAGGCATCCTGCTTGACGGGACCACAGACGGCGACGAGCCGCGCTTGTTGCTGCAGATTTTTTCCGCGAATATGGTCGGCCCGACGTTCTTCGAATTCATCCAGCGTAAGGAAGATGATGGCTTTGGTGAAGGCAACTTCAAAGCGCTGTTCGAATCGATCGAGCGCGATCAGGTCGCGCGCGGTGTCGTCAGCACCGAAGCCTGACAGGAGTACATCATGGAACTAAAACGAATTCACCACGTCGCCTACCGCTGCAAGGATGCGAAGGAAACCGTTGCGTTCTACCAGCGAGTACTCAACATGGAATTCACGGTGGCGTTCGCGGAAGACCAGGTACCGTCCACGAAGGAACCGGACCCGTATATGCACGTCTTCCTGGACTGCGGCATGGGCAACGTGCTCGCGTTTTTCGAACTACCGACACGCCCGGCGATGGATCGTGACCACAACACACCCGAATGGGTACAGCACATCGCGTTTGAGGTAGAAAACTACGATGCGCTACTCGCAGCGAAGGCGCATGTCGAAGCCGAAGGGCTGGATGTGATTGGTCCGACCAACCACGGGATTTTTCAGTCCATCTACTTTTTCGATCCGAACGGTCATCGCCTGGAACTCGTAGCGAATACGCAGACGCAGGAACAAATTGACGAATTGAAACGCGTGGCGCCGGCCATGCTCGAAGAATGGAGCCAGACCAAGAAAGCTCCGCGCCACGCAGCCTGGCTGCACGAACTAGAGTTCACAGGATAAAAATAGAATGAAACTCGCATCCTTGAAGGGCGGTCGCGATGGCCACCTCGTTGTTGTGTCGAAAGACCTGCAAAAATATCTGCCTGCGGCCGAAGTTGCGCCAACACTGCAAGCTGCGCTTGACGATTGGTCGAAAGTGCGCCCTGCCCTCGAAGCCCTCGCGGCACGCGTTGAAGCTGGCGAAGGCGCGGCATTCGACCAGTCCAACTGTGCGTCACCATTGCCACGAGCGTACCAGTGGGCTGACGGATCAGCCTATGTGAATCACGTCGAACTGGTGCGCAAAGCCCGGGGTGCTGAGATGCCCGCGACATTCTGGACCGATCCACTGATGTACCAGGGCGGCTCCGACTCGTTTATCGGCCCGCGTGACAGCATCCCGATGGCCGATGAGGCCTGGGGCATCGACTTTGAAGCCGAGATCGTTGTGGTCACGGATGACGTACCAATGGGCGTCTCCGCCGAAGCGGCCCTCGATCATATTCAGCTGATCATGCTCGTTAACGATGTGTCTCTGCGTAACCTGATTCCCGGCGAGCTGGCCAAGGGCTTCGGCTTCTTCCAGTCGAAGCCGTCGAGCGCGTTTTCACCGGTCGCTGTCACTCCGGACGAACTGGGTGATGCCTGGCATGCCGGCAAACTGCACCTGCCATTGTTGTCCGCATTGAACGATGAACCATTCGGCGAACCCGATGCCGGCATCGACATGACTTTTCATTTCGGGCAGCTCGTCGCACACGCAGCGAAATCCAGGCCGCTGGGCACCGGCTGCATCATCGGTTCAGGCACCATTTCCAACAAGCTCGACGACGGCCCCGGCAAACCGATTGCTGACGGCGGTGTGGGCTACTCCTGCATTGCGGAGATTCGCACCATCGAAACGATCAACAGTGGCAAGCCATCTACGTCATTCATGCAGTTCGGCGATCGCATCCGGATCGAGATGAACGATGCAAGTGGCGCCTCGATTTTCGGCAGCATCGACCAGGTTGTCGAAAAGTACGAGGGCCCGTAGGCTCGCGCGTGTCTCTCCGTCTTTACAGCTACTGGCGTTCGTCGGCCGCCTACCGAGTTCGCATTGCGCTCAACCTCAAGGGACTCGATTACGAGATCGTGCCGGTGTCGCTCGCGCCCGGCGTTTCCGAACACCGCGGCGAGGCTTATCGCGCGAAGAACCCGCAGATGCTGGTGCCATACCTTGAAGACGGCGAACTTGGTATCGCGCAGTCAATGGCCATCCTCGAGTATCTCGAGGAGGCCTACCCGGGCATGCGCCTGCTGCCGCAATCGGAACCCGCGCGCAGCCAGGTACGCGCCTTTTGCAACATGATCGCCTGCGATATACACCCGCTAAATAACCTGCGCGTGATGAACTACATCCGAACGCAATTCAACGCCGATCCCGCTGACGGCTGGTATACACATTGGGTCCATGAGGGATTCAGGGCCGCCGAGGCAATAGCCAGCGACGGACCCTACGTGTTGGGCGCCAACACGACCCTGGCCGATGTATTCCTGGTGCCGCAGGTTTACAACGCGCGGCGCTTCAAAGTGCCCCTGGACGACTTTCCAAAGTTAGTTGCCGCTAGCAACGCATGCAACGAACTCACCGCGTTCCAGGACGCGGCCCCCGAAGCTCAGTCCGACGCGAGCGCCTGATCCAGCATCTCAACCAGCTGGTGACGTTCAGGCGTACCGCCCTGATATTCTCGATAGCGCCGAGCTCGGCGAGGTCCTTATCCTTACGCGCTCCGGCGTAAACGAAATAGCCCTCTTTCGCGAGCCGTTCGGCCATGTTGCGGCCGATGCCTGTACTCGCGCCGGTGATGAGTATGAATTTCTGATCGTCCGCATGAACGATCGGTGATGCAAACTGGAGTTACGCGATGACCGCCGCCAGTAAGGCCGCCTGGAGAATGTCTTTCATGACCCCCCCCATTGTTGTTATTCGAAGGCGGCCACTTTGGCACGCACACTTTGGAATCAAATGGGCCCGACCATCACTGGCCCGGCCCGGCACTCTCGGAGAGAATGGAGAGGAAGTTGGTGCTAGTTGGCGAACAGCGACTGGTGTGAATCCACCCAGGCAGTCACGCGACGATCGGCCTCGCTCACCTGTTCGGATGTCATGCGCGATGCGACAAATTCACGCTTGGAAGCGGCATCTATATCGCCCAGGCTTTCTGCGAGCTTGAACCACGTATACGCTTGAATCGGGTCGTAGGTGTCGAGGAAATCCATCGCAAAGTATCGACCCAAAGCGATCTGGGCCCCCGTGATTCCCTGCTCAGCCGCCAGCATGTACCACGTGTTCGCGGACTCGTCGCTGGGCGGAACGCCCCAGCCATTCTGGTGCATCACTGCCAGATTGAACTGGGCTTCGGCATGGCCGTTCTCGGCCGCGTAAGCATAGTATTTCAGGGCCATTTCGTCGTTCATGTCGACGCCAAACCCGTTGCCATAAAGGAGGCCCATACCAAACGAGGCATTAACGTCTCCTGCATCAGCCGGTTCCTGCCACTCGGCAAGCGCGGTAGCGTAGTCGGTCGAACTGTAAGCGTCCCAGCCTTTCTTAAAATCGCCTGACCAGGCGACCGTCGCCAACAGGAACATGAATCCTGTGAGGACGATGCGTGCGAACGTGCGCATGTAAATAACCTCCGACTCTTTACGGCGCAAAGCTGCATGCGCCATGTCCATGATGGCAATCAGGACACCGCCGAAGTATTCGGGGTACTACCTACCGGTCCCTGTAAAAGCGTCATTCAACGTGGCAGCAGGGCCTCCACGATATCTTCCTCGACCCTGACTATGTGGTCATGCAACAGGGCCTTCACCGCACGCTTGTCACGTTTGCGGCAAAGCTCGATCAATTGTCGGTGCTCCGCCTCTGCCCGCTCGATATGATCGCCGCCAAGAAGCTGCAGGCGCACATAGCGATCGCAGTTCTTGTGCAGCGACGCCAGCAGCTTCATCGTTTCCGGTCGATTCGCCGGCGCATAGAGCAATGCGTGAAATTCGAAGTTGTAGTCGTTCCACTGATCGATCTCGATGCGCTGATCCAGAGCGCGATCAAACCTGCCAAGCACATGCTCTGCTTTGGCCAGGTCGTCGTCGGTAATGTTGTCTATAGCGGCACTGATCAGATCGGTTTCGATCAGCCGCCGGAGGTTGATCCATTCCCGTGCTTTATCGAGCGTCAGTTCGGTGGCGACTGCACCGCGATGCGACTTCAATTCGACCAGGCCTTCCGCCTCTAGCTGACGCAATGCCTCTCGAACCGGGATAATGCTGGCATCGAACTTTTTAGCAATCGCTTCCTGGCGAAGCGGCTCACCGCCCTTGATCTCGCCGCTTAAAATCTGCTCACGAACTTGCTCGGCGACTGACTGGGCAACTGTCAGTCGGCCACTCACGAATACGTCGCCACTGATTTACCAAGATTGTCGAAGTCCGGCTCGATACCCAGCCCCGGTGAAGCACCGGCAAGCATTGCCCCGGCTTCGCGAACCGGTGCGCCGGATGCATTGCGTACGGTGACATAGCTATTGAAATCGGTTGCCGAGAAACGGCATCGCTCCGGCGTCGAATGAGCGAGGTGCGCAATCGCCGCCGTGATGATATCGCCACCCCAGCTGTCCTCGATTGTCATCGGGATATTCTGTGACACACACACGTCGCGAATAAGCCGCGCTTTACTGATGCCGCCGACTTTCGAGATCTTCAGGTTGATCGCATCCATCGCTTTGTCGTTGCATGCTCGTAACAAGGCGTCGATACCGTCGATATTTTCGTCAAGAATAAACGGCAGTGCTGTGCGCCGCCGAATCGACACGCAATGCTCGTATGACATGCAGGGTTGTTCGATGTACACATCAATGTCCTGCACTGCCTTGACTACACGCGCGGCATCATCGACACGCCAACCGGTGTTGGCATCGGCGATGAGCGTTTCCCCGGACTGCAGCACACCGGCTGCGGCACGGATGCGAGCAATATCCTCTGCCGGATCGCCACCGACCTTGAGCTGGAACTTCCGATAGCCCTGGTCACGGTAGCCGGCAACGTTGTCGGCCATTTCAGCCGCTGGCCGCTGGCTGATCGCGCGGTAGAGTTCAATCGACTGGCCATGTCGGCCACCAAGCAGGTCGCAGACAGAGCGCCCGCAGGACTTGCCGAGCAAATCCCAACACGCCATGTCGATTGCCGACTTGACGTATGGATGGCCGAGCAGCGCTGTATCCATGACATTGTTCAGGGGACCGAGCGCCGTCGGGTCAAGCCCGAGCAGATGCGGTGCGAGTTCGCCAATACCCGCACGCGCTCCGGCGCCAAATGCTGGGAGATAGAATGGACCGAGAGGGCAAACCTCGCCATATCCGCGCAGCTCCGTGTCAGTTTCAATCTCTACAACAGTGCTGTCGAACACATCGACGTAGCGACCGTCCGACCAGGTATAGCGTCCCTCGAGCAGCGGCAGATCAACCTGATATACATGAATCGCTGTAATTTTCATGACGCCGAATCCGGGGCGATTACATCATCGATCGCGTCGTCGCTCAGATCCAGCCAGATTGTTTTTGTTTCGCAATACTGGTCGTGAGCCTGCAGAGAATTGTCGCGCCCGCCGAATCCCGACAGCTTGTAACCACCGAACGGCGTGCTCGCGTCCCCTTCGGAATAGCAGTTCACCGACACGGTACCCGCCTGCAAAGCCCTGGCGAACCGATGTGCTTTCGTGACATTCGATGTAAAGAGGGACGCCTGCAGGCCGTAACAAGTGTCGTTCGCAACAGCCAGCGCATGCGCGTCAGAAGTCACTTCGATAATGGCAAACACGGGACCAAAGATTTCTTCCTTCGCAATCGTCATCTCCGGCGTTACGCGATCGAACAAGGTTGGTTCTATGAATAAACCTCCACCTGCTTCGAGCGCCGCGCCGCCTTCAAGGACCTTCGCTCCTTCATTCCTGCCTGTCTCTATGTAAGAGAGAATCTTGTCGTACTGCTCCTTGCTGACGATGGCCCCGAGGTGGTTGGTCGGGTCGAGCGGATCGCCGGTCTTCCAGGACCTCATTTGCTCGCGAATTTTGTCGACCAGCTCATCGCGGACATTCTTGTGCACGATGACGCGAGAATTCGCCGTGCAGTTCTGGCCCATGTTCCAGAGCGCAGCGTAGGTAATCTGTTTCGCAGCATGATCAAGGTTCGCCGCATCGGACAGGACGACGGCCGGGTTCTTGCCGCCGCATTCGAGCACGACGCGTTTCAAGTTGCTCTGCGCCGAATATTCGAGAAAACGGCGGCCTATCTCAGTGGAACCGGTAAACGATACGACCTGCACATCATCGTGGCGCCCTAGCGGTTCACCAACATCCGGACCTTCGCCAGGAAGAATGTTGAGCACACCATCCGGCAGACCTGCCTCGCTGGCGAGCTCAGCAACGCGCAGTGCCGTCATACTGGTTTGTTCGGCTGGTTTTACGATGACCGAGTTGCCGGCCGACAGGGCGGGCCCGATTTTCCAGGCCAGCATCATCAGCGGAAAGTTCCAGGGCAGAACACAGGCAACGACGCCCGCGGGTTCGCGAATCACCAGTCCCAGCGCGTCGTCACCCGATGGCGAGACCTGGTCGTAGAGCTTGTCGGTTGCTTCGGCATGCCAGTGCAAACAGTGCACGGTCTCGGGGATGTCAGTAAGCGCACACTCGCGAATCGGCTTGCCGGACTCGAGGCTTTCCATGACCGCAAGTTCGTGACGGTGACGCTTGATGAGCTTGCCGAGTTGAATCATGACGTGTTTGCGCTCGCTCGGGTGCCGTCGTGACCACTCGCCCCGGTCGAACGCCTCGCGGGCCTTCGTCACCGCATCATCGACGTCCGCGGAATCACAGGCGGCAACTTTGCCAAGCAGCGCACCGGTTGCGGGATTGAACGAGTCCATCGTGTTGCCGGACCTCGGTGCGGTGAACCTGCCATTGATAAATGCATTGACCGGCACCGACAGGTCCGCGGCAATGGCCTTGTATTCTTCATGTGTAAGAAGGTCGGACATGATTATTCCTTTTCGTCCAGGAGTGCACGGAGGGTTCGCCTGGCGGTGTGAATGATCTGGAAAACTTCGCGCTGGAGTTCTTTCTTCATCGGCTGCATTGGCGGGCGCACGGGCCCGGCTGGCCGATCCATCAGTTCACAGGCGTACTTGACGCTCTGCAGGAACTTACCGCCTTTCTCAAGACAGTTCATGATCGGCAGCAGTGCGGTCATGATTTTGCGACCCGTAACAAAGTCGCCGTCGAGCACACAGATCTCGTGAAACCTTACGGCCTCATGGGGAAAAAAGTTTGCAACGACGGACACCCAACTGCGGGCACCCCAGGCGTAGAACTCGAGCACCAGGTCCTCGGCACCGGCACTCAGCTGCAGCTGCGGGTACTCTCGTGCAAGCATGTGAACTCGATCGATATCCCCGGCACTTTCCTTGATCGCACAAAAGTTGCTGCTTTGGGCGACACGATCCAGAAATTCCTCGTCCATCGAAACGCCGGTGCGGCCCGGGTAGTTGTAGAGAATGATTGGCAGGTTCGCGATGCGGTCGATCTTCAGACAGTGTGCGACCAGTTCTTTCTGGCTCGGTAACGAATAAGGCGGTGCCGCGACCAGAAGCGCGTCGACACCTGCATCGCGTGCTTTCGCAGTGAGGTCATAGCAGCGATCTACCAGCAGGTCATTCACACCGGCGATGACGGGCGTGCGCCCCGCCGCACGCTTCACCGCAAACTCAAGCTGTGTGACTCGTTCCTCGTCGGACAGGGAGAAAAACTCTCCAGTCGATCCCCCAACGATGATCCCATGGGTACCGTTCTCGACCTGAAAATCGATAACCTCACCAAAGCCGTCCCAGTCGATCGAGAAATCGTCTTTGAACGGCGTGATGATCGGCACGTAAATGCCTTCGAATTGCATTAACTGCTCCTGAAATCCCCGCCAACGTGGGCCGGGCCCAGCGGAAAGAATATATAATATATTATTCTTCCTCTCAGGAACAATCGCTAGCTACTGATCGCCCTCGTTTGACAGGCTCGACCGCTCAAAGAAGCGAACATAGTCCACAACCATCTTCTGCGGGAAGATCGTGTCGTCAATGCCACCGCCGGCACGTCCCCACATGCCCCCTACTGCGATATTGAGGACCAAATGAAAGGGATGGTCGTATGGCCAGGAACGCCAGCCGTTGTTTTCGTTGACGTACGTAAAATACAGGGTGTCATCGAGAAAGATATCGATTTTCTCAGGCGTCCACTCAATGGCATAGACGTGAAAGGCCTCGTCAACGTCATCGACGATAATACGGCCTTTGCGTTGCTCCCATTTGGCCCAGTAGTACGCCTCATTGTGGACCGTGCCATGTACGTGGCCCATCTCGTAGCCCACATGTTCCATGATGTCGATTTCGCCGGAGTTCGGCCACGCGTCACAGTCCGCACTGCCCTGCCATTTGTCACCCTCCTCGCACGTGGTCGCGTAGCGAAACGGAGCACTGGGCAACATCCAGATAGCCGGCCAGGTGCCCTTACCCTGGGGCAATTTTGCTCGGACCTCGATACGCCCATAAAGGACATCAACTTTGCCTGAGGTATGAATGCGCGCAGACGTGTACTGGGCATTATCGAGAACCTCCTTGTGCGCCTCGATGATGAGGTGGCCGTCTTCAACCCGGAGATTCCTGGAATTATTCGTGTAGGTCTGATCTTCGTCATTGACGACCCTGGCCGGCCAAAGATCGGCGCTCCACATCGAGTTACCTGGCGCGCCCGCATAGTCGAACTCGTCGCTATGCGTCAGCCTCCACGCCGAACCGGGTGGCTTCTTCGCGCGTACGGCAACAGCGCTGAGAATTGGCTCTTCGGCTATAGCCCTGAACTCGATATTGAGCTCACCATCGTCAATCCTGATCCCGGGTACAGTGACCGTCAGGGCAGAACGCACCTTGCCGTCGCGTGACACCATGACGTCGAGGTCGTCGATCACCGTTACTCCTTCGACGATTGTGTCGAAGACTCGCGTCCCTCCGGGCACGTCGTCTGGCTCAGCGAAATGCAAGGTGATGTCATAGACGCCATTGGCCATGGGGTGAGTGACCGCGATATCACCCTCGCGATACGTCGCGTAGAGGTGTTCGTCCTGGGAGCCCTTGACGGCCTCAAGCGTTCCGAGAGTCCCACCGGAAATGGAAGAATCCGGCATGTACTCGGTGCCGTCGACGCCAACGTATCGGTCTCCACCAATGTTGACAGCCCACTCAGAAGCCGGCATCGCGGCGGGATTTTCGCAGCCCGCCGACGGGAGGCAGACAAGCACGGCAATAACGTATCTCAGAAAATTTTGCATGGCTTGATTACTCGTCTAAAAGCTCTGCTATACTAGATGACAGCGTTGTCAAAAACAAATCAACGAACGCTGGCTGCAATTGGGGTATTGTAGAAGGGGCATCATAAATGTCTGTTTTTAAAAGGTTTATCGGTTACTGCGCGGTCGCCGCCTGTACCTTTTCGGTCGTGGCTGCAGAGGTGACAGACGTGAGCCATGCTGTGTCCCGCTCCCAATATATCGCGCCTTTCGCCGCCGCTGGCGTTGAGGTTGACGGAAATTCCCACGATGTGGCCTGGAAAGAAGCAGAGTGGCGCGCCATCAATTACAGGTGGCTCGGCCCGGACTATGCGGAGAGCGATTTCAGCGGCCGCTTCAAGGTCGTGTGGACGGAGGAACGAATTTATTTGCTGGTCGAGATCGTCGACGACATTTTATTCGATTCGCATCGCGATCCGTTGACCCAGTACTGGGATGACGATTGTCTTGAGGTCTTTATTGACGAAGATTATTCCGGCGGTGATCACCAGTTTAACCACAACGCGTTTGCCTACCATTTTTCGCTGGACAATCAGGCAATCGATATTGGCACCGATCAGAAAGCGCGGAATTATTCCCACCACGTCGAGAGCGCCTGGCGGCAGCACAACGACATCATAAGCTGGGAAGTCGGTATCAGCCTGTACGACGACACCTATGTTGACGATTCAATCGAAAATACACCAGTGGCATTGCTTGCCGGAAAAATCATCGGACTCATGGTGGCCTACTGCGACAATGACGGTAGCGAACTCCGCGAGAACTTCATCGGTTCAGAATCTGTGCCATCCGGCCCGAAAGACAGGGGCTGGATTGACGCAGGACTTTTTGGCGAGGTAGTGCTTGATGAATAGTATGCTATCTCCAGGCACTGCGAGTAAGGACCAGCAGACCAATTCGAAATCAGTCGAGGGCGAGTTCCGCGACGTTGACGGCGAACGCTACTTCGTCATTCGCAATGTCGATCAGATGGCGCCGTTTTTTATCAGCGTTATTTCTGCCTATGATCACTGGCTATTCGCCTCGTCAACAGGCGGGTTGACGGCAGGACGCATATCGCCTGAAACAGCATTGTTTCCCTATATCACCGTCGACAAGCTGCACGATTGCGCAGCCAGTACCGGCCCAAGGACGATTCTGCGAGTCGGGACTGGCGAGCGAGCAGCGTACTGGGAACCTTTTAACATGGAGCGGCGTGGCCGCGACGCGCTGCATTGCAATCTCTACAAGAACACGCTCGGCAGCAAACTGTGTTTCGAGGAAATCAACCACGAACTCGAACTCGCGTTTCGCTACACATGGTCGACGACCGAGGAATTCGGCTTTGTCCGCCACGTAGAACTCGAAAACCTGAGCAAGAAACGTCAGGTTGTGGAAGTGTTGGACGGAGTGCAAAACATACTGCCGGCCGGCACGCCGATCTTCACGCAGACTAATTCGAGTAATCTTGTTGATGCCTACAAGTGGACAGAACTCGATGAGTTGACCGGTCTGGCATTCCTGACCCTGTACTCGGGCATTACCGATCGTGCTGAACCCTGCGAGTCGTTGAAGGCGACGACGGTTTTTTGCCTGGGACTGGAAGGCCATAAGACGCTGATCTCGACACGTCAGACTGCCGACTTCCTCAGGGGCACCCCACTGCAACAGGAAAATCACAAACGCGGCATCCGTGGCGCCTACTTTGTAAACCACGCGTGCGAACTCGTGGCTGGCGAAACCAGTCAGTGGGACATTGTTCTCAATACGGAACAAACTCAGGCGGACGCAATCGCACTGCGGCAGCAGCTCCGTAACCCGGATGAGATAGAAGCAAAGATCCGTTCATCTGTGGCGGCGGGCTCTGACAAGCTGGCGAGGATCATGGCCGCCGCCGATGGTTTCCAGACGACGGCGGAAGAGACGGTTTCGGTCCACCATTACGCGAACGTGCTGTTCAATGTACTGCGCGGCGGAATTTTTGACGACCAGTACACCGTCTCGTCACGCGATTTTCGGCGCACGGTTCGGCATTTCAACAAGCCCGTATTTGAGCAAAACAGCGACTTTCTCGAGGACCTCCCCGACCGCCTACGTTTCGATGAACTGCTTGCGGCAGTAGAAAATCGCGACGACCACCAGTTACGGCGTCTGACACTTGAGTACCTGCCGATCACATTCGGTCGGCGCCACGGTGACCCGAGTCGCCCGTGGAATCATTTCGCAATCCGTTTGAAAGACGCATTCGGCGAGGGGATTCTCTCCTACCAGGGCAATTGGCGCGATATCTTCCAGAACTGGGAAGCCCTCGCGTTCAGCTATCCGAGCTTCGTCGAGAACATGATCGCGAAGTTCGTTAATGCCTCCACAGTTGATGGCTACAACCCTTACCGAATCACCAAGGAAGGCATCGACTGGGAAGTCGAGGAACCCGACAACCCCTGGAGCTACATCGGCTATTGGGGTGACCACCAGATCATCTACCTGCTGAAGCTGCTCGAACTGTCCCGCCACTTTCATCCGGACACCCTGCAACGCCTGTTGCGTGAGCCGTTGTTCAGCTATGCGAATGTTCCATATCGAATCAAACCGTTCGTGGACCTCATCGACGACCCGAAACATACCGTGGAGTTCGACGAATCGCTTGCGGCACTGATTGAAGAGCGCGTCGCTGCATTTGGCGCAGATGGCAAACTCGTACTCGACGACGACGGCCGGGTATACCAGGCGAACCTGCTCGAGAAACTGCTGGTGCCACTACTCGCCAAGCTCAGCAATCTTGTTGTTGATGGCGGCATCTGGCTCAACACGCAGCGCCCCGAATGGAACGATGCGAACAATGCACTGGTCGGTCAGGGGCTCTCGATGGTGACGCTCTACTACTTGCGGCGTTACCTGAGTTTCCTGCAGGAATTGCTCGTAGACGAGTCCGGGACTTTTGCATTGAGCGCCGAGATCGGAGAGTGGCTGGAGGGTTCAGCAGCAGCTCTCGCCAATTTGCGCTCCGCGACCGGCAACGGTCATATCGATGATGCTTTGCGCCACCGTTCGTTAGCCGAACTTGGCCAGATCGCAAGCGACTTTCGTGAAAAACTCTATGCGCGTGGCGGATTCGCCGGTGCATGCGATCTGGACATCTCGAGGGTCCTGAAGCTAATCGAAGACGCACTTGCGATCATTGATCACAGCATCGCGGCGAATCGACGCAAAGATGGTTTGTACCACGCTTACAACGTTGCCCAGTTTGGCGGCGATTCGCTCGGCGTCGGAAACCTGTACCCAATGCTTGAAGGCCAGGTTGCCGTCTTGAGCAGCGGAGCAATCGGCGCCGGTGAGGCTGCGGATGTCGTCGAGGCGCTTTTTGCCAGCAAGGTGTATCGGGAAGATCAGGACAGTTTCATGCTGTACCCGGACCGGGAGCTTCCGAGTTTTCTGGAACGCAACAAGCTGGCAGATAAGGACGTACGTGCTATTTCGCTGTTGACGGAAATGCTTGACGCCGGGGACGACCGAATTGTGCTGCGGGATGCCGAGGGCAGCGTACGGTTCAATGCCGAGTTCACAAACGCCGGCGACGTCGCGGCCATGCTCGATTCAATCGGCGAGCAATATAACGCCAGCGACAGATCGATACGGTGCGCCGTGCTGGAGCTCTATGAATCCGTGTTTGACCACAAGGCGTTCACCGGGCGCTCAGGCACGATGTTCGGTTTCGAGGGGTTGGGGTCCATCTACTGGCACATGGTTGCCAAACTGCTGTTGGCGGTCGAGGAAAATTTCTTCACAGCCTGTGACAATGGTGCCGACCCGGCGACACTGAAGCGACTGGGTGACCTGTACTACCGGGTGCGACGCGGTATCGGCTTCAATAAGACGCCGGCTGAATACGGTGCATTCCCAACCGATCCTTATTCGCACACGCCCGGGCACGCGGGTGCGCGGCAACCGGGGATGACCGGGCAGGTTAAGGAAGAGGTCCTGACGCGCTTTGCCGAACTCGGCATTCGGGTCAAGGGCGGCCTGGTAGTGATCGAGCCGGCCCTGTTAAGAGCACGCGAGTTCTGTGCGGCAGCAACATCGCTGTGTTATCTCGACGTCGACAACAATTGGCAGACGCAGTTGTTACCCGCGTCGAGCCTTGGATTTACCTGGTGCCAGGTGCCATTTGTGTATGTGCTGGACGACAACGCGAATGCGGGTGTCGACGTTGAATTCAACGATGGTGAGCGCTCGCATTTCACTGACCTCTCGCTTCCAAAGTCGCTCAGCAAGGATCTTTTCGAACGCAACGGACGGGTAAGACAAATCACGGTCACCATCGGCACTAGCCGAATATTCGGTGACTAGGCACGCAGGGAAAAATTTATGTCCAACTACTACAAACGCCGGATGTCACTTGCCGGGATTGATATATCTGCCCTGACAAATGATGACCTGTTCGACCTCGTTCGCAAAATTCTGGAATCAGGAATTCACGGGCTTTCCTTTAGTCCTTATGTCGAAGGACAGGGCCCCGGCACCGAGATCGAAGAAACCCAGATTCGGGAGCGCCTGGCGATTATTCAGCCCTGTGTTCGCTGGATTCGGTCGTTCTCATGTACAGAAGGACATGAGCTGATTCCTGCCATCGCGAGGGAGAATAATCTTAAGACGATGGTCGGCGTATGGCTCGACGGTGACCACAAGCACAATGAACTCGAACTCGAGAATGCAATACGCATAGCAAATGAGGGCCATGCCGACATCATCGCCGTCGGTAATGAGGTCCTGCTACGCGGCGATCTTTCGGAGGACGAATTGCTCGACTACATTCGTCGTGCGAAAGAAGGCGCGCCGGGTGTCGATGTTGGCTACGTGGATGCCTACTTCGAGTTCGTCGATCATCCACGAATTACCGATGCCTGCGACGTCCTGCTCGCCAATTGCTACCCCTTCTGGGAAGGCTGCCCTGCCGAGCATGCGTTGCTCTATATGAAGGATATGTACAACCGCGTGCGCGCCGTGGCAAATGGCAAGCGCGTGATCATTAGCGAGACCGGCTGGCCGAACATCGGAACAGCGGAAGGCGCTGCGGTCCCGTCACTCGAGAATGCAATCAAGTACTTCCTGGACACGTTCCGCTGGGCCGACGCGGAAGGCATTGAGATTTTCTACTTCTCGTCGTTTGACGAGTCCTGGAAAGTGGGTGCCGAAGGCGATGTCGGCGCTTACTGGGGACTGTGGGACAAGGATGGCGTGCCGAAGTACTGGTGACGACCAAAGCGGCCAATTGACAGCGCAATCATTTACGCACTAATGTGGTGCACAGAATTTCCAAATGCTTGATAAACAGCAAATATGCCAAGACCGACCATTGATGATGTTGCTACGCTCGCCGGGGTATCGATAAAGACGGTTTCCCGCGTTGTAAACCACGAGCCGAACGTCCGTGGCTTGACCCGCGACAAAGTCGAGAAAGCCATTGCGCAGCTCGACTATCGGCCGAACCCGTCTGCACGCAATCTCGCCAGCAGTCGGGCACGATTAATCGTGCTCGTATATGACGATCCCAGCGCGTACGAAGTACCGAGCGCCGGCTACATCATCAACATGCAGGAAGGTGCGCTGAAAGCATGCCGCAAAGCCGGCTTCGAACTACTGATCCATCCCTGCAACTACCGTAATGAAAATGTCGGCAAAGAGTTGACCGAACTCATTGGTCAGGTTCGACCGGCTGGCATCATCGTCGCGGCGCCGCTGTCCAACCTGCCGCTAATCGTGAAACCCATCACCGAAACGGACACACCCTGTGTCCGCCTGTCGACCGGGTCTGGTAGCGCCAAGGAATACACGATCGGTACAAATGATCGCGAGATAAGCGCCGAGATGACACGCTACCTCGCGTCTCTGGGACATCGCCGCATCGCATTCGTAAAGGGCAACAGGCAACACAAGGCCGTCGGTAACCGCTTCAAGGGCTACAAGGATGGCTTGGATGAGTCGGGCCTGCCGTACCTGGAAGAACTCGTTGCGGAAGGCGATAACTCCATCGGCTCCGGCGAGCGATGCGCCGAAGACTTGCTGCGCAGATCTCCACGCCCTACGGCAATCTTCTCGGCAAACGACGACATGGCAGCTGGCGTCCTGCGGACCGCGAATCGCCTGGGCATCAGCGTACCCGGGGAATTATCGATCGCCGGCTGCGATGACATTGCGCTGGCCCAACAAATTTACCCGGCGCTGACGACCATTCGCCAGCCTTTGAGCGCGATGTCGGAACTGGCGTCGCTGGCGCTGGTGAATAGCTCACGTGGAAACCCGCACGAGCCGGGCCTCGATGTGGTCCCTGGAATAATCAAGGTCAGGGATTCGACCGCACCGGCGCCTGAGTAAAGCCAGCAGTTACCGGGTAAAGCGAACGTTATCCAGGTAAATCGTCACCGGTGACCTGCGGCCCTGCAGCGTCACGACAAAGCCTGTCTTCAGACTTGTCAGGTCCTCGCCTTTGAGGCTGACGCGATAACGTTGCCACTCAGACGTCAGCTCGATCGTCTTGCTCTTGACGACTGCCGAATCCGGAAAGTCTCGATCCTGTTCCAGCAGACCGACACCGAACGTGACTTTCTCGCCGCCATACTCGCCACGCGCCCATACTTCCAGTTCCGCCGCACCTGTCAGGTCGAATCCACCATCCAGATCGCCCCAGTTGTTCGGTGGATTTTGCCAGGCAACGCCGACCCATCCGTAAGTGCCTGTATATCGCATGCGGATCGCCTGCGAACCCTCGTGGACGTGTTCCGCGTGAGCGCCATCCATGCTCAGTGAATCGACAGCGCCCATCCAGCCAGTTGGCACCCATGGCATGGCATCCAAACCTTCTGCATACACGACAACCGGCAGGCGCACCTGAGTCTTGCCCTTGACCAGGAGCGGAATATTGGCCGTTGCCGCGTTGCCAGCCGGGTCATAGGCGGTTGCAAACAGCCGATAAGGACCGGGTTCATCCGGCATGCGAATGGTGGCTTCGCTGCCTCCCGTATCTAACACCGCACCTTCGACACCAGGAGGAGCCTGCCGAAAATCTCCGCCTGTCAGGTACTCGCCCGACTCCGGCCGCAGGACCCAACTGATGCTGACATCCTTGCCTTCGGGATCCGCTGCCAAGGCGCTGACACGCATCTCTGTGCCCGGGTCAAGCTCGGCCGCAGCATCAATCGCAAGCGGCTCAATTGTCGGTGACAGATCAGACGGTGGCTTACCGGACCACAGTTCGGTCATGACATCCAGCGCTCCCAATTTGGCACCGCCTCTCAGCATCATGCCAAACCAGGTG
>JAIBDF010000209.1 GCA_024679535.1 Chromatiales bacterium
ACCGCCCCGGGCGCCAGTTCATCGAGCGTACAGTCCAGTGTTACATCCAACTGGCAGCTTCCGTCCGTCGTTGTGGCCTGCGTGAACACGAGACCGTCGCCGGGCGTTGACAAGAGCTGCAATTCGGTCGCGGATTGCGGCCCGGAGTTGCCCACCTCGAGCGTCACTCTTACTGTATCGCCCACGTCGGGCGTGTCAGTCGATGCCGACATCGACACCGACAGATTTGCGGTGGGCGTGATGCCTCTGGCTCTGTCAAAAACCATGCGCGATCCATCCTGATCCGTGCGCACCCAGGTAACAGCCAGTTCCTGCCCGTCCGGGCTGACGCGCAACTGGATTTGCTCGTCGGTTTCGCCGGGCGCATCGCGCGTCATGCTCAATGCCTGGACGCGCTCGATAGACAGGCCCCGATCCACCGTGCGCGTCACAAACAGCGCGTCACGATAAGGTTCCTGCCCATTCCCCGGATCGACTTCGGTACCCCAGGCTATGACGTAGATATTCGGATTGTGAATGTCCCGGGGATCACCGGAATCGACAGTCCCGGGCGTACGTATGAGTCGTGGCTCGATCACGTTTTCGGAGCCGGGCACGCCAGCCGAAACCTGTAATGGCGTCGACCAGGTTACGCCGCCGTCGTTCGACCAGCGCACGAAATACTGGAACTCACTAACCTCGTCGGTGGCCTGCGCGTCTTGCGTAAACCCTGCATAGATGAAATCACCATCCATCACCGCACGCTGTGCCTTGGCGTTGGCGTCCGGATACATGGCGGTCGAGTCATCGAGATTGACGCTGCTCAGGTTGATGCCGCGTTCGTTGTTGGCCGGGTCATCCGGTACGACTGCCGGCCGCAGGTCCGTGATACGAAAACCGGCAGTGGGCTCGTCGGCAATGTCGACTCCAGAAGGAACGGATCCGACCCGCATCATGAAGTCCGCCGGTGCTCCCTGGATACCCTGTCCCTGTCGCCACATGACCAGCATGCGCGCTCCAGTCTCGCTGCCGGGTTTGGACATCGCAACAATGCGGGCGCGGCGTGAATTCTCCGACGGATCGCTGACAATTACGCCAGGCTCGGCAGCCGCCGGCTGATTAAATGGAAATGCGTGGAAACGAACGTACTTACCGAGATCGGCCGGCCCCACATCTTTGGCCTCCTCGTAGACGAGGATGGCCGTGGGTGGCGAGCCGGCGAGCGCCATGTTGGGTCTCGATGCGCCGCCGCCGATGGCTGCCCCACCCGTGAAGTCGTAGTTGTTGCTGATCGCCGTGGGTCCTCCCCACGTACCGGCCGGATCGGCAAACCTGGACCTCGGCATCCAGGCATACCAGATCTCCGTTCCCGGTGAGACCCTGGCACCGCTGCCGCCGTCACCATCGCCACGTGCCTCGCCAAGCTGCAGACCCCTGGGGTCTTCCTGCCACGCCAAGGCAAAACCGGCACCTGTCGCTCGCGCCACCTGGTTGGCGACATCGCGCGACGCATCAGTAATTCGATCGACCGCGACGATATTGACGCCGCCCGCAGCAACCGTCACACGTGCCGCGTAGAGGCAGCGGTACGGCACTTCAATGTCGCCGAGCGGGCCGGCAAAGCGGGCCGGTCCATGCCGCCCGGGGCCGCAGTAACTGTCGTTCCAGGTGAACAAGAGTTGATTGCCGGCTGCCACGAGTGTCGGCTTGCTCGAGTCACCATAGAAGTTAACCCGCGCCGCGCCGTCGCCAATTCGATCATAAAATACCGTGGAATCCGTCAGCTCGGAGGTGCCGGATACGTTGACCGCGTCGCTCCAGGTGACGCCATCGTCAGTCGACACTCGCACGAAGATATCCCGCGGGGCGTGCGCAATACCGGCAAAACCCCAAGCGCGATCCGGCGCGCCAAGTCCTTCGTGCCAGGCGGCCACCAGAGTGCCATTGGTCAAACGGATGATTCTTGCCTTATCGGCTGATCTGGATTCCGCTGATGTCAATACCGTGACCTGCGGCTCGACTAACAATTGCGAAGCCGCAAGGCAGGAGTCAAAGCAAAAGTAACTAATTAAAAGGCCTGAAAAGCCTAGGTAAACAGTTCTCATGACGACCATCCCCTCTTTGCGCTGGTTGTTGGGCCATGTTCTAGCCCGGTACTTCCCATCACTAAGGTCGCCTAATAGTGTTTCCTACATATTTCTTAAACTGACGAAATTGTTACAGCTTGTTTCAAAGCGCCACCGGCCGAAGAAGACTCCGGCCAGATTGTTCTCGATTTGGGGCACTGGGTATCGCGAATGGATCCGAGGTGCACAATGAGTAATTGAAACTAAAACGTTGTGACAAATAATCGCAAGCCAAACGTATTCCGCCTCATTAATCTCGCCGCCTGATGTCAGCTTTTAGCAATAGCAATGGGATGGACGTTCGCAAACCACTAAGTCCGGTTTGCAGGCTTCTCTTCCCTCTGAGCGAGCACAATCCAAACACCGCCCAGAATTGCGACAGAGGCTAGCAGAAGGCGCAGCGTGACTTGCTCTGAAAGCAGTGCGGCCCCGGCGAAAGCTGCAATTACCGGTACCGACAACTGTACTGTGGCTGCACGTGCTGCTGTAAGGCCTCGAAGCGCCTCGTACCATATTACGTAACCAATTCCGGAGGCTATTGCCCCTGAAACGGCGGCCAGCGCCAGTCCAAGCGAAGAGCTGTGAAACTCGCCCATAAACAACAGACTAACGACTATCACCAGAGGGACCGCGATAATGAAATTATTCGCTGTAGCTTCCAGCGGATCACCCGCACTTCTACCCAACAACGAATAGAAGCCCCAAGCGATCCCAGCGATTGTCATGAGAACGGCCCCCGTCGGGTCAGGTGCAGTGATACCCGGTGACACAAGATAGGTCAGCCCGAGGAAGGCCAGAGTTAGTCCGATCCAAGAGAGAAACCCGAGCTGCTCACCGCCCCGCAATGCGGCAAGAATCATTGTCAGCTGGACCGCGCCAAACAAGATTAACGCGCCAGTTCCGGCACTCAATGAAAGGTATGCAAACGAAAAAAAGACCATGTAGGTAAAGAGCATTGCAGCGGAGCGCCAGTCGGTCGGAGCACGACCGTGGGCTCGCCATTTAGGCAGCACGATGAGAATGAGCACTACCGCACCTGACACCACTCTCACGGTGGCAAAACTCGCGGCATCGATCAAGCCCTGGCCCAGTGCGAGGCGGCAGAGCAAAGAATTTGCTGCAAAAGCCATCATCGCAAACAATGTCAGCAACAACGTCCTCGCCGTCATCGATTTGGAACTCCCTGAATGGACGCAGACA
>JAIBDF010000188.1 GCA_024679535.1 Chromatiales bacterium
AGTACCGACCCAGCTCATCGTCGATCATTCGCTCGCCGTCGAACACGCCGGTTTCGACCCGGATGCCTTCGACAAAAATCGTGCCATCGAGGATCGCCGCAACGCCGATCGCTTCGATTTCATCGACTGGACCCGCAGCGCCTTCGATAACGTCGACGTGATCCCGGCCGGCAACGGCATCATGCACCAGATCAATCTGGAAAAAATGTCGCCCGTCATTCAAACACGCGATGGCGTGGCTTATCCGGACACCTGTGTCGGCACCGACAGCCACACGCCACACATCGATTGCCTCGGCGTAATCGCGATCGGCGTCGGCGGTCTTGAAGCCGAAACCGTCATGCTCGGCCGGCCGTCGATGATGCGTTTACCCGACATCGTCGGCGTTCGCCTGAGCGGTCAGCGTCAGCCCGGCATCACCGCGACCGATATCGTGCTCGCGCTCACCGAGTTTCTGCGCGAGGCACGCGTGGTCTCGGCTTATCTCGAATTTTTCGGCGATGGCGCCACCGGCCTGACCATTGGCGATCGCGCATCGATTTCCAACATGGCGCCGGAGTATGGTGCCTCGGCGGCGATGTTTTACATCGATGAGCAAACCATCGAGTATCTGAAACTAACCGGACGCGAAGCCGAGCAGGTGGCGTTGGTGGAAAACTATGCCCGTACAACCGGTCTGTGGGCCGATGACCTGCAGCAGGCCGAGTACCAGCGCGTGCTCGAGTTCGACCTGAGTAAAGTTGAACGCAATCTTGCTGGTCCCTCCAACCCGCACCGACGCCTGCCGACCGCGGAGCTCGCCGCGCGCGGTGTTTCCGGCGAGTGGCAGGAAGCACCCGGCGAGATGCCCGACGGCGCGGTCATCATCGCCGCGATCACCAGTTGCACCAACACCAGCAACCCGCGTAACGTCGTTGCCGCAGGGTTAATCGCGCAAAAGGCCAATGCATTGGGTCTGACACGCAAACCCTGGGTCAAATCTTCTTTCGCGCCAGGCTCGAAGGTCGCAAAGCTCTATCTTGAGGAAGCCGGTCTGTTGGCCGAGATGGAGAAACTCGGCTTCGGTATCGTGGCTTACGCCTGCACCACCTGTAACGGCATGAGTGGCGCGCTCGATCCCAAGATTCAGCAGGAAATTATCGAACGCGATTTGTATTCCACGGCTGTACTATCCGGCAACCGCAACTTCGACGGACGCATTCACCCTTACGCGAAACAGGCATTCCTCGCTTCCCCACCGTTGGTGGTGGCTTACGCGATCGCCGGCACCATACGTTTCGACATCGAACAGGACGTGCTTGGCGATGACGCCGACGGCAAGCCGGTCACGTTAAAGGATATCTGGCCGAGCGATGCCGAAATCGACGCTATCGTTGCCAAACACGTGCGCCCCGAGCAATTCAACCAGGTCTACAATCCGATGTTCGATCTGCGGCAGGTCGAGGCGGGAACGAGCCCGCTCTACGACTGGCAACCACAATCGACTTATATTCGCCGCCCGCCTTACTGGGAAGGCGCACTGGCAGGCAAACGTGAGCTCAGCGGCATGCGTCCGCTGGCCGTGCTCGGCGATAACATCACCACCGATCACCTGTCGCCGTCGAACGCGATCATGGCATCCAGTGCCGCCGGTGAATACCTCGCCAAAATGGGAGTGCCCGAGGAAGACTTCAATTCCTACGCGACCCATCGCGGCGACCACCTGACCGCGCAACGCGCGACCTTTGCCAACCCCAAGTTGCTGAACGAGATGGTGACCGAGAACGGTGAAGTCCGGCAAGGTTCTCTGGCGCGCATCGAACCTGAAGGCGAAGTGACGCGCATGTGGGAAGCGATAGAAACCTACATGGGTCGCTCGCAACCGTTGATCATTGTTGCTGGCGCCGACTACGGTCAGGGTTCGTCGCGTGACTGGGCCGCCAAAGGCGTGCGCCTCGCCGGTGTCGAGGCCATCATCGCCGAGGGCTTCGAGCGTATCCACCGAACCAACCTGGTCGGTATGGGCGTGCTGCCGCTGGAATTCATGCCGGGCGAGACTCGCAAGACGCACAACATCGATGGCAGCGAAATCTTCGACGTCGTCGGCGAACGCACTCCCGGCGCTTTACTTACCGTCATCATGCAGCGCCGCGATGGCGAGCGCGTCGAGATTCCGGTCAAATGCCGTCTCGACACCGCCGACGAATTATCGGTTTACGAGGCGGGCGGCGTACTGCAACGCTTCGCCCAGGATTTTCTCGAAGCCGGAGCGGCAGCATGACCACCCTGGCGCAGATCCGCATTCCCGCAAGCTATATGCGCGGCGGCACCAGCAAGGGTGTTTTTTTCCGGCTCGATGACCTGCCCGAGGCGGCGCAGGTGCCGGGTGCACAACGCGACAATCTGCTGCTGCGTGTCATCGGCAGCCCCGACCCCTATGGCAAGCAGACCGATGGCATGGGCGGCGCGACCTCAAGCACCAGCAAGACGGTGATTCTGTCTAAAAGCACACAAGCGAATCACGACGTCGACTACCTGTTCGGTCAGGTCGCGATCGACAAGGCCTTCGTCGACTGGAGCGGTAACTGTGGCAACCTCACCGCCGCAGTCGGCGCCTGCGCAATTTCCGGTGGTCTCGTCGATGCAGATAGAATTCCGCGCGATGGCATCGCCGAGGTGCGCATCTGGCAGGCTAATATTGGCAAGACCATCATTGCCCATGTGCCGATAACCGACAACGAGGTGCAGGAAACCGGCGGCTTCGAACTCGACGGCGTGACCTTTCCTGCAGCGGAAGTACGTATCGAATTTCTCGACCCGGCCGACGCCGTGGGCGCGATGTTCCCGACCGGCAATGTTGTCGACACACTTGAACTCCCACAGGAAGTGGTGCCCGCGGGCAGCCTGCAGGCAACCCTGATCAACGCCGGCATTGCGACGATATTTATAAATGCCTCCGACCTCGGTTACAGCGGCTGCGAACTACAGGACGCGATCAACGGCGACCCGGCAGCACTCGAACGTTTCGAGCAGATCCGAGCCCACGGTGCGCTGCGCATGGGCCTGATCGAAAATCTTGAACAGGCCGCTGAGCGCCAACACACGCCCAAGGTTGCCATCGTCGCTCCACCCGCCGATTACATCTCCTCCAGCGGCAAGTCGATAGCAGCTGCTGATATCGATCTCAACGTGCGCGCCATGTCGATGGGCAAACTGCATCACGCGATGATGGGTACCGCGGCAGTATCGATTGCGACCGCAGCCGCCATTCCAGGAACGCTAGTGAATCTCGCCGCCGGCGGTGGCGAGCGCGACGCCGTGCGCTTCGGCCATCCATCGGGCACGCTCAAGGTCGGTGCCGCTGCCGCAAATCACGACGGCGAATGGGTTGTCGAGAAAGTCGTTATGAGCCGCAGCGCACGCGTATTGATGGAAGGCTGGGTACGCATCCCGGGCGACGCATTTTAGCAAAGGCTTAGCGGTTAGTTACTCGAACAGGTGCAGGATGTTGGCGAGATCTTTTTTGCCGGCGGCTATTTCAGCCATCTCCAGTCCGTCCAGTTCGTGCGGAAACACCAGCCACTCCTCGCTTTCGTGCAGGTAATAATCCGGTTCAAAGCCGACGCTGTTCTTGGACGGTTTGTACCAGGGGCAGGCCACCCGCATTTCGGTTGGGGCGTTAAGGCGTGACTGTTTGCGGATGGCCTTGATCAGCGCGTCCACGCTGCGGCCCGAATCGAACACGTCATCGACGATCAGCAGTTTGTCGTCCGCATTGGCGTTTTCAATCAGGTAGTGCAGGCCGTGAACGCGAATTTCCTTGGACTGCTGGTTGATGCCGTAATAAGAAGAGGTGCGCACCGAAATGTGGTCGGTCGAGAGCTTGCGGTACTCGAAGTACTCCTGCACTGCGATGCCGACCGGCGTGCCGCCGCGCCAGATACCGATGATGAACTGCGGATGAAACCCATCGTCGAATATCTTGTGCGCCAGCCGGAATGAATCTTCCAGCAACTGCTGCGCGGTTATATAAGTCTTGTCCACTACAATCCCCCCAACCCGAACCAGCCACAATTCTGTCATGAAAACAGAGGGCAGACCACAATGGCACTTAACATAAGCCCGGGAGCATGGATTTTTACAACACTCCA
>JAIBDF010000153.1 GCA_024679535.1 Chromatiales bacterium
ACAAGGTGACAATGTCGAATACAGAATCGATCGCTGGTAGTCGCCGGCTGTCAGGCGGCCGGCGTTTTCGAGGCAGTCCATCTCGGCGTGCAGGATCGAACTGCCGCGCTGGACGCGGTGGTTATGACCTCGACTCACGATCTTGCCGTCGATGACCAGCACCGAACCGATCGGGATGCCGCCGGATTCCAGTCCCTTACGTGCTTCCTGAATTGCAGACTCGAGAAATTCATCGGACATGCTGACCGCCTTTTGAGAAACAGTGTCTGAAGTACGAGTACACAGGTTAGCACTGTGTGCCTGGTCGCCGACAGCAGCCTTGCGGTGGGGGAATAGTGTGAGCGGACAACGAGGGACCCATGGAAGACTTCATCCGCGGAATGCCCAAGGTCGAGCTGCACCTGCACATTGAAGGGACGCTCGAACCGGAACTGCTGTTCGATTTGGCCGAGCGCAACAGCGTGACGCTGCGCTTCGGCGCAGTCGAGGAGGTGCGAGCGCTTACGACTTCACCGACCTGACGTGGGCGTACCTCGCCCGCGCCGAAGGATTTCGTACTGTCGCCCATGCGGGCGAGGAAGGGCCGCCTGGTTACATCCGCGAGGCTCTGGACGTCCTCGCCGTGGGGCGCATTCTCTCCCGGCTCACGTCGTAGCGCTGTCCTTGTTGACATGGCCGGGGACGATATCGCGGCTGGCGCAGGGCGAATCAGACATTAGGCCTCGAATACAACCTTCCCGTCGATCCACGTCATGGCTACCCGGAGGTCATCGTCTGCGACAACGAAATTGGCGCGCTTGCCAACGTCAATGGTGCCGACTTGTTCGCCAATTCGCAGGAATGCAGCAGGACTCGTGCTGGCCATATGGACCGCCTGCGGAAGCGCGACGCCCGTGGCTTTCATCATGTTGCGCACAGCAGTCGCCATATCTAGTGCTGTACCCGCGAGCGTCCCGTTCTGGTCGCGGCATACGCCATCCGAGACCTCCACGATCTTGTCAAGCAGACGGAACTGTTTCATGTCAGATCCGACTGGTGGCATGGCGTCGGTTACCAGCATGAGCTTATCCGCCCCTTTACATCGGTGGGCGATCCTCAGCGAGGCAGGATTCACATGGTGAAAATCGGCAATAACACCACACCAGCTGTCGCGGTCGTCCAGCGCTGCGCCCACCACCCCGGGCTCGCGTGCTCCTAGCTGCGACATTGCATTGAACAGATGTGTAAAGCCACGGAGCCCGCGCTCCAGCGCGAGAATTGTCTCGTCGTAAGACGCGTCGCTGTGACCGGCGCAGACGATGAATCCGCTGCTGACCAGGTTTGCGATGGCATCGCGATCCACGGCTTCCGGGGCCAAAGTGAGCACGGTCTTGCCGTTATGGAGCGGTTTCAGCGAGGCTACCGTCTCCGCGGTTAGTCGGCGAAGCTTGTTCTGGTCGTGCACGCCGCGGCGCTCTGGATTAAGAAAAGGCCCCTCGACGTGCACGCCGAGCACGCCGGGGATGCCTTCGTCGATGGCCCGCTCGCTTGCTCGAAGAGCGCGTTCTACTACGTCGAGTTCGTCGCTGATGAGCGTCGGTAGGAAGCCGGTCGTGCCGTACTGGTAATGTGCCTCAGCGATCGATCTTATGCCGCCGACGTCGGTATGCTCGTTGAACAAGATGCCGCCGCCACCGTTAACCTGGACGTCGATAAACCCGGGCAGCAGGAGCATGCCACCCAGGTCGCGAACGTCAAGTCCGTTCCGGGAAAGCTGATCCTCCGGGCAGATTTCCTCAATCTGGCCCTCATGAACGACGACAGCAAGTCCTTCGCAAAGCCTGTTTCGGGCCAGTACTCGGCAATTCCTGAACGCGAGAGTTGTCATTTCGATTACACCGTAGCGGTAACTTTTTTCAGATGCGGTGGCGTATCGGGATTTCGCCCGAGTCTGATCGACAGCTCGTTGGCCATGCGGTAGAAACTCTGTATCCGCAGCATCGGCTCTATCGCCGGGTGACTCGTCGGCGTCGGCAGATTGATCGCGCCGTCCTTTCTGGCACCGGCTATTATCAGTTTCATGCCCCTGTCTGCCAGTGTTTCGAGAAGGGCGTCGATCCCGGGCCGCGTCTTGTCATTCTGCGCGTATACGAGAATCGGGAAATTATCGCCCGCGATAGCGATCGGGCCATGCAATACCTCCGCTGCGCTGAACGCTTCGGCGTGCAGCCCGCAGACTTCCTTGAATTTGAGTGCCGATTCCTGCGCGATACCGAGACCGATACCACGCCCCAGGACATAGAGGTCGCGGCAACACGCGATGGATTCCACCGCTTCGGACCAGTCACAATTCCACGCTTCATGAAGGAGGGCAGGCGCTCCTCGCAATTCCTTCTCCAGTTTCTCGTCGGCACACCAGCCGCTCGCGAGGTGTACGAGTGCAGCCAGCGACGCGATAAAAGACTTGGTTGCCGCGATGCTTATTTCGTCACCAGCACGCAGCGGCAATACTTCGTGCGCCAGCGAAGCCAGCGGGGAGTCGTCCACGTTCACCAGCGCGATCACAAATGCGCCGCCAAGTCTGGCTGCCTCGGCAGCTGCGAGCAGGTCAGGACTCGCGCCGGACTGAGAAATGAAGACGCATAGCGTATTGTCGAAGTGCATGTCCCGCTCATAGACTGAATGGATCGACGGAGCCGCGGATGCTACGAAAAGACCGGTGTTGTTCTCTAGTAAGTACTTGCCAAAAGTCGCAGCATGGTCGGAGCTGCCGCGGGCGCAGGTGACGATCAGCCGGGGCTCGATTTCGCGGAGCCGAGAGCCGATGCGTTCGACAATAGGCCCATTGTGGTCTAGCTGGGACTGTACGACGTCTGCCGCTTCCGCGGCCTCCTTTTGCATCATCGTCATGTCTCGGACTTTCGGCATAGTCGCTTAGTCCGTGCTGAGCTCGGCGACGAAGTCGAAGGTATCGCCGCGGTAATAGGATTGCGTGAACTCGATTGCCGTCCCGCTCTCGTTGAAGGCTACGCGCTCAACGAGCAAGCCCGCGTCACCCGCAATTGCACCGAGCAGGGCTGCCTGTTCTTCGTTCAGGAGAAGCGCGCTGAGGCGCTGCAACGCGCGTACCGGCTGATTGTCGGTATCACACAGTGCGGCGTAAAGCGATTTGTCGACGGCGTCGAGCGACGCAAGGCAGCTGGCGAGCACGGTTGCATACTCGATCGCCATCGGCGCATCGTCGGCCAGCCGGACGCGGCTGAATCGATACACTTTGGTGCCGGGGCTCGCACGCAGCGTCAGCGATTCTTCGGGACTTACCGTGCCCTCGGAGCGCGAGATCCAGCGGCTGCTTGCCGTCAAGCCTCTCGCGCTCATTTCCTCGGAAAACGAGGTGAGCTGCGCGAAGTTCTTCTCGACGCGGGACCGGATGAACGTCCCGGACCCGTGGTGGGTGTCGAGCACCCCTTCTTTGACGAGCCCTTCGATCGCCTTGCGAATCGTTATTCGGGATACGCCGAAATCGGCTGCCAGCTCCCTCTCGGCTGGCAGCGCGTCGTCGGGACGGAGCGTGCGGTCCGCTACTGCATCACGAATGACCACCTGGATCTGGCGGTACAGCGGTTGCTGCCGGTCCGGGTCCAACTTCGTTATGCGCGCTGCGAGTTTGCTCACTGGCTAACCATGTCCCTTTACAGGAGAGAAACGATAATATAACCAATATATAACCAATAATACCACTATGCTACCAAGAAAAATTCTATTTTTTCAATATATAGCAAATAATACAAGGACTTAAACATGATTGTGCCAGATTTGATGTCAAAGGCTGGTAATTGGGCTAGATTGGTATTATATTATCGCAAAACTGGTCCGCACCAGTGGAGACTGCGGCGGGCGTAGAAACGGGGAATCAGACACCAGAGGTGAGAAGTATGAATCTTAAGAGATCTACGGCACTCGGAACAGCGATAGCCATAGCGCTTTACGCGCCCAGCGATCCGGCGTTCGCGCAGCAAACCCAAAGCACCGCGGATAGTGGCGAGCCGATAGAAGAAATCGTCGTTATGGGTATCCGGCGCAGCATTGCCGATTCGATCACGGCAAAACGCATGTCGGACTCGGTCATCGACGTCGTTTCGGCGGAAGACGTCGGCAAGTTCCCGGACAAGAATCTCGCGGAAGCGATCCAGCGAGTGCCGGGCGTCGTCCTCAACAAGGAATTCGGAGAGGGCGAGCGCATCAGCATTCGTGGCACCGCGCCAAACCTGACCCGCACGTTGTTGAACGGGCACGCTCTCGCGACGGCGGACTGGTTCATTCTTGACCAGCTGAATACGACGCGCAGCTTCAACTACCTGATGCTTCCGTCTGACATCATCGGTCAGGTCGAGGTTCTCAAAAGTTCACAGGCGAACGTCGAAGAAGGCGGTATCGGCGGTACCGTCAACGTCAAAACGCGCAACCCACTCGATCTCGATGCGTTCAAAGCATACGCGGCCGTCGAGATGATTTACACGGACCTCGCCGAAGAAAGCGACCCGCAGTTCTCCGGTCTAGTTAGCTGGAAGAACGATGACGAGACCTTCGGTATTCTGGGCGCCGTTGTCCGGCAACAGCGCAACATTCGGCGTGACGGCGTCGAAGTTCTTGGTTATGACACGATCGATCTCGGTCCCGATACGGGCGAAGTGCTATACCCGACGCTGATCGGCTCGGCCCTGTTCGAGCAGGAGCGCGTCCGTACCGGCGGAAACCTGGGCATCCAATTCCGTCCGAGCGACAAGTTAGAGTTTAACCTGACCGCGCTTTACTCCGAATTTTCGGCCGACAACATCAACCAGAACTTTCTGACTTGGGGTAACCGTGCAATCGGCAACGGTGGCACGCTGACGAACGCGACTGTCGTCGACGGCACCGCGGTCGCCGGCACCGTCGCGTCGCTCAACGGCGGTACGTCCGACTTTGGCGCTGTCTACGATGCGATCCAGCGCGATGCTACAGCGGAATCGAGCAACATCGACCTGCTGACTGACATCACGTTCAACGACCGCTGGTCGGGCAGCCTTCGCCTCGGTACAACGGATGCTTCCGGCAACACGGACGACCAGCCGTTTGTTGAGTTCGGCGCGCCGGCAGCCTACGACTATGATCTGCGCGGTTCGGCGCCGCAGGTAACCTTCACCAACATCGATCCGGCCGCCCCGTCGGACATGATCTTCATCTTTAGCTCCTTGCACCAGATCCTGAACGATGATTCCGAAGACTATGCCTACATCGACGGACGCTACGAAATCGAGAACTCCGGCTGGCTCAGCGCGATCGACTTCGGCATCAAGACAACCGCTCACGAACGTGATCTGGTATTCAATGCGACGACCTATGGCGGATTTCATGTGCCGATCAACACGACGCCGGCCAGCGCTTTCGCGGGTCCGTTGACTCCGTCGAATTTCCTGGGCGAGGTCGCGACACCGGGCACACTAACTGAATACTGGCAAATCGATCGTGGCGCCACACGTGGCCTGTTGTTCGATAACCTGTCCAACACAGCGCGCATCCTATACCCGCAGCAAAGTTTCTCGGTGGACGAGGACACGCTGGGTGGTTACGTCATGGCGAACATCTCGACGGACAAGTGGCGCGGCAACTTCGGCGTACGCTACGTCGAGACCGACCAGACATCGCGCGGCAACGTGTCGAGCCCGACCGGCCAGGTCGAGAACGCTTTCGGTAGTTACGATCCCGTCACGGCGAACCGCACTTACGACGATGTACTTCCGAGCGTCAACCTCGTTTACGACCACACCGATAACCTGCTTTACCGCTTTGCAGCGGCCAGCGTGATGACGCGGCCCGACTTCACGGACATCACTCCGAGAGCGAGCCTGAATCCGGGCTCGCTGACCGGCACGAGCGGCAATCCGGATCTCGATCCGTATCGCGCCAATCAGGCGGAAGTGGCTGTCGAGTGGTACGCCGATACGCAGTCCGCCGCGTCTTTTGCAGTCTTCTACAAGGACATCGAATCATTCATCACCGATAGCCCGTCGGATCAGGTCCTGGAGATCGTGGCTGCGACACCGCCCAATGCGGCCTGCACCCCCGGCGGTGCCGCGGATCGCTGGAACTGCCCGTTCGTCATCAATCAGAGAAGCAATGGTGGCGGCGGTACCTCGATAGGCTTCGAGGCGGCAGGCGTATGGCAGTGGGACAACGGCTTCGGCGTGCAGGGCAATTACACCTACGTTGACGCAGAGGCGGACAATGGCGATCCGCTGCCTGGACACTCGGAACATCAGTTCAACGTCACCGGTTTCTATGAGAACGAGAAGCTGAGCGCTCGCCTGATGTATTCGTATCGGTCCGAGTTCTTCGTTACGTTCGATCGCAGCACGCAGCTCGACCAGGATGAACTGATGTCGCTCGATACCTCTCTCCAATATCGTTTCAACGATAACTGGATGGTAACGTTCGACGGCGTAAACCTGACGAACGAAGAGATCCGGCAGTTCGCCGGCACGTCCACCCGACCGCGCGCCGTTTATGACAACGGGCGCACTTATTGGGTCGGCGTACGGTTGAATTACTGACACCCCCCGTCCGGGCGTGAGTTGCTCGGTCCGACAGGCTGGCGGCAGGTCAATCCGGCCGCCAGCCTCGTCATTCGGGAGGCAGGATCTTGTCGAACTGGCGTTGGTAGTTGCGGTGCCGTCCGACCGAGCGGTTGCTGATTTTCGAGTCAACCTGGCGGTAACTCGGCGTCGCAACGAAACGCCGCTCCTCGTGGAACCTGAGGCAGCGCTCTTCGAATGGCAGCCCGATGTAATCGAGGAGTTCGCGCACGGTGGATTCGGG
>JAIBDF010000008.1 GCA_024679535.1 Chromatiales bacterium
CAAGGAGGCGGACCTTGTTCGAAAAAACGCGCCAGCGTTTTAGACGCCGCAGGCGCCCGTTAGGGTGAAGATCGCCATAAGGCGATCTGAATCAATCCTGTCGGGCGCGCCAACCTTTTCAAGGTGAAGACCGGTCACATGGTTTACACCTTATTCCGGGCACATGGCTAACACCTTGTCCGGCACGAACGGATTGGGGCCGGGTTCTACCCGGCCCCTTTCATTATCGAAATGTCTCGCGCCAGCATCATCGCCTGTCGAACCAACATCTTCTTCACACGGTAGATATGTGCGCTTGAATCCACGTCAGGATTTTTTCGAACGAACGGTCGTTGGCCTCTAGCATTCCAATGATGAATTGTTCGCCTTCGTCGGCTCTAACCACTAGTTTCCAGCCATTCAGGCGTAGAAAAATATCCGTCCCAAAGAAAGCGACACGCTTGTTGCCATCGACGAATGCGTGATTAACGAGAAGAGATTCAAACATTGCGGCCGCCATCTCTTCAATATGCGTGTAGTAACCGGTTTGCGGTCGAAAAAGGGCACTTTCAAGAAGGCCCTGATCTCGCACGCCGTGGTCGCCACCAAAGCGCTCGATCAAGCGCTCGTGAATCGCGAGCACCTCATCAAGGGACAGGAAGTCGACCGTGTTACCGGGCAAGTCGGCGGCCTAGCTCTTCGTTCTCCTGGATAGAGTCTTCGAGGTGATCCATCACGACAGGGCGCAGTCGGCGCTTCCGAACGTAGTCGCTGATTGCTTCAGTGAGCAGACCGGAAATGCTCTGATGGGACTCCTTTGCGAGGTCCTGCAGTGCTTTCCAATGAGCTTGTTCGACTTTTGAGCTGATCTTTATGCTGGCCATTTGGAGACCATATCAAGCTATGTCAAGATATGTCAAGATTATGCAGGTTGAACCCACCGAAGGCAGGGGTCACAGGTTCGACCCGAGACCGACGAAGTCGGTCGACGGACGCACGAACGCGGTGAGTGCGCCCTTTAGGGTGAGGGCCGTAGGCCCGAATCAATCCTGTCGGGCGCGTCACTTTCTTTTTAATATCAATAATTTAGAGTTCTACCGGTCTGGGTTGGTGTCCTCGATGGTGTCCGGGACACGCAGGGGACACAGCGGTAATACGGGTTCTGGTTGATGCCTTTCTTGCGGCACAGCTCAGCAATACTGGATTCGCCGCGAAGGCCCTCCAACACAATCCGGATCTTTTCTTCTGCTGAATACTGCCGACGGGTTGCTCGATGGATGTCTCGAAGTCGGAATTCTCGGAGTTTGTTGTCACGGTAGAGATCAAGCGGCGTCCGCTGCACTTCCTGCTGAGTATCGTTTTCCCAATGGTCTTGCTGGTCAGCCTTACGTGGTGTGTCTTCTGGATGGATGGAGAAACGCTCGCTAATCGGGTGAATATTACGTTCGTCGGAATTCTTAGCGTGGTTGCGTATTACTTCGTAGTGCTAGGCCATGTGCCGGAGGTCAGTTATCTCACACTGATAGACGCATTCGTTCTTGCTACCTTTCTGATTCTTGCCGCCGGCGTCACACTGATTGTCGTTGTCGAACGTATTGGTGGATATAAGAACCCGGAGATTATGGCCAGGGCCGACCGAGTCTGCAGGTGGGCATTTCCATTGGCCTAGCTGACTATCGCGACGTTGCTAGGGATTGTCTTTCTGCTCCTGTAGCCCCTGCTTTGGTTGTAGCTGCCCCGGCGCGGACGCGCATATTCTTCTTCAGACTCGCGAAGGTAAGACGAGGTTGGTCTATGCACCTGCCGGGGTTTTATTACTCCTAAACCAATTTGCGTACCTCAGTGGCAACGTCCTGGTTCACGAGGTCGAGTCCGGCCTGAATCCTGTCCTGAAATGCCTTGTCCCTTTCCATGGCAGCGCGAAGCGCTAACGCAATATCACTCGGCCGAAGTTCAAGCAACGCTTGCAACACCTGCTCAGCCTGGCTCAGGTCCTTGCGAATCTTGGCAGCAGAGCTACTGCTTCGCATCTGGCTGATTGCACACTTGTGAATCGCAAATCTCCCCGGTGCTGGCACATTGATCATGATGCCGTGTCCGTACAAGAGTACGGCCGGCTGAATGTCCTCAAGCAGGTAATCCAGGTGTCTCAACGGAGTTGCGTAGGTTCCAAAATGATCCAGCTTGACAGGTCGGGTGGTTTCCCGGCCGCGCATTGGAGCCAGCACATCCACACGAAAATCCCGATTGCGAATTCGAAATGACGTCGAAGGTTGTCTTGGGTTGAGAGTAGGTACCTCAATGAATCCCATTCCGCTGTCGAGGATCAGCTGCCCCAGATTTACAGGTGTCTTGGGTCTAGGCAACGCAAGCAGATATCGGTTGTCCATCGCGATATCGACGTCCTGTGTTCCGGCGTCGCTATGCCACGAAACACCGAGCATATTTGAGTACGCCCTGAACGCGAGTGTCCCGACCAACGCTGCGCCTGCCAGAAATACGCCGTTTCGTTCGAGCAACGTCAGGACTTTGCCCTCGTCTTTGCTCAGGGCAGACATTCCGCCGCCGATAAGCATGTTGACCAATCGGGTTCTCAGGTCTCGATCATCGACGTTGGATTGCCACAGCGCCTTTTCGTCGTCGATCCGGTCCAGGAGTTCGGTCGTTCCCTCGCCGAGATAGTGCTCCCTCCTCGTCTTACCGATGCTTATATAGAGATACCAGTAGCGCTTTCTGTTGATGTCTTTGTACTTGAACGACAGGTTTGAGCCGTCCGATACTGGCTGGACACAGTTTTGCATCAGCTCGCTGTACTGCACCATCAGGCTGTTCGGGAGGTCTTCTATCAATGTTCGGTGCCTGTTTTATACCGTAATTAATTGATATTGCGGTATAAAATAATATGTTGTTTTACAACCTATTTATTGGATTTTTCACCCAAAAAGTGCCTCAAGAATAGCATGGTTTATACCGCAGTCATAATTGTTTGCGGTATAAGGTGGTCGTATGCAGATTGACGACTACACTCCGAAGGCAGGGGTCACAGGTTCGATCCGAGGAGCGAAGCGAGGACAGGCCGAAGGCCCATCCTGTCGGGCGCGTCACTTTCTTTTTAATATCAATAATTTAGAGTTCTACCGGTCTGGGTTGGTGTCCTCGGTGGTGTCCGGGACACGCAGGGGACACAGCGGTAATACAGGTTCTGGTTGATGCCTTGTTTGGTCCGACTACCGCTGACGGCGCACACAATGGGCCTGGCAGTACTGGATTTCAGGCGTGCAGAAATCGGACTGCCGGAAAACTGCCGGGAATAGTTACTTACGAGCGGATTTGGAACGAGACTTGATCGGGCGCGTTGCAAAGTCAATTCCGCATGCTGTTAGCAAGGAATGATAAGTAGTAAATGATGTACGTGTTTCTGGTTTCAGCGTCTTGAAAACAGTGACGCGATTTACACCGGCGGCAGCCGCAACTTTGCCGACTCCGCGAGCGCGAATAACGTCCGCAACGGCAGTCTTGAATACAACTTCGTCACCTTCAAGAAGCGCTTCATTGACGTACGCAGCAGCATACGATGGATCCCGAAGATCCTCGTAGAGCTTCTCTTTCATATTCCACGATGCTGCCGCCTTGATTTTTTTACTCACTGTTTCGTTCCCGAAAATTTTTCAATCTTTCTCTCGCTCGTTCTATAGCTCGCCTCTGATCGCTTTTCCCTGAGCCACCGAGCAAAAGCATAATTGTTCCGTCGACGTTTGCGAAATAGACTCTCAGGCCGATGTGGCCTGCCAATCGCATTTCGTACAAGCCGTTTCTCAGTGAAGAGCAGTCTCCCAGGTGGTTATGTTCTTCGACGGCGCGTAATCGTCTTCTGACAGAAGCCTGGCGCCGACCATCCAATCGCTCGAACCATTCAAGAAATGGCCGTCGCCCCAAATCCGTTTCGTATACCAGCAACTTCATCGACGATACTATAGGGGATGTTGCCTACAGGCAACATCAGAGAAACTCGGGGATTGTGTGAGATTTGTGTGACTGAGTGGTGCACGGTTGTGATGAGTACTGCAGTCGCAATGGGCGCCCTTCCAATTAGTGTTAATTAATTCAGTTGCTTACGATTGAAATAGCGTACTCCGAAGGCAGGGGTCACAGGTTCGATCAATCGCGAAGCGATTAAGATGCACGAAGTGCGCCCCGCAGGGGTGAAGATCACCATTAGGCGATCTGAATCAATCCGGTCGGGCGCGCCATTTTCATCGGGTCCGTTCCGGGCACATGGGTTACAGGTGATTCCGATCACATAGGTAACACATTTCATTCCACCTATCACACCACCCGCAGCAGCCTCCCGTAGCGGCCAAGCGTGTGGACGGCATTCTCGAAGAGAATAGTGATGTCGAGCACGAAGTTGCGATCCTCCGTCGACAAGTCCTGCTCCGATTCGAAGTAGTTGTGGCGAATCTTCGTCATCATTGCGGAGCGTTTGGTATTGAAGTGGCTGATTTTGCGGCGTACGGGCGATACAAGATCACCTCAATTTTCTCGCGACAAATCGGTTTGACCCCATAATCTTCCCTGTTCGACGTCAAGCCCTCTATGTCATGGTGATTCGATAACCGTTGTGCTTGCGGATGTTCAGTACGCGGTTGTCATCGAATATCAGGTACTGGCCCTTGATGCCCGCGAGGTGACCCTCGATCTCCGCATGCTTGTCAAATCCGACGCTCTTTACTTTCTCCGGGTACCGGTTAACGGGATAGTCGATCGAGCAGACTGTGTCATCGGTGTCGACAAACCGCCGCAGGTCGGCATCGAGCGTGTCAGTCAACGATGCCTTTGTGGCGACGAGGTCTGCATCAATCAGCTCGTTCTTCAACATGCGCTGCCAGTTCGTTCGATCGGTCAGGTGCTCTTTCATGGCGAGTTCAACGAGGCCGGCTGTGTAGCGATTGGGAACGCGAGCAAACACGATAGCATTGGTTGCGCCCTGATCGATCCAGCGCGTGGGCATTTGCGAGGCCCGCGTGATGCCTACCTTGACCGCGGAGCTCCTCGCGAGATAGACAATCTGCTCCACCAGGCAATGTTTCTCGGCCCATGCCATATCCCGCGCCTCGCCTTCGTGCGCCCGGCACAGCTCTGGACGGATGATGCATTCGCTGGACTCCGGGGCGTCCCTGAAACACGGGTAGCAGAAACCCTGCCCGAAAGACTTCTTCGTCAGCCGGTCGCAGGCAATACAGTTGATCGTGCCGTCAAAACTCAGCTTGATGGTTTTTCCGATCATTGCGTTCATATCAATCGGAACGTCATCCAGCACCAGCGAGTAGTGCGCGACATCCTCGAGCCGGGTCTGCATTTTTCGCAGGTTGCCGGAAAGGGGTGCTTTGGAGTGCATAGGGACTGCCTGGTCGGTTCGGGACAGATGTAATTGTAGTGCATCAGGAGAAAGGTGATGTTGCCGCAGTCCTTTCAAATGAGTCGAACGGCACAGGCGCAACATGCAAAAAACGCGCAGGGAGGGGGCGTCGTCGTATCCGAATCAGGAAGCCGCGCGCCACAGTCGATGGACTCGTTGTTCCTACCTTCAGCACGAACAGAATTAACCAACTGGTTAGCTTCTGCATACAGTCACTCCACAACAGACTCCTGCACCAGGTGTTTCTGTGTGCAAACAGGATTCCTTTCGCAGGATGCGGGAGATCCTCCTGCGCGGGGCTTGCAGTCACCGGTCCCTGATAGCATCATCGATCTGCCGGGAGCGCCCTTCGGCGGACTGGCAATCTTTAATAGAAGAGTATTGCACCGAGCGGCTTCCGGACATTCTGCGAACCGTGCACAGCCCCTCTCCAGTCCGGGCACGGCAAAAAATAAATTGAGCGGAGCTCAAATGAACGTTGCACACCACTCCTATTCACGCCGGTTAGTCTGCGCGCTGCTGGTGTCCGGCCCAGCCTTTCTGACCGCATGTGCTCCGGAGGCGCCACCGGCGCCGCCGCTGATCGAGATCGCTGTGCTTGAGGTTCAGGAGCAGGATATTCCGATCTATTTCGACATGATCGGGCAGACCAGCGGTTCGGTTGATATTCCGATTCGCGCCCGTGTTGATGGTGTGCTCGAGGAGATGCAGTTCAGGGAGGGACGCGGTGTCAAGAAGGGTCAGTTGCTGTATGTCATCGATCCTGCGCCCTATCAGTCGAAAGTCGTAGAGGCAGAGGGCCGGCTCTCCGAGGCGCAAACCAATCTCGCCAAGACCAGGAGTGACCTGGATCGCATTCGCCCGCTCGCGGAGATGGACGCGGTCAGCCAGCAGGACCTCGACTCTGCCGTCGCTCAGTACGAGGCAGCCCAGGCATCCCAGAAGTCCGCCGGTGCCCAGGTCGAGCAGGCTGAGATTCAGCTTGGCTACACCCGCATCCGCGCACCCATTGATGGGCGGATTGGCATTTCCAAGGCCAAGGTCGGTGAGTACGTAGGGCGGGATCCAAACCCTGTCGTTCTCAACTTCGTTTCACAGACTGATCCCATTCGCGTTCGTTTCTCCATCAACGAGCGCGAGTACCTGAGATTCAGCAGGCAGTATGCGGCCAATGTCCGGCCCGGTGATCCTGAGGAGGAGGCGCCAACCAACCTGCAACTCTTCCTCGCCGACGATTCCGTTCACAATCACCTCGGCAAGATCGTGAATTTCGACGCAGCTATCGACCCGACCACGGGCACATTTACGCTCGAGGCTGACTTTCCGAACCCCGAAAGAATTGTGCTTGCCGGCCAGTTTGCCCGGGTCAGGGGCCAAGCCGAAGAGCGTTCTGCCGCGATTGCCGTGCCCCAGCGTGCCGTGATGGAAATCCAGGGGCTCTACCAGCTGGCGGTAATCGGTGACGACGATATTGTCGAGATCCGGCAGGTAGAAATGGGCCCACGGATCGACGATGACTGGATTGTCGATTCCGGCCTGGAGGCTGGAGAGCGGATCGCGCTCGAAGGCCTGCAGCGATTGCGCCCTGGCGCCAAAGTTGTTGTCAAGCCGGCATCCGGCGTGACGGGCGGCTGATCGATGGCTGAGTTTTTCGTCGGCCGACCCATCGTGGCGATGGTCCTCGCGATCGTCATCGTCATCGTGGGTGTGGTGGCGATGAGCGCACTGCCCATCGCGCAATATCCTGACATTACACCGCCGCAGGTATCCGTCACCGCCAACTACACCGGTGCTAACGCGATCGCAGTTGAAGAGTCTGTCGCCACGCCGATCGAGCAGAAGGTCAACGGCGTGGAAAACATGATCTACATGAAGTCCACGAACGCCAGCAGCGGCTCCATGTCTCTGCAGGTTTCGTTCGAGGTTGGGACCGACCTCGACATGGCAAACGTGCTGACCCAGAACCGCGTCTCGGAAGCGCAGGCGTTACTGCCCGAGGAGGTCAAGCGCCTGGGCGTCACAGTGAAGAAGAAATTGTCTTTTCCGCTGCTACTGATTTCATTGATCTCACCCAATGGCACCTACGATGAAGAGTTCCTGACCAACTACGCAACGATCAACGTATTGGATGAGCTCGCACGTATCCGCGGCGTGGGGCAGGCCGAGGTCACCGGCGGTGCGGCGTTCGAATACGCAATGCGCGTCTGGATCAAGCCTGACCAGCTGGCCAAGCTGGGCCTCACCGTGCCCGACATCACCAACGCGATCCGCGAGCAAAACGTACTCATCCCTGCCGGGCAGATAGGCGGCCCTCCGGCACCGCCTGGCACCGAATTCACCTACACGGTGAAGACGCCAGGCCGTCTGGTGACGGCACAGGAGTTCGGGCAGGTGGTTGTTCGTTCCAATCCGGATGGCTCGCAGGTGTTCCTCCGCGATGTGGCGAGAATTGAGCTGGGTACACAGAACTACCTGGTCTCGGCAAAACTGAATGCTGCAGCGTCGGCATTGTTGATGGTCTATCAGCTGCCCGATGCGAACGGCCTTGACGTTGCTGACGAGGTGTTCACAACACTGGAGCAACTCAAGCTCCGCTTTCCGCAGGATGTCGACTACGTCATTTCTCTTGATACCACCCGGCCGATCGAAGCGGGTATTCGCGAAATTGTTGTAACGCTGTTCCAGGCTGTCGCGCTCGTCATCCTGGTTGTATACATCTTCCTGCAGAATGTCCGCTCAACACTGATACCAGCGCTCGCTGTGCCGGTGTCGCTGATCGGCACGTTCGCGGTATTTCCGCTGCTCGGATTCTCGATTAACACCTTGTCATTGCTGGGCCTGGTGCTCGCAATCGGCATAGTGGTCGATGATGCCATCGTAGTTGTAGAAGCGGTCGCGCAGAAGATGGAAAAGGGCATGCCCGCCAAGGAAGCGACGATCGAGGCAATGCGCGAGGTATCCGCTCCCATCGTCGCTACGTCGTTGTCGCTGATCGCGGTGTTTGTGCCCGTTGCCACCATGGGTGGTATTACCGGCAGTCTCTACCAGCAGTTCGCCATCACGATCGCTATTTCTGTTGCGATATCGTCGGTTAATGCGTTGACGCTGAGCCCGGCACTATGCGGCATGCTGTTGAAGCCGCCCGGCGAAACCAAGTCGACATTCCAGAAGTTTTTCGATGCGTTTAACACCCGCTTCGAGTGGGTGACAGAAAAATTCATGATCTTCACCGGCTTCTTTACCCGCAAGCTGGTTCGAGCAGGTGTGCTGCTCGGGGCGCTGATTGTCGCGCTCGCGTTACTGTTCCAGGTGGTACCTGGCGGGTTTGTGCCGGAAGAGGACCAGGGCTACATCATGGCTGCCGTGCAGCTGCCCGATGCCGCGTCCCTGCAACGCACCGAAGAAGTGATGGCGAAGGTTGACGAGCTGCTCGCAGAGTTCAACGCCATTGAAACCTATACGTCGATCGCCGGCTTCAGCATGCTGACGGGCACCACCCAGCCGAATGCCGGCTTCGTGTTCCTGCAGTTAAAGGAGTGGGACGAACGACCCGAGGTCGAGGACAATGCCAGCAACCTTGTGCGGCGGCTGAACGCAGCGTTCGCGACCCGTATCGTCGACGCCTTTGCCTTCGCATTTGGACCGCCGGCAATTCCCGGGCTCGGCACCGGATCGGGCTTTACGATGATGTTGCAGGATCGTCGTGGCAGCAGCCCTGAATACCTTGCTGAACAAACCTCCAGGTTTGCAGCTGCGGCAATGGAACGACCGGAGATTGCCAGCTCGGGTACGTTGTACCGTGCCAGTGTTCCGCAGGTTTCTCTCGACATTGACTCCGCGCAGGCATTGAAGATGGGCGTTGCGCTTTCTGACATCAATACGTCAATCGGTGCCTTTCTCGGTGGCGCGTACGTCAACGACTTCAATCGTTTTGGTCGCCTTTACAAGGTCTATGTCCAGGCTGAGCCGGAGTACCGCGCGCGTGAAGACGGTATCCGCATGTTCCATGTGCGCAATCACGACGGCGACATGGTGCCGCTGGCAACGCTCGTTACCACGAATCGCACCCAGGGCCCCGAGTTTACGAACCGCTTTAACCTGTTCCGCTCCGCAGAACTGACCGGCCAACCCTCAGCTGGCTATAGTTCCGCCCAGGCATTGACAGCGCTCGAAGAAGTTGCCGAACAAACACTGCCGTCTGACATGAGCTACGCGTGGGCAAACATGTCGTTCCAGGAGAAGGCGGCCGAAGGTACCGGTTCCGTTGTGTTCATCATGGCGCTGGTGTTCGTATTCCTGATCCTGGCCGCGCAGTACGAGAGCTGGTCGCTGCCGGTAAGCGTCATGTTGGGTACGCCGATCGCTGTGTTCGGCGCGATCCTCGGTTTATGGGTTGCGCGGCTGTTCAGCGAAAGCTACGTGAACAACGTGTTCGCACAGATCGGGCTTGTCTTGCTGATTGGCATGGCGGCGAAGAATGCCATCCTGATTGTCGAGTTCGCATCGCAGGAAATGCAGCGCGGCAAAGACCCGTTACAGGCAGCACTGGATGCGGCAAAGTCTCGATTCCGACCTATCCTGATGACTGCTTTCTCGTTCATTCTGGGCGTGGTGCCGCTGCTGATTGCATCGGGCGCTGGTGCGGAAGCGCGTAAGGTCATGGGCATGACGGTATTCAGTGGAATGCTCGCCGCAACCATTATCGGTGTGCTGGTCGTACCGGCCATGTTCGTCTTCGTCGAGAAATACATCAGCAAACGCAAGCCGGCTGAGTCGACGCCGGGGGGTGCAGGCTGATGCTTGTCAGGTACACCACCCTCACAGTCGCCGCGGTGGTGACTGGCGGCTGTACGCTCGGGCCCGACTATGAGCGCCCCGAGCTTGCGACGCCGGAGTCCTACATTCAGCCAGTGCAGGAGGGCGTTAGCATCGCCAATGCGCCGTGGTGGGAGTTGTTTGAAGACCCGGTATTGAATGAACTCGTCGAAACGGCGCTGGTTGAGAATCAGGATCTCGGCATCGCTGTCGCCCGCATCCAGGAATTCCGCGCGATCCTGGGCGTTACCCGTTCCTCGCAATTTCCGACCGTTGATATCGCTGCCCGTGGTGGCCGTACGGACCCCAGTCAGAACACGGTTAACGGCCAGCTGACAGATGGCTTTGCCGACAGCTACCAGCTGAGCGGTGACGTCTTCTTTGAGCTTGACCTGTTCGGCCGGCTCCGTCGCTCGACAGAAGCCGCGCGGGCTGAGCTGCTCGCGGTCGAAGAGAACCGGCGCAATGTCACGATCAGTCTGATCGCCAGCGTCGCATCAACCTACATGCTGCTGCGCGATCTCGACGCTCAACTTGAAATCTCCACGCGCACAGAAGCTGCGCGTGCCGACAGCCTGCGCATCATTGAGGCCCGGTTCGAAAAAGGCACGGCGCCGCGCCTCGATGTCGACCAGGCGGAGATCGAGCTTGCCATCGCCAGCGCTTCGGTCGCTGCAACTGAACGCCTTGTCGCGCAGACCGAAAATTCGCTGAGCGTGCTCATCGGACGCAACCCCGGTGCAATTATTCGCGGGCTGAGTCTGGAGCGGCAAACAGTGCCGCCGAGCATTCCTGCCGGACTGCCCTCCGAACTTTTGCAGCGCCGCCCCGACGTGCTGGCTTCCGAGGCATCGCTTGCAGCACAGACAGCGCGAATTGGCATTGCCGAGGCGGCGCGCTGGCCGTCAATTTCGCTCACCGGTTCACTTGGATTCGAAAGCACAGATCTGTCGACGCTAACGGATAGCGAGTCCGGTTTCTGGAATTTTGGCGGCAACATCCTGCAGCCGCTGTTCAATGCCGGTCGTAATCGCAGCCAGGTCGAGGCCGAAGTGGCACGCACCGAGCAGGCATTGTTGAGCTATGAGCAAATTGTACTGCGTGCTTTTGCGGAAGTGGAAGACGCGCTGGTCGCAGTGCGAACCTACCGTATTGAGTACGACGCGCGCACCCGGCAAGTCAATGCGGCGCGTAATGCGTCCATCCTCTCAAGGGCCCGATACAACGGCGGTGTAACCAGCTACCTCGAGGTGCTCGACATCGAGCGGTCACTGTTCAGCGCCGAACTCAGCCAGTCGCAAACCCGACGCCTGTATATCACCTCGATCATTGATCTCTACAAGGCGCTTGGCGGTGGCTGGGTGCCCGAGGAGCCTGAATCCGGGTAGTACACCGGGCTGGCGTTACGTCACATCCCGCAACGTGAATTCATGAGCACGCGACGAAATGTCCCGTTCGCGCACCCAGAGACCAGACGCCAGGGCCCGCCGATTCTTCGGCTTCGGGCGCAATGTGACATTGCTACCTTCAAAAAACAGGGGATCGAACTTCCGCTGGATTGATTGTTTCGGGTGGGTCTTGCGAGGAGCCAGGCAAAGAATACGCTATAGTCCGGTTTGCTTGAAAACATCAGAAGAAGGCGATCAATATGCTAAGAAGAGAATTTTTGGGGGTCGCAGGCCTCGCTCTGGGAGCAACCGCTTATGGTTCAGGCTCCAGCATTGCAGCAGCAGCGACGCCGGGTTCCAGCGCCATTGAAGCAGGTGATTGGGTGGCGCTGAGAAACCTGTTTCCTCTGACACGCGACTACATCCAACTTTCTACGTTCTTGCTGGCGTCCCATCCCAAGCCGGTTTCCGACGAAATTGATCGCCACCGTCGCGGCCTGGACGAAAATCCTTCTGATTACTGGCATGAACATTTCGAAACGATCGACGGAGAAGTTTCCGCTGCAGCAGCTCGTTACATGGGCGGGCAGGGAAGACAGATCGCGCTAACCGATAGCACTACGATGGGGCTCGGGCTGGTCTACAGCGGTTTGAATTTGCGGCCCGGCGACGAAATTTTGCAGACCACGCATGATCATTACTCCACTGATCTGTCGTTGGCTAACAGGGCTGAAAGAACCGGCGCAAAGATTCGCAGGATTTCGCTCTACGAAAATCCTGCCAGGATATCTGAAGACTCGATCGTCAGTAACTTGCGGCAGGGCATTTCGGATAGCACGCAAGTGGTTGCGGTGACCTGGGTGCACTCGTCAACGGGTGTGAAGTTGCCGTTGCGGGCCATGGCAGATGCGATTGGCGAGATCAATCGAAAACGCGCTGAGGAAGACCAGATTCTATTTTGTGTCGATGGAGTCCATGGTTTCGGCGTAGAAGATCAGGATGTGAGCAAATTGGGCTGTGACTTCTTTATCGCGGGAACACACAAATGGATTTTTGGGCCGCGCGGGACAGGCGTGATCTGGGGAAATGATCGTGCATGGCAACAGTCGGTAGCCGTAATTCCGAGCTTCAGTGCATCGTACAATGTTTGGCTTGGGCTGGAGGCGCAAGACCAGGTTCCCGTAGGTGAGCATATGTCACCCGGTGGGTTCCACTCTTTCGAACATCGCTGGGCGCTTCCTGCCGCGTTCGAATTGCACTTACAACTGAATAAGGCCAAGGTTCAGGAACGCATACATCAGCTCAATACCCAGACCAAAGAAGGACTGGCAAAGATGTCGCACGTGAAACTCTATACGCCGATGAGCAGCGAATTGTCAGCCGGCCTGGCGTGTTTCGATGTCGATGGAATCAGCGCCCAGGAAGTTGTCACGCGAATGCATGACAAAGGCATCATCATGAGCAGCACGCCCTACCGCGAGAGCTACGCGCGTTTTGCACCGAGCTTGATTAATAACGAGAACGAAATCGATCGGGCGTTGGCCGGTATCGCTGAATTAAAATAAGCAGAAAGATTTTTCGGTAGTTGCTGCTGCCTGCTTCGGTGGTTCGACAGACTCGGCCTTGCGTCACTTACTTATTGCTCTCTGCAACGAACGCGACCGGTCTCTTCTGGCTGATCGCACACCTGTGCATTGCGAAGCGACCGGGCGCCGGTACGTTAATCATGATTCCGTGTTCGTAAAGTAAAACAGCAGGCTGCAGATCGTTCAACAGCAGTGGCCTGAACAAAGTTCGCTAAATTTCTTCTATTCGATGAAATTAACTTGTCAGTACCGTGCCCAGTTTGCCTTACTCACTTACAGCGTACTGACACATATGTTAAGTCGGGCTTGCAACGCAGTGAGCACTGCTCTAGGTTGATCCCACTGATAAAGGCAAACCCGTTGAAAGACGGGGACGCAAAACCACCGGTCTAAGGACGAGAATCGTCTAGGACAGCGGAGTCGCCAGATGAAGCTCGAAGATTCAGGGTTACGGAGACAACCGTTTCAAACCCACGGGAAGCCAATAGTGCTGGTCCCGTACGCGTCGCAGAAAGCCGCAATCCGGTTTCTCAACGAAACGCGTTTTAATGACCACGGCCTGGGCCTGTTTCATGGCCCGCCTCTGTCTGGCAAAACCTCCGCCATTCGACAATTCACAACCCTGCTGCCGGACGACTACGCCGTTGCCGTTGTCGACGGCGCGGACAGGGACCCGAAAGCGTTCTTGCAGGAAATCCTGAGCCAGTTCGGGTACGACCTCGGCCTCGAATCCGCCAACGAGCACTTCAGTATGGTCAGGGTTTTCGCCATGCAACAGACGGTCAGTGCCCAGGCTCCGTTGCTCATCGTCGAAAATGCGCATGCGATGAAACCGGTTCTATTGGACGTGCTTTGTGAGCTCGCCGAATTGACGGCCAACGGGAAAATGGCCCTGCGGATTGTTCTTGTGAGCGACCGGCCAATGCTGCCCATTGTCCAGGCACCGGCCATGCAATCCATAGCGACTCGCGTAACCGGCAAGTTTCTGCTGCAGCCATTGAAGCGGAAAGAAACGGCTAACTACATTCACAAGAAGCTCGCGAGCGGCGGCTGCCACAACCCTCGGTCCCTCATACCGATGACCGTCTGCGATTGCTTGCACATAGCATCCAGCGGCTGGCCCGGTGTGATTGACCGCATGGCCATGATGGCCCTGGCCAAGGCCGAACATTTCCCTTTGCGCGCCGATCACATTCCCCGGCCGGCGACAACAAATCACAAATTACTTGTACCAAGGAGAGTGTCATGAACCAATACAGCGTATTCCTTATCAGCCTGCTGGCCGCTTTTGCCACTGGCTGCGCATCGAACGCGATCCCTGATCCTGATCCCAATGTGGAAACCGCAGACACCAACGACAGCACGGACACCTACGATGCCGGCGATTTCGACCGCGGAGAATCGCTCGCAGAAGCTGTGTCAGCTCAACTAGGCACGGTCATTTATTTTGACTTCGACCAGGCGGAACTGAAGCGCGAGTATGTTGATCTGCTTGCCAAGCATGCCGACCAAATATCCGGTAGCTCTGATGTTCAGGTGCGGCTCGAAGGTCATGCCGACGAACGGGGATCGCGCGAATACAATGTTGGGTTGGGTGAGCGTCGCTCACAAGCCGTGCGCAGCATATTGCTGGCCAACGGCGTCTCTACCGAGAACCTCTCGACCGTCAGCTTCGGCGAAGAACAGCCTGTCGTGTCTCGTAGCGACGAGCAATCCTATGCCCTGAACCGTCGAGTCGAAATACTCTATGTGAATTGACTGGAACTTAGCCAGACGGAAGTTTGCAATAGAGAACGACGCATCCCTCGCAACGCGTACAGGCCTCGTGAAATATTGCCAGGTTAATTTTTTCCGCCGAAGAATATTTTTCAGTACCCCAACAAGAATTTCACCGGGCCAAGCGGATCGTGCGTGCGGGCGATGAAGTACATGCATGTGTAGATGGCGATTGCCGCAACGAAACAGCCGCGCCTGATGCCAACCGTGCGGCCTCGTTTGAGTGCCAGCGTTCCGAGCCCGATGTAGACGACCAGCAGTGTCAACTTGAGCCAGAGCCAGCCGTTGCTGTAGACCGCTGACGGCAAGATCGCGAGCAGCGACAACGCGGCGGTCAATAGCACGATGTCGATTGTGTAACTCAAATAACGGATAGGCGCGATCATTCCCCAACGGCCGCCCCAATTGACCGCTGTTCCGCGCAGCAGGAACAAGGTGCCGCTCGCCACCGCGGCTGCCACGTGCACGAATTTTATATCGGGGTAGAACTCGAGCATGATCAGTTGCCGGTCGATGCGATTCTCGCGGTCGGCAGGCCTGTCAGTCTCGCCCGCGATGTGTGGGTATCATTCATGACGTATCTTGTGCATGAATGCTGCCCGAAGTCTCGTGCCGTCGCCCTGATCTAGATCAATGCGAGATTCTCGTCCGCGGCGACGGCATCCTGGCCGTCGACGATCGCCTGGTGTTCGTCCATAGCCTTGCCAGGCTGAGACCGTACGACTGACTTACTCCTCTTGATCTAGATCATGGAGCCGCTGCCAAGGCGGGTACATGATCCGGATTAGCGGTGCGTTTGTGGGCCGCAACGGCAGGTCGCTTATGAGCATTGTGTACTTCACGCTGACTGCAGTTGTTTTGTACCTGTTGTCAGACTGGATCCTGGAGCGGGTGGAGGTGACCGCGGGCCGGCGCTTCCAATATCGGTCGCTCGTGTTTCTTAGCATCCTGTTGACGCTGGCTATGACCAGTTTCGCGCTCATCGGCCATCTGACTGGAAACACTATTGGGGGATAGATTGTGACAGAAGAACACAAATCAGAAGACGAAGGCTTGCAGGACGACGAACAACTTCCGTTCATGCAGCGGCTCCTGGATAACCCGTTCCTGCTTTTATTCCTCGGCATCGCGGTACCGACAGTGTTCTACATCATATGGGGGATCATGGAGATCACCCAGATTCCGATCGCGGACTAAACAGGGGGCTGAACCATGGCTATAACACCGCCGAGTGAACGAAACTGGTGGAAGCAACCGATCGCCAAGGTCGAACTCACCTGGATCATCATCGCGTTCTTCTGGGGCCTCTTCATGTTCTTCATGATGATCTACTGGCATGGCGCGGGAGAGCAGAACCTCTCTAACGAGGCTTACAAGATCAAGCCCGAGAAATTCGCTGCGAAAACGCAGGAAATGATCGAGGCATACACCGTGCGTGAAGAGACTGGTTTTCCGGTCGTGCATCCGCCGGCAGGTAGCGACGTGTATCTGACGGGACGATTGTTCAACTGGTGGCCGATACTGGAGCTCGAGAAAGACCAGACCTACCGTCTGCACCTCTCGTCGGTAGACGTACAACACGGCTTCTCGCTGCAGCCCATCAACATCAATCTTCAGGTGCATCCGGGCTACGACATGGTGGTCACGATCAAGCCTGACCAGGCCGGAGAATACGGCATCGTCTGCAACGAATTTTGCGGCATTGGCCACCACCTGATGGTAGGCAAGCTGTACGTCATCGAGTAGGGGGGCACAAACATGTCAACAAAAACAGAATTTCGCACTTGCCCCACGACAGGCCTCAAGGTGGATCTCAATGCCGAGAAACTGATCAAGGCCAACGCGGTCGCGGCCGTTATCTTCCTCGCAATTGGCGGTCTGTTCGGTTTGCTGGTGGCGCTGACACGCTGGCCCGAGGTTCATCTCCTGCCAGCCGACTGGTTTTACCTTGCATTAACTGCGCACGGTTTTGACGTCCTGCTCGTCTGGATCATTTTCTTCGAGATGGCGGTGCTCTATTTCGCTTCGGCCGTCCTGTTGAACAGCCGAATCGCGGGTCCACGCTGGGCCTGGACAGGTTTTGGACTCATGCTGGCCGGTGCGCTGATCACGAATATTGTCGTGCTGCAAGGCGGTTCCAGCGTGATGTTCACGTCCTACGTACCGCTGAAGGCCGAGCCGGGCTTCTATCTCGGCATCATCCTGTTCGCGGTCGGCGCGCTCATCGGCTGCTGCGTCTTTTTCGGTACGCTGGTCGTTGCCCGCCGGGAACGCACCTACAAGGGCTCGATCCCTCTCGTGACCTTCGGCGCACTGACCGCGGCGATAATCGCGGTCTTCACGATCGCGTCCGGTGCAATCATTCTGATTCCGACATTGCTCTGGTCGATCGGCCTCGTCAGCCATATTGATCCGCTGCTATACAAAACGATCTGGTGGGCCATGGGTCACTCGTCACAGCAGATCAACGTCTCCGCACACGTCGCTATATGGTATGCGATCGCGGCCATTACATTCGGCGCGAGGCCGCTGTCCGAAAAGGTCAGCCGGACGGCGTTCCTCATGTACATCCTGTTCCTGCAGCTTGCGAGCGCGCACCACCTGCTGGCCGAACCCGGACTCAGTTCAGAGTGGAAGATCTTTAACACGAGTTACGCGATGTACCTGGCCGTGCTTGGCAGCATGGTTCACGGCATGACGGTGCCTGGATCTATTGAAGCCGCGCAGCGTGCGCGCGGACTGACAAAGGGGATGTTCGAGTGGCTGCGCAAGGCCCCTTGGGGCAACCCGGCATTTGCCGGCATGTTCATGTCACTTGTGTTCTTTGGCTTCATAGGCGGTATTTCCGGCGTGGTTATGGGTACAGAACAAATCAACCTGATCATGCACAACACGCTCTACGTGCCAGGTCACTTCCACGGCACGGTTGTCGCCGGCACGACGCTGGCGTTCATGGCTATCACGTACTACCTGGTGCCGCTTGTCTTCCGCCGCGAGATCATGTTCATGAAGCTGGCGAGGCTACAGCCCTACCTGTTCGGCATCGGTGCAGCCGGCATTTCGGTCTTCATGATGGGCGCAGGCACGCTGGGCGTCTCACGACGGCACTGGGACATGCAGTTTGCGGACGCTATTCTGCCGTTCGACTATCCATCGGCAGCCTTCCTGATGATGGGTCTGAATGGCATGTTCGCCGTGCTGGCAGCGGTCGGTGGCATCGCGTTTATTGTCGTTGTCGTCGGCTCAGTGTTCTTCGGCCGTAAACTCGGCGTAGACGAAAAGCCAAGCTATCCGGAGGTGCCGCCCCAAGCCGCGGTGGTCGCGGAGCATGGCAGCGCACACTCGCTGAAGATCCCGGGCACGACGATGCTGGTCGCAATCTTCTTCATCGCCTTTGTGCTGTATTACTTCGTCAACTGGAAGTATCTGTCGGAGGTCTGGCCGCTGAGCTGAGATTCAAATCGATACGACAATGTCTGCAACGATCAAACTTATCTACCACACCGCGAAGGTACGCCTCGGTTTCCTGATTATGGCGTGCGCCCTTACGGGTGTGGCCGTGATTCCGGATCACAGTCTTGGTGCGTGGCAGATACTCGCTCTCGGTGTTGCAGTGCTGGTCGCCTCTTCGGCAGCCGGGGCCTTCAACCAGTTTTACGAACGTGATCTCGATGTCCACATGAAGCGCACGCGATCGCGGCCGTTCGTGACAGGACGGTTTCAGGCAGACCGGATCTGGCTGGGAGGCATCGTCCTTTCGCTGCTGCTCGCGCTCGCAGCTGCCGCGGTGGCGACCAACTGGCTTGCGACCTTTTTCGTGTTTATGGGAGCGTTTACCTACGGTGTCGTGTACACGGTCTGGCTCAAGCGACGCACCTGGTTAAACATCGTTATAGGCGGCCTCGCGGGCAGTTTCGCCGTGCTCGCCGGTTCTGCAGCTGCCGGGGCGACTTTCTCGCCGGTCGCGTTCATTATCGCCGGAGTACTGTTTCTGTGGACTCCTCCGCATTTCTGGTCGCTGGCATTTGCCTGCAAAGAAGATTACAGGCGCGCGGGCGTCCCGATGCTGCCTGTGATTGTCGACGACAAGGCAGCAACTTTAACCATTCTCGCGCATACCGTTGCACTGGTTATGCTGTCAATCGCACCGCTCTGGTACGGCATGAGCTGGATCTACGCGTTCGGCGCCATCGTTGGCGGCGCCTATTTCCTGTTTGCCTGCGCGCGTCTCTATATCGCTCCAGGTATCACCAACGCGTGGCATGCGTTTGCCGCTTCCATCGTACAGCTCGGCCTGTTGCTGGTTGCCGCTATGCTGGATGGTTTGCTGGTCGGCTGAGCCATGCATTGCCGCACTGGGATTCTTTTCCTGACGCTGGTCGCGGTTTCTGCCTTCGGCGCGGAATACGATCGCTCAACGGCACTCGACATCAGTCAGGGCGCGATCGGTCGTCAGTTAGACAACTACACGCTGCGCGATTCAGAAGGACAGCCGTTCGTGATGTCAGAGCTGCGCGGCAAACCGCTTGTCGTCAGCATGATCTACACGAGCTGTCATCACATCTGTCCGACGATCACCCGCAATTTGCGTGACAAAATTGAAGTCGCACAGGAGGCCCTTGGTGAGGACGCCTTCAATGTCGTCACGGTCGGTTTCGACTGGCGGGTAGACACACCTGATCGCATGCGCGAGTTCCAGTCGCGCTTAGGGTTAGACAACGTACCGAACTGGCACTTTCTTGCCACCGACGCTGGCGTTGTCGATGAGTTTAGCGACAATCTCGGCTTCCTGTTCTATCCCAGTGCCAAGGGTTTCGATCATCTCGCCCAGGCGACGGTCGTCGATGCTAACGGCAGGATTTACAGGCAGGTCTATGGCGTCGACGTGGAGACGACGGCGATCGTCGAGCCTCTCAAGGAGCTCGTGTTCAACACGCCACGTTACGCAGGATTTGCAGAGCACTGGCTCAGCACCTTCAAACTGTTTTGCACTGTTTACGATCCCAATAGCGATCGCTATCGCTTCGACTACTCGATATTCCTGGCAATCGTCGTCGGCATACTGAGCTTGGGGCTGATCGCAGTTTTCATCGCAAAGGAATGGCAACGCGCCCGATAGGTCCACAATGGAACTGATCAAACGAGCACTCGCGCGTGCGTTCGCGCGCTTTGAGGCGGTCTTCGAGTACGCTTTCGGGCAGCGCAACACCCCGTTTGCATGCCTCGGTGCCCTGGGCTGGTATTTTTACTGGATCGTCGCGGCAACGGGCGTCTACCTGTATATTTTTTTTGACACGGGTATCACCGATGCGTACGCATCGGTCGAATACATGACGCACGACCAATGGTACGCGGCCGGCGTCATGCGCAGCCTGCATCGCTACGCCTCCGATGCGTTGGTCATCGTTGTTGTACTGCATATTTTTCGGGAGTTCGCGTTCGACCGGCTGCGGGGCCGCCGCTTCTTCGCGTGGCTGACGGGCTTGCCGTTGCTTGCATTCATATATATATGCGGTATCAGCGGGTACTGGCTCGTATGGGACCAGCTCGCGCAGTACATTGCCGTTGCGACGACCGAGTGGCTCGATACCCTGCCTGTGTTTGGCGAACCGATAGCAAATAACTTTCTCGATAGCACGACACTGGGGGGCCGCTTCTTCACCCTGATGGTGTTCATTCACATATTCGGCCCGCTGTTCATGTTGTTGCTGATGTGGATTCACATCCAGAGACATTCCGGGGCGAAGGTCAATCCACCGCGGCCGCTGGCCATCGGCACAGTCGGGGTGCTTGTCGTCCTGTCGGTCGTTTTTCCGGCTGTCAGCCAGGCCCCGGCGGATCTCGATGTCGTGCCTGCGGAACTCGGGTTCGACTGGTTCTACCTTGCAGGCTATCCGCTGCTGGATATCGTCCCGGGCGGGCAGCTCTGGCTGTATATCTTCGCCGCATTCCTGGTGCTCGCTGTGCTGCCGTGGATGCCACCCGCCAAACGTGTTCCGGCAGCTGCCGTCAACCTCGAGAACTGCAATGGCTGCACGCGCTGTTTCGACGACTGCCCGTTTAGTGCCATCAACATGGTCCCGCGAACTGACGGGCGTGCCTATGAGTCCGAGCCCGTCGTCAACGTGAACCAGTGCACCTCCTGCGGAATCTGCGCGGGCGCCTGCCCGACGTCGACACCGTTCCGGCGCTCGGGACCCCTGCAACCCGGCATCGAGCTCCCGCATAGAAGCATTGCAGATCTCCGCGACGAACTCGTGGCCGGGACCGAGAAGGCCCGCGTTGTCATATTTGCCTGCGATACCGGCGACACAGACGATCTCGAAGAGGGCGGCGTGAAAGTCATGCGGTTACCCTGCGTCGGAATGCTGCCGCCGTCATTCGTCGACTTTGCCCTGGCTCGCCATTATGCCGATGGCATCATGATCGCGGGCTGCGCTGAAGGCGATTGCCACCACCGGCTTGGCAACGAATGGACCATCGAGCGCATGGCGCGAAGGCGGGACCCGTACCTGCGACAGCGCGCCGACGAACGGCGCCTGTGCCTGAGCTGGCTGCCACGGGGTTCCTCCCGAAGGCGACAGCGTGCCCTGGCGGAATTCCGGGCGGCACTATCCGAGATCGATGATGAATAAAGTCGTCCAGGCACTGTTATACGGGGCCTTCGCGGCATGCATCGGCTACCTGTCCGCCGCGCCGACTTATCAGTATGCGGACCCGGAGCTTGCCGTGATCAAGCTGTCGTTGAACCATGCGGCGGATCGCGTCGAGGAATGCACCAAGCTGACGCCACAGCAGATCAATGAGCGCGCCATGAAGGGCGAGCCGATCAACGAATGCGCACGGGCACGGCGGCCACTTGCCGTCGAGCTCGATGTGGACGGGACGACGGTCCTGTCCCTGGCAGCCATTCCTTCGGGGCTTTGGAATGACGGTCCGGCCTCGGTGTACGAGCGGTTCGCAATCGAGGCCGGGGCCCACACGATCACGGCGCGCCTGAGAGATTCGGCACGCGAGACGGGGTGGGACTATGAGTACTCGGAAGAGGTAGACCTGGTGCCCGGACGCTACTTCACAATTACGTTCCGTGCGGGAAACGGAGGTTTTGCATTTCGATGAGCCTGATTACCTGGAAAGATGAATTCAGCGTCGGCGTTGCCGCCGTCGACCTCGAGCACCGTGAACTTATCGAGTTGATCAACGGCCTGGAGGCCGGCATGCGGGAATGCGCCACCCAGACGATGGTTGTGGAGACGCTCGGCGAGATCTACGCACGCATTTCGGCTCACTTTGCACTCGAAGAGAAGATCATGCGCAAGGCGCGCTATGACAGCTTCGCCACGCACAAGCACGACCACGAACGGCTATTGGATGAATTGCTGGACGTTATCGACAGTGTCGACGCCGCCGGCCGCTATGATCGGGCGGGCCTTTCCCGCGACCTCGATCGCTGGTTTTCCGACCACTTTCGAACACACGATGCACAACTGCATCAAAAGCTTGGCTAACACAAACGGGGCCCCGCGAGCGAGGCCCCGTCAATATTTCTCCGTCTAGTAGATGTCGTTCAGCGTGTTATAGACGTTGAACTTGCCCGTCGGCGTAATAAGGTTCGGGTCCTTGATCACCGCCTTGAGCTCACGCGTCTTGTCGTCGACGATGACGATGGCGCTTTCCTGGTCTTTGCCGGACCAGACCGAGAACCAGATTTCATCGCCGGCCTTGTTGAACTCACCCTGGACGACGCGTTTCGGGCCTTCACCAAGCTCCGCCCATTCACCGATCGGCAGCCTGACCAAGCCGGCGTCGAGGCGATTGATGTCGAACACGGCTACGGACTGACTGATCGATTCGTCCGGGTTCAGCGGCGCGTCAACCCACAGATTGGTCGATTCGGGGTGCGACTTGACGAACAGTGAGCCACCGCCCATGCCTTCGATGATGCGAACGGTTTTCCAGGCATTCTTCGGATGTCCCTCCGGGTCCGTGCCGAGGAAGGTCACGTTGGCATTACCGAGTGCCGATGTAACCCAGACCGGTCCGTGCTCGGGATCGATGAGGTTGGCGCCACGCCCCGGGTGGGGCGTCTTGGTGACGTCCGACAGGGCGACGAGCTTGCGCTCCTTCGAGTCGACCACGGCAATCTTGTCGGACTGGTTGGCCGCTGTGAGGAAGTAGCGCTTGGTTCTGTCCCAGCCACCGTCGTGCAGGAACCGGGCTGCCCCGATGTCGGTTATCGCGATGTTCTCGATGTCGCTGTAATCGACCAACAGGATGTGGCCCGTTTCCTTCACATTCACGATGAAGTCGGGATGTTCATGCGAGGCCACAATCGCAGCTACACGCGGTTCCGGATGATACTCCTGCGTATCGACTGTCATACCGCGCGTTGACACGATTTTCAGCGGTTCGAGCGTGTCGCCGTCCATGATGACGAACTGCGGCGGCCAGTAGGCGCCAGCGATCGCGTATTTGTCCTCGTAGCCCTTGTACTTGGATGTCTCTACGGAACGCGCCTCGAGACCAACCTTGATTTCGGCCACGATCGCGGGCGGTTCCATCCACATGTCGATCATGTCGACTTTTCCGTCGCGCCCGATCGTCAACATGTATCGACCCGAAGCCGAGGGCCGTGAGATGTGCACGGCATAACCGGTTTTGAGGCGCGTCACGATTTCCTTGGTATCGCCATCGATGATCGCGACTTCGCCAGCATCGCGCAGCGTGACCGAGAAAAAGTTGTCGATGTCGCGGTCGTGCTGCGGTTTGGTCGGACGGTCCGCGGGCGCAACCAGAACTTTCCAACTTGCTTTCATGTCAGGCATGCCGAATTCTGGTGGCGAGGGAGGTTCCTGCTGCAGAAAACGCGCCATGATATCGATCTCGGCTTCGGTCATGTCACCCGAGGTGCCCCAGTTGGGCATGCCGGCAGGCGAGCCGTAGGTAATCAGGGCTTTCAGGTAATCCGTACCCTTTTCCCGAGTAATGTCCGGCGTCAGCGGCTTGCCCGTAGCGCCTTTACGCAACACGCCATGGCATCCCGCACATCGCTCGAAGTAACGCTGCGTTGCCGTTGCAAATTCGGCTTCGGTGAGAACCGGGCCTGTGACATCCACGACCTGTCGGGCGCCCTCTGGCGACATGGCCACTGGCGCACCCTCGTACTTCAATTCACCTTCGGTCGCGCCGGCGTGGCGCTGGCCCTCGGCGCGGTCTTCGGCGCCGGCGGCAGCGCGAATAGCAGCGACTTCTTCAACGCTGACGGCTGCCAGGGTGTTGCCCCAGGAGCCAAACACATACGTGATCGCCGCGGCGAGGTCTTCGTCCGGCAAGTGGCCGAGGCTCGGCATCACGCCGTTGTAGTCGACACCATTGACCGTGATTGGACCGGTCAGGCCGAATAGCGCAGCACTGATGACATCCTCGCGGTTACCTTCCAGGTAATCCGAGCTGGCCAGCGGCGGAAATGCGCCCGCCAGGCCCTGGCCGTTAGGCTGATGGCAGGCGGCGCAATTGGCGTTGTAGACGCCCTGGCCCTTTGCCATGAGCTCGCCCGCTGTCGCTACGGCGACCTCCGCATCATGCACGGCTGTATCGCTGGCGGTTGCTGTCTCAGCCGGTTCCTGTGAGCAGGCTCCTAAGGACAGTCCCAGCAGCGGCACTGCCAGAAACATGCTGATCATCTTGCGTTTCATTTTTACTCCCCTGTCATTGCTGACGTATTGGATATCACCACACCATGTTGAGGCTGACGGTCGCGGCGCGTCCCGCCTGTGCCAGGTATGGAATAATCGGATCGTCGGGTGCCAGACCGCGCACGTCGGCCCAGTTCCAGTAGGTGCGATCGGTCAGGTTTTGTAACCCGGCTCGTACGATCAGGTTGTCGCCGAGCTTTTGCGTGAAGTAGAGGTCGAAAACGGCATACCCGGCAGGCTTGAACAACTCGCCGGCGGATTCGTCGATCCGATCATAGGCGTCCGCGAGCGTACTCTTCAGGCGCAGTTCGCGGGTCTCGTCAGCCGAGAGCCAGCTAAAGCTGACAACGGCCTGCGCCGGGCCGACCGAGTTGACGGGATTTCCCGTGCCTTCGTTATCGCCGCGGGCGTAGAAGGCCGAGCCGTCGAACATGAATTGCTTCGTGTCGCCGAAGCGCAATTGCCAGCCGGTCTCGATACCTTCGATTGTCGTGTTCTCGATGTTCTGCGACTGGAACTGCGTGTAGCCACTGACCGGGTCGACGCCGATATTCACTTTGGTTTCGATGAAGTTCGTGTAGTCGGTACGGAACACAGAGATGCGTGCTGTCGAGCGGTCGCCGAACCAGCGCAAGCCGACGTCGAAACCATCCGACGACTCGGATTCGAGGTCGGGGTTGGGCACGGCGCGGACGCGGAACAGGGGTAGGTCCAGCGAGACGTTGGCATCGGAGTAAGGCGGCGCCCGGAAACCGTGTGAATACTGCGCATAGACATCAACACCCGGCGTGATGCTGTAAATGACGCCGAGTTTGGGCGAAATATCGGATTCGTCGAGGTGTGTCGTCTCGTAGTCGGGGAAGTCGATCAAATACATCGCATCGACATCCGGGCTGAGCTCATAGCGGTCAGCTCGCAGGGCTGCGATGACCGTCCAATTCTCGCCAACCGACATCGTGTCCTCGAAAAAGGCCGCGGTTTCGGTCGTGTCGCTGACCGGGAAGTCCCGCAGCGGGAATACCTCGCCGAGCAGCACGTTCGTCTGGGCGCCCGTAGCCAGGTCGGTTGACAGGCCGTCGCGGGATTCTTCGGTCCTGCGATCGCGATACTCGATGCCTATACCGATGCGGTGCGCTATGCGTTCGCCCGAGAAATTCTTCCACAGGTTCATTTCGATACCGCGGATTTCCTGGTCGTAGGAGAACAGGCGGTCGATCGACACGGGCGTCCTTGCTGCGGCGCGCTCGTCCAGCGTGTACTGGTCAATTTCGGTCTGCTCCCAGAAACCTCGCACAACGCCGTTATCGAACCAGCTCTCGGGTGAACCGAATTCATACGTCAGGCTGATGACGTCCATACGCTGGTGATCGTCACCTTCGAGTGCCGTGGTCGAGCGATAACGGCCTGCACCCAGCATCGAGTTCAGCGCCGAAAGCGTATGGCCCTGCTGGCGCAAGGCGCTGGCGCGGAAGGTGTGCCCGAAGCGGTTGTCGGCAACGAATTTGAGCAGCGCCGTCTCGCGCGTGCTGTCGCGCGTATCGATATTGTTCGGTGCGGCCGCCGATTCTGTCTGTTCGCCGTCGCGCCTGCTAAAGCCCGCAAGGAAGCCGAAGGAATCATCACCGAGGGCTGCCATGACCTGGCCGTGTGCACTGTTGTCAGAGCCACGCCACGTGCCCAGGAGGTCGGCGCCGAACTTGCCGCGTCGCACGATGTCGGATGGATCGGGCGTGCTTACAGCTACAACGCCGCCGATGGCCGAGCTGCCGTAAAGAGCGGAAGCCGGGCCGTGCAAGACTTCAATATCCTGGACCAGGCCCGCATCGATGAAATCGCGCGTGGCGTTCGAAAAACTGCCTGTATCGAACTGGTCGGCGAGCGGCACACCATCAACGAGAATGGCGACCCGGTTTCCCCCGATGCCGCGGATGTTGATGCCTTCGGTGCCGAAGCGTGTACCGGCGCCTTCGTAATTGACGCCCGGGACATAACGAAATGCGTCGCTGATCGAGGTAGCGAGTTCGGCGTTCAGCTCGCTTCGAGACAGGACCGTAACGGTTGCGGCTATGTCTCGAATCGAGCGCTCGTCTTTATGCGCGACCACGACAATCTGATCGATCGGTATTTCGTCTGCTGACGAAACGATGGGCACAGCAACGAGAGCCAGCGCGGCAGCCACAGCGCGTTTGACGAGGTGGTGGTACATCATGCTGACCTCTGGATCGGCGTGATCGGATGCTTAAATTGTCCGCCTCTGACCGCCAGCATCCATGATCTAGATCAAGCCGGGATCATGGTTATTTTTTTATTTTTGCGACCGCCGATACGAACCTGTTGAGTGTGCCGCCCAGGGAGGCGATCTGAATCAATCCTGTCGGGGCCGCTTTCGCGCATCCCTGCGCTGCGCGGCACTCGTGCATCCTGCACATCGCGCGCCATTTTCTTCGTCTGAAGACGTGTAAGTAGTTGTTTGTTAGTTAACGACTGGAGACGCCCGTCGACGACGTATCTGGATGAAGCACGACCGAGCTCAGCTAACTCCGGCAAGAATCCGGCAAGAGCCATTCATTTAGTGGGCACCGCTTTGTGCCACAAGCCCGGCTTGCGGATAACCCCGCATCACATTGTAAATATCGCTCTTAAGCCAACGATCCAGACCGAACTCTCGCTGGGGTCGTTGGCCGGATTGAATACGACCTGCACGTCGGGTGTGATCGAGAAATTCTGCGACAACTGAAACTTGTAGGAGGTTTCGAGCACGGTCTCGCTGCCGAGGTCTGGCCCGAACGTCTCGCGTGATGGCTTGGCCCAGCCAGCGCCTATTGTCCAGATCTCGTCGAAGCGTTGCGCGATTTCGACGCCGGCACTGATCGCGCTTTCGGCTGCGACGCCACCACCACCGTCGGAATGACCCATTCGAACAAACGGGAAGAACTTGTCATCCAGCCTATAGGCAGCACTGACTGCCCAGCCACTGCCTTTCGAGACGCCAGCGAGTGTGCGCTCGTCTTTTTCCCAGTAGGTGAATTGCACGCGCTTGTCATTGCGCTCTGCGAATGAGGGCGCATAGCCGATTTCTACGGCTTTTAGCCACTCGCCTTCACCAACCGTGTCCCAGTCGAAGTCACCGCTCGCCGCATTCGCGTCGTGAATCTGGGCGCCGATCCAGATGTTGTCGGAGACAAATCCTTTGACCACGCCACCAATCGCGCCAGTCCCGGTTGTGGGCAATGTCGGGTTCAATATGAATGAGCGATTGAGAAAGCCTCTCGAGAACGTCTGGAAAGGAAACGCATCGAGATAAACGTCAAAGGCCAATCGCCCAACGGCGTAGCCAGCCCGACCGTTGGCGAAACCCTGTGTCCAGTTGAGGATCGGGATGTCGAGGTCGAAGTTATCCGAGTAGGCGAAGCCAGGAACCACAGTGGCGATACCGGTTGCCGAACCGAGCGACCCCGGCGCCTGGAAGCTGCCAAGGCTGGAGCGGCTCTCGACGCGCCACTCAATTCGGCCAAGGTTGCCATTTTGATGCTTGAACACCGTCCAATTGCCAAACAACCGAAAGATGTCGCCGAAGGCATCGTCATCACGGCCATCGAGGCTGGAACTCGCGTCTTGATACAACGCATAGAACTGCAGGCCAAGCGCGACACCGTGCTCCTCGTTGATACGTTGCTTCCAGTCGAAGTAGGGCCTCAGAGCCCGCTGCAAACCGTCCCACTGAAACGTCGACTCTCGCTTTTCATCATTGCGTTTGAGCGTTTGGCTGACACCTTCCGGGCCACCGAATTCCGGCAATTCGTCGTAGCCGGACTGCGTCTCATCGTCATTCCTCGCGTCGGACTCATCCTGTCCCAGCGCTGGCGTCGACAGGATGGCTGCCACCAGGAGAATAATGCTGACGTTATTAACGATCATCTCTCGATGCCCTACTGAAGAATTAGCATAACTCGAGCGACAAATGCGTCCATCTCTCCCTCGAGGTCGCGGCGGTCCAACCAGGTACGCCGATAGTTAAGGCTCACAGCCATTGAGTTGGTAAGCCACCAATTGAACTGCGCCGTAGCAACGTCCATTTCACCGCCCGAGATCAGTCCGTCTGTTAGATCAATTGACGAATAGCGAAGGGCGACTTCGGTGGTGCCCTTACCACCCTGGCTGACGCTCTGAGCGACTGGTAAGCCGTCGAAGACTCCCCGGCTATTTTTGTACCCGCGCATCTCACCCGTGAGGCTCCAGGTGCCGGATAGGTGATAGCCCCTAAAATTCGGGTCTCCTGCGTCCGGTGCATCGATATGGTTGTCGCTGTATTCCGCCATCAGCCAAAGCCGGCCTCGTCGCCAGCCGAGCTCCCAGTTATAGAGTATTGATGACTCAGCATCGAAAGGACCGGTATCGACGAAACTCGGCATATTGCCGGTTTCTGGTCTGGCAGCGTATGCCAGGCCCTGCTTTGCATTGGTATGCCGAACGCCAAGCCCCAAATGAACAAGGTTGCTTTCGTCTTCAGATACGAAGGGCAGCCAGGTAATCCGGCCAATTGTCTGAGTTGCGCTTTCGCCCAGATCCTCGCCTTGCGTAAGCCAGTCGTTGAACAGGCCGGCTGCCCAGGCGACTCGCTGATTTGCGGCGATACCATAGAGCGTAACGCCGACATTGCGTGACGGAAACATTGCGTCCGCAGCGGCATATCGCTCCTGCGAGGCAATTTGAATCATCGTCATTGATCGGTCCATATTGATCGGCTCTTTTTGCTTGCCGACACGAACCGTCATATTCTCGCCCGCGGGAATATCTACCGAAAAGTCGAAGAACGAGAACTCAGTCGAATCACCGTCCTTCGAATCAAACCCCCGGTCGAACGTATTCCACGCACCTGCGATGTTGAAAATCCAGGGTTTGTCGAAATTGATGGTGCCGGCAGCGCCAAACCGCCATCCGCGAATTGTGCCTCGTTCGCGTTCGACGGACAGATCACCCCACTGAGCGATGCTGCCGTCGTCCTGACTTATCCACTGGCGATCGAGAGCGAGTGCGGAGATGAACAGGCCATTGGTCCATTTGCTCTTCCAGGTATTCCACTTCTCAGAGCTAATACTGCTGGGCAGCGCGAAAGGGGGAGGGTCGTATGCGAGCCATTGCTCTTGGTCACCGTCGGACGTCGACGGCTCCGGCGCTGCATCCACAAGCTGGTTGATGAGTATTTCGCCTTCGTCAATCGCAAATACGACATGGGGCTCTGCGTCCAGAAGAACCATAATGTCGGCTACCGGGTCCTCGTCGAGGATCATGAATTTCGGCGGCGCACCGACCGAGAGCTTACCCAACAGGTAACCGCCGCCGGCATCCAAAATTTTGTCGCCGTCCCCCGCCGTGATTTGATCCTTGGATACGACGTCCAGGATGCCATCTCGAATCCATATATTAGCGAGGTCCGCGTTCGCCTGATCGTCTGAATTGATGATGCGGACATTTCGAATAAGCAGATTCTGAGAATCGCTCCCCTGGGCTTGCGCGGCAATGGCCAGGGTGAGTACGAGAAATGCCAGTGTCCACAATTCTGGTTTGTTGATTCTCATCAGAAGGCAAAGCGAGCGCGTATGTTCAACATCCACAAGGTACTTTCATCGGGGTTTAAAGCCGGATCCTTGATGAGCTGTGTATCCGCTGTGATCGCAACCCGTTTTCCCACCGGTACGCGATAGAAAGCTTCGATCGCGAATTGATCACTCAGGCCGGGACCGAATGTATCCTCATTGGGTTCGCCCCAATTCAAACCCAGACCAAGAAGTCCAGAAAATGCTTCGGTCTGATAGCCCATGCCGACGCTCAGTGATTTCTGCAACAAGGTACCGCCATCGTCAGCGTAGGCGCCGCGAACAAAGGGCATGAGATTGTCATTGAGGTAGCGGGAGTAGGAAAATGCGGCACCCCAGCCACTGTTGACGCCGAGTTCCACCTGCCGGTCCTTGTGCCAAACAGTCAAGTGCGTGTTGTCGAAAATGATTCGTTCGTGCGAGGATGTCCAGCCGATTTCGACACTGGTGAAATACTCATTGTCGCTCAAGAAGTTATCAAAGCCATCAAATGGCTTTGATGGATCGCCGTTCGTGTCGGTGATGCCAGCGATCACATAGATGTTGTCGGTGAGCATCGATCCATAAGCTACACCGACGGCGGCATCGTTAGGCAGACCAATCGCGGCGCTACCCGTACTGAAGCTGAAATTCATAAAGTGCAGCCACGGGCTTGCCAGCGCAAATGCGTCGACATAGTCAGTCGCATCCATGATGCCCGCGACAATCGTAGAGCGGCCGCCGTTTAGTCGCTGTCGCCAGTACAGGTTCTGTGTTCTGAAGCCGCTGTCATTAAAAGGGGGTTCCTGCAAACCAACATAACCCATCTGGCCCAATGAAAAGTCGAACGGTGATGTGTCCCCGTACGAGTGGCGATGCTCGAACTTCCAGATCAGTGCACCAGCACCTTCATGCCAGAGATCCCATGAGCCATAGGCGCGAGCTATTCCGCCGGCACCGGTACTGTCAGAAAAGGTCTCACTGGCGCTCAGTACCACGCTGGTGTAATCGAGACTGAAGGAGAAACCGTGGTCCTCCTTTAGACTTTGCCGCCAGTCGTCAAGAGACAAGTCGTCATCAGCCATGGTGTTTTCAACGGCGCCAGGTCCGCCAAATCCTGGCGCGGCGGCAGATTTGCCGTCGGCCGACGCATCCTGAGCAATTGCAGAGAATGCAAAAGTCGCAGATGCCAGAACGATAATTTGTATTGATATTTTGGACATAATAAAAATCGTGTTTTCCGCTGAAATGGCTATGTGATTCATAAGATACGGTGTTATTGCCCGAATTTGTTGATGTTACTGGTCAGCTTTAGATCCAATTGAGACAAAATCATCAAAAAAACTCCTTGGTCCGCTGCTACCCTTTGGACCGAAGTGTTGGGAGCACCACCACGCCACGGGACAGGAATGACCAGCAATCTACCCCTCATACGCCTCGTTCGGCAAACCCATTTTTGCTGGAGCTTCGTAGTCGCAAGCTCGATGCCGTTCTGTTGCTCCGTGAGATGGGCCTGCCTGAAAAAATTCCGGTGTCCGGCGAGCTATTTGTGTCGTCTCACGTGATGTACGAACTCGTTGAAAGATCCAGTGAGCTGGCCGACGATCGGAACTTCGGCTTTACCATCGGGCGAAGAATTGATCCCCAGGACTGGAGCCCGATTGCGACAGCCGCCTCCGAGACGGACACAGTCGGGGACCTACTGAATCACTTCACCGTCAAAGCGCTAAGTTACTCGTCAACTACGCAGAAGAACTTGCTGCCAAGCTCTCGAACCCGACCTCGCAATTTCTGCAATAGTCTCGTTCATGAATCTCGCGACGCAGACAGCGAGGATCCCAATTAGCGAGGTATAACGGAATGAAGCTGACGATAACGCCAATCAAAACCACGATTTTGGGGGGACTTGTTTTCCTGGTGCCCTGCATCATCGTCATCCTCCTGGTTGCCGAGGTGTTCAAAGTAATGGGCGTGTTGGCGGCGCCACTGAGCGCATGGATTCCGGTGGATTCGATCGGCGGCATTGCAACCGCAAATATCATCACGGTACTCGCCATTCTTGTTGTGTGTTTTCTGGCGGGGCTCGTCGCAACGAGCGGCATGGGCCGAAAAGCTTACCGGTCAATGGACGACAAGTTGCTCATGCTCTTTCCACGTTATGCGTTCATCAAGAGCATGACCGAAGGCATGAATTCTGATGAAGTCAAAAATACCCTGCAACCCGTTCGCGTGACTTTCGACGATCATTCACAAATTGCGTTCGAGGTCGAGCGCGACGAGCAGGGGCTGGTTACCGTCTTCTTGCCAGGCGCGCCTGATCCGTGGTCAGGCTCTATTGCGCACGTGACGAATGACAGAGTTGAAAATCTGGACACGAATTTCAACTCCGTTGTTCAGAGTTTGCGAAATGCAGGACGAGGAGCAAGTCAGCTGTTAGGCTAACAGTCTGGTCCAGTTTGTCGTTCCTCCCGAATTGGGATCTCGAGTAATCGCGCCGACGCTACCACGCAGTTCTACACTTGCTCCGCAGGAACACGAGTGCGGCATTGCGTAAGATACGATAGGTTGGCCGGCTCATGGACTGATGCGCTATATTATTTCAAAGCAATCATGCATCAGGCTGACGTCCGGATAACGGCGATCGTCGCCGCACTCGGACGCAAGCGAACACGGGAATCAGGAGCAACGAAGTTTTGACTACGAGAGTGTCTTGGACCCACGCCTATTGGAAGCCATTTTCAATTGTCGGTCTTTTAGTCGGCACGTTGTTCTTCAGTGCATCCTTGAGTCCTTCGCTTGTGCCGAGAGCGGTTGTGCTGCAGGGCGCGTTATCGGGACTCACCCTGGCTATCGGGTATTGTTTCGGAGTTTTCGGCCACTGGCTTTGGAGTTACCTGGAACTTCCGTCTCCGGAGCGAAGACATGCCCGCATAGTAAGAAATATTGCAGTGGTTATTTGTTTGCTCGTTGCTGGCAATTTTCTCTTGCAGGCCATGGTTTGGCAGAACTCCATTCGAGAACTCATGGAAATGGAGCCGCTGGATGGAAGACAGCCATTCACCGTTGGCTCGCTTGCCCTCGTCGTGTTTCTGGTGCTGATCATCTTTGGCCGAGCGTTTCAATTTGTCTTTCGTTTTCTTTCCCGGCGGCTCGCGTCGAGAGTTCCACGACGCATTGCCAATGCGCTCGCCCTAATTCTCGGGGCACTGATATTCTGGTCTGCGATCGATGGGGTCCTGTTTCGTCAAGCGCTGCGCATCGCCGATTCGTCTTACGAGGCTTTCGATTCGTTAGCGGATGTGGATCTCGAGCAGCCGAGAGAGAATTGGAAGACGGGTAGTGATGCTTCATTGATCGACTGGATGAGCATGGGGACGCGGGGCCGAGAATTCGTTGCCTTAGCGCCTGCGCGTCAAGACATCGCGAGCGAGTTGGGCCAGGAAGCGATAGACCCTCTGCGAGTATATGTGGGCCTGAGATCGGCCGACGATGCAAAAGCTCGTGCCAGACTTGCGCTTCAGGAGATGTTGCGTGTCGGTGCTTTCGATCGGTCCGTGCTGGTAGTTGCAACGCCGACAGGCACGGGCTGGATGGACCCCATGGCATTCGACACGCTCGACTATTTGCACCGTGGGGATGTTGCGACTGTTGCTATTCAGTACTCATATCTTGCGAGTTGGTTGTCTTTGCTCGTCGAACCCGGCTACGGTGCGGAGGCGTCACGAGAGTTGTTCACCGTAGTGCATGAGCATTGGTCAACGCTCCCGCGGGAAAGCCGCCCGCGACTATATCTGTTTGGGTTGAGCCTCGGTGCTCTGAGTTCCGAGCGGTCCGCTCAGTTTTACGATCTACTGGCAGATCCACCGCAAGGTGCGCTCTGGGCAGGCCCGCCATTCGCGAGCAAATTTTGGCGCCATGTGACCAGCGATCGTAAGCCGGAGTCTCCCCCTTGGTTGCCTATTTTCGGTGACAGCTCGATCGTGAGGTTCACCAGTCAGAGCAATGCGTTGAGTCTACCTGACGCTCGTTGGGGCCCGCTGCGAATTGTCTACCTGCAGTACGCCAGCGACCCCATTACGTTTTTCGAGCCATCGATGTTCTTCCAGAGGCCGGCCTGGTTTGCCATGCCTCGCGGGCCCGATGTTTCGCCGAAGTTGCGTTGGTACCCAATCGTGACCGCGTTGCAATTGGGTGTTGACGTGATGCTGGCTACCGAAGTGCCGCTCGGATACGGACACGCCTATGCGCCCGAGCATTACATCGACGGATGGCTCGAAGTGACCGAGCCTCCGGGTTCCAGCGCTGCAGATGTTGCCGTGCTAAAGTCGATTTTCAAGGAGCGCCGCCTCGAAGTGCAACAATAGGAATCCGGTGCGTTTTTTCCTGCGTTGGGGCCAGAGTATGACAACGTTCGGTTAGCCCTCGCCTGGTTTGACTATCGACTAATTTGCCGAAACAGCGCACGCCGCTATTGCCAACTTCCTTACCGTCGTATTCGCCATGATTGCGACCGTCTGTGTAGTAGCCTATGCGGGCTCGGCGTGATGGCAACGTTTTCCGAAAACTGAAAGCGCCAGAATGCTTCGACCGAAGTCTGGTCGCGCAAATGGCATCCAACGGTCATTAAAGGTCCAGTTGGCGGCGAGTGCTATGCCATGCGCCGAATCAATGCCGAGATCCTCGCGTTCATCGACGTGCCAGGTCATGACATGCACATTTTTGAAAAAGCGCTCATCTTTGGAGGGCGTCCAGCCAATGTGTGCGAACGTGAAGAACTCCGCACCCTCATCGAAAGACTCCAGCTTGTCGGTGGCAAGGCCGTTGGCATCATTGATGCCGCCCAATACTTACACCTGGTCGCTGATCCAGGTACCTCCCGCGACGCCCCAGCTCGAGTCGGCCTCGTCGATCTCTCCAGAGGGTGAATTGCGCCCACCAAATCTAGGTGGCGACTTCGTATAGCCGATCTTCGACCCGCGCGAGCGAAAGCCGCGTGCTATCGCGCCGGGTGTCTCACCCGTGGCCTGCGCCGCCTACACATAATCCTCGAGACGGAAAACGAGAGTTGTGTCAGCCGTTTGCAGAGTCAGGTTTTTTTCGGTATCGAGTGAGATCGTCGACTCGTGTCCCAACGCAGTCTGCACAGTGAGTTCGATGTCGCCCCACGGTGGCGGGCATATCATGTGCGTCGACACCATGGCCTCGATCAGGAAATAGCCGTCTCGCAAAACCGCTTTGCCATTGAACGGGTTACAACCCAGGTTGCCGCCGATCTGCATCTGCTCACCGAAGGCCAGTTCGGGAATTTTCCCCGTGCCTTCGGCGGCTGGCAGCGCCTCGCCGTTGATACTTAGGAGGACCCAGCGATGATGCTGAAGATCCGTCGCCGTCACAGTCAATTGAGCAAACACGGTCGATACGACAAAGCTGCCGATCAGTGCAATCAAAATAGTGCGCGTCCACATCCTTGAAGTTTCCTGTTTGTTTGATGGTTACTGAGACTTCGAACTCTTCACCGCTTATCGAATCCGTGCACGGCTCGACGCAGGGCATGCTCGAACGCGTCGACCCGTAATCCGAAACCAGCAGAATCTCGTCGCCGTTGCTGATCTCGAGCAGCCAGCCGGGTTCCTGACCAACGGCGCGAAACGCCGCGAATACGACCAGGCCGCTGATTCGGTTCATCGGTCGGCTGCGCCGGAATATTGGTCGGCGAGGGCACCTTGGGTGAGCCGCAATGCCATCACAGAAAGGGTCGATTGAATTTGATTAAAGGACCCCCTACAGCGTGTTCTAGTATATCTTGCCGTCTTTCATGATCAAGCGGAGGGTCTCAATGCCTCGATCACGCCCAGCTTTCCTGGATACCCATTTCTCGTGATCACGATGCTTGCGAAAGTTGACACCCGTCTCGTTTACCAGGTCAGCCGTAAAAGCCATCTTTGGCTTCACTTTTTTCATGATTTCGACATGGTTCTGGCAGTTTTTTCCGAAATGACCTGCATGCAGCCCGTGAAGATACGTCCACACAAGAACCCCGTTACGCCCGGCTGGCGCGCCTACTCGCCACCGTCGGTACGATCAACTTCAAACGGCCGTGGGTGTACACCGTGTTCAGAAACGCGAACCTGAGCGTAGGTAATCAGAAAGAACCGATTTCGATGGAGCGTCTGATGTCGATGGCTCATTTGCCAATGCGGGAACGCTCATCCGTCTCCGATGCATTCCTGCCATCGCGCAATTTTGGCGCAGTCAGGTAACCGGTCAGACGAAGCGTTTGTCTGATGGAGAGATTTGCTCCTCATGGTCATTTTATGCGGCAACACCCCGCCAATCGTCACAGCAGCGATTCCTACGCGAGTAATGATCGCCAGATCTAATCGCGGCCTTTCGCCTGCTACCGCGGTTCCCCAGGACCTTCTCCAGCATCGCATCCACGATCCTTTGCTGGACCTGCTCACCGCTCACTGCATTAATCTGGCGAATTGCTGAGGGGCTGGTGATGTTGAGCTCCGTCAGGTAGCCATCTATGAAGTCGGCGCCGGCCAGAAAAATTCCATGATCGATGAGGAAGGGTGCGATCGTCCTGATAATTTGAGCTTCTCTCGCACCAAGGCGTGCGCGTTCACATTGTGCGCCTTGGTGAATGTTGGCGAGATAGCTGCCGTGCCGTGGGATCCGGTTGACCATGCCTACCGCTTTTCCATTGAGGAGATAGACTCTCTTGTCGCCCGCACTTACTGCGGGCAGGTATTTCTGGGCAACGAGGTAGCGGGGCTTGCCATTGGCACCAACGAGCGCTGCGTCAATTTGCGCTCGAAATTCTCCGCGCTCATCCCATTTCAATCTCGAGATACCGCGCCCTGAACAATCGTTTAGTGGTTTCAACAACAGGTGCCGGTGCTCCACAGTGAATCGCTCGAGTTGATCTGTATTCATTGTGATCAAGGTCGGCGGGGTAAACTCGGGCCAGCGCAGAGGCAGCATCTTTTCGTTGAAGTTCCTGAGCGCTTTCACATCATTGAACTGTGCGATGCCAGGATCAAGATGATCGAGGATCAACGTCAGCTGCAGGTATTCCGTATCGAACGGTGGGTCCTTACGCACCAGGACCGCGTCAAACGAGTTCAGGTCCGACCAGCGTGCCTCCATAAGCGCCAGCGGATCAGTCGCAGTGACAGGAGAAATCCTGCCAATTGGCTGATCATGTACCAGCGCGATGTCTTCCTGTTGCAACCAAAAAACGCGCTGCCCTCGCTTGATCAATTCCTGCATCAGAATGAGTGACGTTTCCGTTTCCAGGTTCAACGATTCGAAAGGATCCATGACGAACAGGAATTTTGTAGGCGTGTCCATATTCATTTCCATTTGTGTTCGTGCAAGCTGTTCACATTACTGTAAGAAAAAATTGGTAGGCCCAGCCTGCAGCCATCGCACCGACCAATGCCAGCGAGACATACCAGATAAATAACGCACGTTTGACCAGTGAGAACACGGCGATCGCGGCAGGAATACTGGTCATGGCACCAGCCAACATGAAGGTCAGTGCGGCAGCCGGCGTCATGCCATTTTCAATCAGGCCGGCCACGACGGGGACCGCCACAAAACCGTTCAGATAAGCCGGAACGCCGATCACAGCCGACAGCGGAATCGCCCAGGTTGAACCGGAACCCAGCCATTGCCCAAGGAGTTCGGCGGGTACGTAGGTGATCATCAGGCTTTCCAACACAAATGCCAATGTCAGCCATTTGCCAAGGAACAGCACCATGGCCGCTGTCTTTCCCCGCAGAATCTCAACGCGCTCCGGATGTTGCCAGACGCGCCACGCCGTCGCGCTGCCCTTGATTTTTTGGGCAGGATCGTCGCTGCCACAGGAAGAGACGAGCGATGACCGTAAAGGACTCCTGAATACGCCCATCTGCTGCAAGAGCAAAGTTAGTCCGCCGGCAGACAGCCCAACAGCGATGGCCGAGAACATCTTCACGACGGCGAATTCCACGCCGAGACCCGCTGCGGTGACCACGAACATTGACGGAGACATGATCGGTGAGGCCACCCAGAATGCCATCACGGCTGCGAGCGGAACGCCCGCTACCAACAACGCAGCAATCAACGGAATAACCCCGCACGAGCAAAACGGAGACAGAGCCCCAAATACGGCGGCTGAAACGACAGCGAGGACGACACGATCGGAGAATACCTTGCCAATCACCCGATCGGCGCCGGCTGCTTCAAGATACCCCGCCACGGTTGCGGACAGCAGTAAAAAGGGAGCAATACCCCATAGATTGTCGATCGTGAACCGGACGCTGGTCAAAAAATGTGACGGCAACCCGATCGCGATCGCGAGAAAAAGCAAACCGATCAGAAGCCAGGTCCTGTCGATGCTTTTCAGGTAGTCAATGGCTCCACTGCCGGGCTTCTCCGGACTGCCTGTGTTGTATGCATCATCGACACTGTCACAACAGGACTGATTCGAAACCATATTACTCTCCAATATACTAGAAATATCGAATTAATAAATCAAAAAAAACCGGCTAACTGGGCGCTTGAAACTGTGACTCCTCCGTACAGCAGTTACGCGCCAGGAATGTCATCAGGGTATCCATATTCGCAAAGTCCGCTTTGCAAAACAGGCTGCGACTGTCCCGTTCCTGGGTAATAAGTCCGGCGTTCACGAGCTTGGCGATGTGGTGTGAAAGGGTCGACGCGGGTATCTCCACTTTCTTCCTGATCTCGCCGACAGGACACCCGTCCTTACCGTGCCGAATAAGGATCCGGTAGATGGCCAGGCGAGTCGGATTGCCCAACGCCTCGAGCTGTTTCGCGGCTTCGTCAATTTTCATAACTGGAAAATACACTTCACTGTGGGGCGTGTCAACTATATTTCTAGTATTATCGAATCAATGGAACATTAGTGGCCGTAACCCGGGCTCACAGAAGCCTACGGTCATAGCGTATTGCGAATCCGACCGAAGAGGCCTATATGAGGGTGCAGCCACCTGTCTTTGCCAAGGAGAAAGCCTCATGGGTTTTGCACTTTCCGACATGACGTTATCGAGCTCGGCCTTCGACCGAGGCGCACCGATTCCGACGCAGCACACCGGTGAAGGTGACGACGTGTCACCTGCATTATCGTGGCGTGACGAGCCTGACGGTGTCCGTTCTTACGCGCTGATCTGTCACGATCCCGACGCACCGCTGGTGAAACCGGGTACCTATGGGTTTGTGCACTGGGTGCTGTACTCCATTCCGGGGTCTGTCACCGAACTTGCCGAAGGCGTCGGCGACTATATTCAGGGAGTCAACGATTTTGGTCAGTTGGGTTACGGCGGGCCAATGCCGCCAGAAGGTCACGGCACACACCACTACTTTTTCTGGCTGCTGGCATTGGATGCGGACGTCGACCTCGAGCCAGGACTGACGCTGTGGGCGCTGCTGGAAAAGATCGAACCCAACGTAATCGCCATGAACCGACTCGTGGGAACCTATACGCGCTCGTAGCGCGATGCCGTAGACTGTTCCGATGACGAGCGCTTTTATCCCGGAACATGAGATCTACCAATTATTGTCTCGCGTTGGCATCAAGACGCCCCGCCATTGTCTTGTCGATGATGAGAGCAGCGTGGCCGATGCGCCGTTCGCAAGTGGCGACCCGGTCGTTATCAAGGGCATCGCCCGGGACCTGTGGCACAAGTCGGATCATGACGCCCTGGCGTTTTGTGACTTCGATATAGATGCTGTCCGTGCGCTGCACAACCGCATGGCGGCGCGAGTCGGCCGGCAGTTTGACTGGCTGGGTACGCTCATTGCGGAGCGGGTTCAGGCCCAGCATGCCAGGAATGCGCCGAGTGAGATATTTGTCAGCCTGCAACGGGACAGGTGTTGCGGAGCCATTATCAGTTTCGGTTTCGGCGGCTTGCTGACCGAGGACTGGGCGCGGGAACTCAAGCAGTCACTGCTCGTATGGCCTGCCTCGGTGTATTCGCCCAAAGAAGCCTTCGAAGAACTCAGCGGCCATTGGTTGGGCAGGATCCTGCTCGGCCGGGCACGCCAGCAGGCGGCTCTCGTTGATGGCCAGACGCTGTTGGACTTTCTCGAAAAGCTTTGGAAACTCGATGAGTTGATGGCCCTGGAGCAGCTCAGCCTGCTCGAAATGAATCCATTGGTCGTTGATCGTGCGGGCGACATCGTCGCGCTTGACGGCGTCGGCCTGCGTTCCGAAGAAGGGCATGTCGAGACTTGCCCGGTGCCTTTACACGACGACAGTTTCCTGAAGCCCAGGCGGATCGCACTGGCCGGTGTCTCGGCGAAAGCAGGCAGCGTCGGCGGACTGATACTGGAAAACCTTCGGCAGTCGTCCTTGTCGGAGGACGGCTTACTGGTAGTCAAGCCGGGCATCGATCACTTCGCCGGCATTCGATGTGTTCCTGATGTAGCCGCGTTGGCGGACGCTCCGGTCGATGTGTTGATCCTGGCATTGCCGGCGGAACCCTGTGTGCAAATGGTTGAACGACTATGCGCAGAGGGCGGTGGCGCTGAGGTTGTTTACATCGTGGCCGGCGGCATCGGTGATGGCGCTGACAAAAGTGGCTTCGGCGAGCGGCTGTCCGAACTGATTGAGTCGCGCCGGCAAAGCGGGCAGTGGTGCCCGGCGATTGTTGGCCCCAACGGCTTGGGCATGCTGTTGTCCCCACTCAAGCTGAACAGCCTGTTCATTCCACAAAGCAAACTGAATGTACAGTTTGCGCCGGACTCCGACGTCGCGCTGATCAGCCAAAGCGGCGCGTTTCTCATAACGCGCCTGTCACGCCACTCCAACCTGAATATCAAATACGGGTTCTCTATCGGCAATCAACTCGACATGAAGCTTTCGGATTTCATGGCGTTGATGGTGCGTGATAAGTCAGTACGCGTATTGGGTGTCTATGTCGAAGGATTCGTCGGTGCCGATGTCTGTGCGGTCGCGAAACTGGTTGAAGAATTTCGTGCGGAACATCGCCACGTCATCCTGTACAAAGGCGGGCGCTCGCAGCTCGGTCAGACCGCAGCCGCCGGCCATACCGGCGCCATGACGGGTGATTATCATGTGCACAAAAGACTGCTGCTCGCGGCCGGAGCGATACTTGCCGAGTCGTTTAACCAGTTCAACGCGGTGCTGAAATGGATGGCGGCCTATCCGGACCTGCAGACACTCGGCAAGTTGGCCATCGTCACGAATGCCGGCTACGAAACCGTCGGCAGCGTCGATACGCTGGGCGACAATGATTCGGAACGCCTTTATGAGCTCACTGACAACAATCGTAACGCACTTGGCGAAGTGCTCCAGCGTCACAACATGCAGGGGCTTGTCGCGGCGTCCAATCCGCTGGACCTGACGCCGATGGCGGACGAAGACGTGTACTTCGATTGCGTCAGGGCGATGATCGAATTTGGTGCCGGCGTCGTCATGCTGGGGCTGGTGCCGTTATCGGAGCAACTCGACACGGACCAACTGACGCAGGCGGAAGCTTTTGCGGCCAGGCTGAAATCACTTGCAGAGTCGAACGGCCGCCTGGTCGGGATCGTTATCGACGCCGGCGTGCCCTACCAGCGATACAAGGCAGTTTTCGAGCGCGCGGGCTTTCCCGTGTTCGACGGCATGGATATGGGCGTACTCGGCATTAATGTCCTCAAGAATAGTCGGTAGAATGATCCAGTGAGCGATAAAACCCAGAACGTCCACAGTGGCATCAGGCAGCACGGCATTCGCGTAGCCCGGCTCG